>PLLA01000053.1 GCA_003140835.1 Candidatus Tumulicola scandinaviensis | reverse complement strand
GGCCGAGTTGGAAATCTTCATTAGTGAATTTTCCCTTTTCTTTCATGAAAGTGTGAAAAGTTGTTCAGTTTGATCGGGAATCGCGAAGATAACCCTGGTCCACACCTGGGGGATAGCTACAATGCGCGGCGAGGCAAGCGTTACCTGCAGTCTGCCGAGCCTTTTTGTAAAGCTAGTGTAAAGGGCAAGCCGGGGAATTTTGGGCCGCTCCGTCGTAGCGGAGAGAGCCCTTCTCCCACTCGCAAGGAGCAGTCTTGACCGTGATCCGGCGTATCGCTCGAGGCGTCATCGTGCTCGCCCTGACCTGGTCGGTTTCGGGCTGCGCGGGCGGCCTCGGAAATTCCCCGCCGGCGAACGGTCCGGCCGGCCTTCGCTCGAGCACGTTCGTAGGCGGCCCGGCCAGTAGCAAGATCACCCATGTGGTCATCATCGTCCAGGAGAACCGTAGCTTCGACAATTTGTTCCAGGGCTATCCCGACGCCGACACCCAGTCGTACGGCTATACCAGCACCGGCCAGAAAGTCCAGCTCGCCCCCATTTCCTTGAGTGCCCCCTGGGACGTCGATCACAGCTCGAAGGCCTTCTTCGCGGCCTGCGACGGGCAAGGATCGATTCCCGGCACCCACTGTCGCATGGACGGCTTCGATAAAGAAGCCGCGTCTTGCCAAGTTCCGCCCGAACCGCGCTGCCCGAACAAGACGCCGCAATACGGCTACGTGCCGCAGAGCGAGACGAAGCCCTACTTCGCGATGGCCAAGCAATACGTGCTGGCTGACAAGACCTTCGCGTCCAATTTCGACGGCAGCAGTTTCGTCGCGCATCAGTATCTCATCGCTGCCCAGGCAAGCTCGACCGTCGACTTTCCCCTTACCTATTGGGGCTGCGACGGCGGACCCAAGGACACGGTCGGAACGATTACCCAGCAGCGGACGTACGGCGGCCGTATCCAGGCCTGTCTGGACAATTCGACGCTCGGCGACGAACTCGACTCGGCCGGCGTTTCCTGGAAATATTACACCGCAAGCATTCTCGGCGACGGAAACCTCTGGAACGCCTATCAAGCCATCAAGCACATTCGCTACGGCCCCGACTGGAAAACCAACGTCATCGATCCGCAGACTCGATTTTTCAAAGACGTCAAAGCCGGAAAACTCCCGGCGGTGAGCTGGGTCACGCCGACATGCGAAAATTCCGATCACAGCGGGTGCAACACCGGTCACGGGCCGGCGTGGGTCGCGTCGCTCGTGAATGCCGTCGGCTCGTCGCCGTATTGGGATTCGACGGCGATTTTCGTAACCTGGGACGACTATGGCGGCTGGTACGATCACGTGCCACCGGCGTTCGCCGACTACGACGGGCTCGGCATCCGGGTACCGCTCCTCGTGATCTCGGCATACGCCAAGCAGAACTACGTTTCGCACGTCCACTACGAGCACGGCAGCATCGTACGATTCGTCGAAGACCAGTTCGGCCTGGGACGCCTCGCCGCCAGCGACGCACGCGCGACCTCGCCGGAACAGGATTGCTTCGATTTTTCACAGGCGCCGCGACCCTTCGTACCGATACCCACCAAACTCAATGCGGCCTATTTCGAACGCGAACCGCTCGATCCGCGTCCACCCGACACCGAATAAGCCCGCGCAAAACCTCCTAGGAGACGTCATGCGAAGCCTCCCGGCCGTTTTTCGAATCATCGCCGCCGCAGCAATCGGATGCCTTGTTTCGGCCTGTAGCGGAAACGGCGGCGCTCCAATATCCGGGGCGGAATTGCCGGTTTCGAGCCCGATCCTGCCGTCGAGCGTGCTCGACAACGTCGTGCACAAACCCAGCGGCAAGATCCAACACATCGTCATCATCATGCAGGAGAACCGCAGCGTCGATAACCTGTTTCAGGGTTTCCCCGGCGCCGACGTCCAGTCGTACGGCTATACCAGCACCGGACAAAAAGTCACGCTCCAGCCGGTTCCGCTCGGAATAAAGTGGGACATCGATCACCGAGCGGCGGCCTACTACGAGGCCTGCGACGGCAAAGGAAGCATCCCCGGTACGAACTGTAAAATGGACGGCTTCGATAAGGAAATCGTCACCTGTGGCGGCAGCAGTTTGCCGTGCCCCAATCCGAATCCGCAGTACAGCTACGCGCCGGCGAGCGAAACGAAGCCGTATTTTGCCATGGCGCAGCAGTACGTACTGGCCGACAAGATGTTCGCTTCCAACTTCGACGGCAGCAGCTTCGTTTCACACCAATACATCATCGCCGCCCAGGCCGACGAAACCGTAGACTACCCGAATCAGGGGACGTGGGGATGCGACGGCGGCCCGAACGACACGATTTGGACGATCACGCAGCAGCGCGCGCTCAACGTCAAAATCCAAGCCTGCTTCGACATCCCGACGCTCGGCGACGAGTTGGACGCAGCCCACGTTTCGTGGCGCTACTACACCTCGAAGATCTCGTATCTCGACGGCGGGATTTGGAGCGCGTACCAGGCCATCAAGCACATTCGCTACGGCCCTGACTGGAAAGCCAACGTGATTACCCCGCAGACGCGTTTTTTCAAAGACGTCTCCGGCGGAACGTTACCGGCGGTAAGCTGGGTGACGCCGACGTGCAAGAATTCCGACCACGCGGCGTGCGACACGAACGACGGTCCGCACTGGGTGGCGTCGTTGGTGAACGCCGTCGGAAACTCGAAGTATTGGAACTCGACGGCGATCTTCGTGATGTGGGACGACTACGGTGGCTGGTACGATCACGTGCCGCCGCCGTTCGCCGATTACGACGGGCTCGGGATTCGGGTTCCGCTGATCGTGATCTCGCCGTACGCAAAGCAAGGGTACGTTTCGCACGTACAGTACGAACACGGCAGCATACTCAAGTTCGTCGAGGATCAGTTCAAACTCGCCCGCCTATCGGCCAGCGATAAGCGAGCGAACTCGCCGGAGAGCGACTGCTTCGACTTCTCACAGCAGCCGCGGACCTTCGTGCCGATTCCCGCGCGCATGAAGGCGGCCGACTTCTTGCGCGAGCCGCCCGATTTGCGCTCGCCCGACAGTGAATAACGCCGCTCTCGCCGCGTTAGCCTGCGCGCTTGCGCTGACTGCGTGCGCCGGAACCTCGCCGGCAACGCCGGTCGAGAACGCATCGTCGCAGTCGTTCACCGGCGCGCGTCACAAAGCCGGCGGCAAGATCGCGCACGTCGTTATCATCGTGCAAGAGAATCGCAGCTTCGACGATCTTTTCCAAGGCTATCCGGGTGCCGATACGCAGTCGTACGGTTACATTAGCACGGGCAAAAAAGTCAGCCTCGCGCCGATCGGCCTCGAGGCTCCCTGGGACATCCAGCACAGCTCCGGCGAGTTCTTCAAAGCCTGCGACGGCCAAGGCAGCCTGCCCGGCACCGATTGCAAGATGGACGGCTTCGACCAGGAGTTCGTCACCTGCGGCCGGCCCGTCGGCGGCCCTCGTTGCCCCAACCCCAACCCGCAATACGGATACGTGCCTCGTAGCGAAACGAAGCCGTATTTTGCGATGGCTCATCAGTACGTGCTTGCCGACAAGATGTTCGCGTCGAACTTCGACGGAAGCAGCTTCGTATCGCACCAGTACGCCATTGCCGGCCAGGCGAGTTCCAGCGTCGACTTCCCGTCGCAATCCACCTGGGGCTGCGACGGCGGCCCGCAAGACACCATCGCCACGCTGACTGCGCAGCGGACCTACGGGAGCCCGATCCAAGCCTGTTTCGACAACCAAACGCTCGCCGACGAACTCGACACCTCGGGGTTTTCCTGGCGATACTACGCCTCCAATATCAGCGATCTGACCAGCGGAATTTGGAGTGCCTATCAAGCCATCAAACACATTCGATACGGGCCCGACTGGAAGACCGATGTCGTCAGTCCCCAAACGCGCTTCTTCAAAGACGTGTCAAGCGGAAAGCTGCCGGCGGTAAGTTGGGTGACCCCGACCTGCGACAACTCCGATCACGCCGCCTGCGGATCGAACCACGGTCCGCTGTGGGTCGCGTCGCTGGTCAACGCGGTGGGCAAGTCGCAGTATTGGGATTCGACCGTGATCTTCGTCTTCTGGGACGACTACGGTGGCTGGTACGATCACGTTCCGCCGCCGTTGGCGGACTACGACGGGCTGGGCATTCGCGTT
The DNA here is from genome assembly GCA_003140835.1 of Candidatus Tumulicola scandinaviensis. Taxonomy (GTDB): domain Bacteria; phylum Vulcanimicrobiota; class Vulcanimicrobiia; order Vulcanimicrobiales; family Vulcanimicrobiaceae; genus Tumulicola; species Tumulicola scandinaviensis. The sequence goes on along the minus strand of PLLA01000053.1, from coordinate 31,291 downwards.
CCGCTGTTGGTGATCTCGCCGTACGCCAAGGCCGGCTACGTGTCGCACGTCCAGTACGAGCACGGTAGCATCCTCAAGTTCGTCGAGGACCAGTTCGGGCTCGCCCGCCTCTCGGCCAGCGATAAACGTGCGAACTCGCCGGAAGGCGACTGCTTCGACTTCTCGCAAAAGCCGCGCGCGTTCGTTCCGATTCCAACTCGCATGAAAGCCGCGGACTTCGTGCGCGAGCCGATCGATCCACGCCCTACGGATTACGAATGAGATGAATCGAAGGATCGTTGCGCGCGTCCTCGCCGCTGCGGCAATTGCGCTGACGATGTCGGCCTGCACGAGCGGCGCAGGCGGTACCGGCAGCGTGGCACCGGTGGGTACGCTCGACGCGCGCCAAAATGCCGGTTCTAAGATTACCCACGTCGTCATCATCGTTCAAGAGAACCGGAGCTTCGACAATCTTTTCCAAGGCTTCCCCGGCGCCGACGCGCAGTCGTACGGATATACCAGCACCGGAAAGAAACTCGCGCTCCAGCCGTTCGGTCTCGAGACGCCCTGGGATATCGATCACGACTCGCAAAGCTTCTTCGCCGCCTGCGACGGTCAAGGCAGCCTGCCGGGCACCGATTGCAAGATGGACGGCTTCGACAAGGAAGCCATGAGCTGCGGGCTCGGCGGGGGACCGCCGCATTGTCCGAAGCCGGATTCGCAGTACGGCTACGTGCCGGCGAGCGAAACCAAACCCTACGTCGCGATGGCGAAGCAGTACGTCTTGGCCGATCGAATGTTCGCGTCGAATTTCGATGCGAGCAGTTTCGTTTCACACCAGTACGCCATTGCCGGGCAATCGAACTCGGCGGTCGACTACCCCAGCGGACAGTGGGGTTGCGACGGCGGCCCCAAAGACGTCATCCCGACCATCACGCAGCAGCGCACCTACGGCACCAACGTCCAGGCCTGCTTCGACAACCAGACATTGGGCGACGAGTTGGACGCCGCCGGAATCTCTTGGCGCTACTACACTTCCGATATCGGAAATACGACCAGCGGAATCTGGAACGCCTACCAGGCCATCAAACACATTCGCTACGGACCGGACTGGAGCGCGAACGTCGTCAGCCCGCAAACGCGCTTCTTCAAAGACGTTGCCAACGCCAAGCTGCCGGCGGTCAGTTGGGTGACGCCGACCTGCGCAAACTCCGATCACGCCAGTTGCGACTCCAACCACGGGCCGCATTGGGTTGCGTCGCTCGTCAACGCCATCGGTAAATCGAAATATTGGGACTCGACCGCGATCTTCGTTTTCTGGGACGACTACGGAGGCTGGTACGACCACGTGCCTCCGCCGCTCGAGGATTACGACGGCCTCGGCCTGCGCGTACCGCTGATCGTAATCTCGCCGTATGCCAAAATAAGCTTCGTCTCGCACGTGCAGTACGAACACGGCAGCATCCTCAAGTTCGTCGAAGATCAGTTTGGGCTTGCTCGGTTGGCTGCCAGCGACGCACGCGCCAACTCGCCCGCCACCGATTGCTTCGATTTCTCAAAACCGCCGCGCGCGTTCTCGCCCATCCCGGCCCTCTACGGTCGAGCCGGCTTCGAACGCGAACCGCTCGATCGCCGTCCTCCGGATAGCGAATAGTCCCGCGAGTTGACCTCGGTCACTAAAAGCGTACGGCGGGAGCGAACGCGCTTTTCGAGTAACCTATCTCCAGTACTCTCAGGTCGCGTGGAAGGATTTACCGGTGAGGTTTTCGGCTACGTTTGCATCCGCTCTGATCGCCGCAGCGTTTGCTTTCACCGCGTGTTCGAACGGCGCGACCAACGCGGCCTTCGCGCCGCCGGCAGATATGCCGGTCGCTTCCGCCAACGGCAGCAGCAAGGCCATCCAGCACGTCGTCATCTTAGTCCAAGAGAATCGCAGTTTCGACAACCTCTTCGCGACGTTTCCCGGCGCCGACGGCGCGACCTACGGATACACGTGCAAAAACGGCAAGCAAACCAAAGTATCGCTCAAACCGCAGAATCTCGCGGGCGCGCGCGACATCAATCACACGTATGCGTCGTTCTGGATCGACTACGACGGCGGCAAGATGGACTGCTTTAACAAGGAAGGCATCACCAAAATTCTAGCCGGGACCTATCCCTACCAGTACGTCACCACGTCGCAGGTCAAGCCGTACTGGGATTTGGCGCAGCAGTACGGCCTGGCGGATCACATGTTCCAAACCCAAGGCAGCGGCAGCTTTACGGCGCACCAAGATCTCATCGCGGNNCGACCGCAGGCACGTGGGGAAGTTTGACGGGAAGCCTCATCGACTACCCCTCGAACTGGTACAGCTGGGGATGCGATGCCAAACAGGGCACGACGACGCCGGTCACGCAGTGGAACGGTAGCTATCCGATTCCCATCAACACGGCCGGCCCGTTTCCGTGCCTCACCTATCCGACCGGCACCCTTCGCGACCTTCTCGATAAGAAGGGCGTCTCGTGGAAGTATTACGCGCCCACGTACACGCCGCAAACCGCCGGCGAGCTATGGAATGCGTTTGCCGCCATCGATGCGGTACGCAACGGGCCGGAATGGAAAACCAACATTTCGACGCCGCAAACCAACGTGATCAGCGACGCTCAGAACGGACAGCTGCCGGCGGTCTCGTGGGTCATTCCCGACCAGCCTCATTCGGATCATCCCAACGGCCCGGGCAGCCCCGACGAAGGGCCGTCGTGGGTCGCCAGCGTCGTCAACGCGATCGGCGGCAGTTCGTATTGGAAGTCGACCGCCATCGTCATCGTGTGGGACGACTGGGGCGGCTTCTACGATCACGAGCCCCCGCCGTTTCTGGATAAAGCCGGGGGGTTGGGATTCCGCGTTCCGATGATCGTCGTGTCGCCGTACGTCGCCGGCGGGACGATTTCGCACACCCAATACGAGTTCGGCAGCATTCTGAAATTCGTCGAGGGGACGTTTGCATTGGGATCGCTCGGCACGACCGACCAGCGTGCGACCTCGATCGGCAACATGTTCAACTTCAATCAGAAACCGCGGGCGTTCAAACCGATTCAGTCGCAGCGTTCGTTGAGACAGATCATGCACGAACCCGAATCGATGCTACCCATCGACAGCCAGTAACGGCGCACTGCCGCCTTGTCATCCTGAACGGAGCGAGCGTTAGCGAGCGCAGTCGAAGGACGAAGAAAGCTCCACGCTACCGAATTCGCGTCGACCGTCCCGACCCCATCAGAATCCAGTGTGCACCGGCGTCGAGCGAGTACTCCGTTCGCCACGCGTAGCTATCCGGTGCGTCCCAAACGTTGAGCGTGCGCGTGAGTACGTGCTTCGCGCCGTCGGTAAACGAGTCGTTGTAGGCGATCGTGGTGCCGCTGACGGCCATTGCGGTGCTGTTGGCGCGAGCCACGCCGATGCTATAGAAATGATACTTTCCGGTTGCGTCGTCGTACGTGTAGATCGCGACGTCGCTTTCGTGTTTTCCGCCGAGCATTACGCTTTGCTGGCAGATCAAGAACGCGCGATCGCCGGACCACGCGCAGGCCGTCATCGCGCGGGCCGTTGCGGCTTTGCTGTACGGACCGTCGACGAAGCTGCCCGTGCCGTCCCACGTCCCCGCAAGGCGATCCAGCTCCGCGACACCGCCGCTGGGCGCCGGCGACGCCGTCGCGACCTGTAAGCGCGCGATGAAGTCGTGAAATTCAGAGTTGAGCGCGCTACCCGGCGACGCCAAGGCACGCAGCAATCCCATGTGGTCGGCGCCGACGTCCTTGAACGCCCACGCTTGCACTCCGGCGTCGCGCAACGCCGTTGCGAATCCGATTGCGCGATTGCACGACCACGGGTCGTCCAGCGTTCCGCATGCCGTTTCGGTGGGCGCCGAGCCTGGGTCGATGTTCACGGCCGGCGAAAACGCGCTCCGCGCATCCGGGGTCTGCCCATAGATGTGACGGTCGAGAACCTGCCAGGAATCGGGCTCGCCGGAAAGGTCGCGAACGTCGTACGCACCGGCGACTGCGAAAACTCCGCGAACGGCGCTCGGTGACGAACCGGCAGCCCGCAGGTAGGACGGATTCGTCCCGATCGTCGCGACGATCTGCGCGCCCGCCGAGTGCCCGACCAGGAAGACGTTGCTCGACGAAACGTGATACGTTGCGGCCCGCGCGATTGTCCAGGCCGTCGCGACCGCAACGTCCTGCGTGGCTCCGCCGGCATCGGCCTGAGGCCAGAGCCGATAGGAAACGACGGCGACCGCCAAACCCTGATGGGCCAGTGCCTCGCCTACCCACGCGTACTCTTTTCGGCTGCCGTACAAGAACGCGCCGCCGTGCACGAACACGACGATCGGCACGCTCGCCGCTCCTTGCGGGACGTAGAGATCGAGACGATGTGCGTCGAGATCGTCGCCGGCGTACGCAAGATCCGAGATCTTCTCGACGCCCAGGGACGGTGTGGCCGCGCCGCAGATCAGCCATGCGGCGAGTAGTACGATCAAGCGTTGCATGGCCGCCAGTATAGCGCCGCCCTGGGTGCGGCGCTTCAACGAACGCTCAACGACGCCTCAGCCGGCGCGCACCCACCGCCCGAATCTGGGATCGCGAGCCAGCGCAGCGAAGCGCGGATCGCGCGCGGTCTCGCGGCGCCCCCAAAGCCCAACGCGGTCGAGCCACAGGTACGCGCGGCGGCGATCGCCCAACGAAACGTACGCCGCCGCCATCGATGCGGCATCCCAATCGCCTATCTCGCGCGGGTCCACGCGAGCAAGCCGGTCGAGTTCGGCGGCCGCCGCGACGGCGCGCCCCGTCATAGCGTTCAGCCTGGCCGCCAAGGCGCCGGCCTGGACGCGCGTCTCCGGGCTGCGCGCCAGTTCCTCAATCGCGCTTCGCGCGACGGTGAAGTCGCGCGCGTCCAGTCCCGCGTTGGCCAGCGTAACGCGAGCCACCACGGGGAGCTGATTCGCGAGTAGCATCTGCCGCGACAGCGCGATGGCATCAGCATCATCGCCCGCCAAGAAATCGCTCCATGCGAGTGAGGCGGCCGTCCCGGCGGCGTTGGGCGCGACGCCCATCGCACGCGCGAACGTCACCCGCGCCTCGCCGATGCGGCCTTCCTCCATCAATAGCGTTCCTCGCCAAACCAGCGCGCCGAGATGATTCGGGTTGGCGGCGAGGGCGCGCGTCAACGCTCGCTCGGCGGCGCCGGCATCGTGTTCGATCGACATTTCGACCGCTCCGAGCGCCGCAAAGGCGTCGGCGTCGTAGTTGCCTTTTTCGACCGCGGCTCGTGCGTCGTCGATAGCGCGCGCCTGTAAATCGATCCGGTCCGACGAATCTTGCGCGTAAAACGACAGACTCGCCTCGGTTTCCGCACGGCCGGCATATCCGAGCGCGTTGTTGGGACCGGCCCGAACCACGGCGCTGAACAACCGGGCGGCGCGGTGCAGTGACGTTTCGCTTCCAACGCTTTGATCGTTCCGTCCGAGCAGATAATCGCGCGGGGAATGACCCGCGAGCGCGTAGGCACCGCCGTCGGTACGCCACGATGACCCCGACACCGTGCAGCCCAACAGAACGGCGACGAGCGCGGCCGCCAGCTGCGGCCACTGGCGGCACAGTCGAGTGGCCGGTTCGGTCGCCGGCAGCGGTATAGCGATAAGCCGGTATCCCCGCCGCGGGACGTTTTCGATTCGAACGCTGCTGCCGTCGCGCGCAAACTGCCGGCGAAGCCGGTAGATGCTCTGCGTGAGATTTGCTTCGTCGACGAACGTATCGGGCCACACCCGCTCCATCAGCGCTTCCTTCGAAACGACCCGGCCGGTATCGGAGACGAGCGCAATGAGAACCTCGATCGCTTTCGGCGGCATTGCGACCGATTGGTCGGCAAGCAACAGCACGCGCTCGACGACCTCCAGCTCGTATGGCCCTACCTTCATCGTACGCCTTACGTTTTAGCTTGGTGCAGCGCGATCGAGTTGCCGTCGGGATCGCGCAGGATAGAAATATAGCAGACGGCCGTTTCGAATGGTTCGGTGGACTCGACGCCACGTCCGGTAAGTTCCGCACGCGTCGCTGCCATATCGCCCACTTCGATCGCGAGCGACTGCGCCGTACCGGGTTTCCCGACTTGCTCGAAGTTCCCGAGTCCAAACGTGACGCCGTTAACGTCGAACTCGACCCAGAAGTCGTTGTCTAGTCCGCTCTTCTCGAATCCGAGAGCGTCGTGATAAAATGCAACCGAACGTTTCATATCGGTGACGGGGTACATGATGAACGCGACGCGGCTTGGAATCATCTTTGCGTTACCTCCTCGGATAGGCCAGGTGAGAGCTCGCTCGTGTCGAAGAGCCGCCCGTACGAGGTGATTGGGCGATGAACGACCACTGTACTGTTCTGTGTTTGCGGTTTGCGCGCCGGCTACTCCCGCTTGGAGCGGCGTTTGCGATCGCGGCTTGCTCGTCCGGAGGGCTATCGTCTCCGACGCCGGCCGGCTTTGGCGGTGCGACGGGATTTCGGGCCCAAGGCATTGCGCACAACAGGTCGACCGTTCAAATCGGCTCCGGCTTCTTGCTTCCGCGCGGCGTCGCGGTCGACGCAAGCGGCAACGTGTTCGTGGCCGACGGCGGCAACGGCGCGGTTAAGAAAGTCGCCCCGGACGGTACGATCACGACGATTGCCAGCGGGTTGAAGTTGCCGTACGGCATAGCAGTCGATGCGAAAGACAACGTTTATGTCGGCTGCGCGTTGATGCGCATCGCGCCGGTTAGGTATTATCCGCCGAAAGGCCCGTTCGTCAAGGTCGGTTCCGGCTTCTATTTGCCGCAAGGCGTAGCGCTCGACAGCGCCGGCGACGTCTACATTGCCGACACGGGCAACAACTTAGCGAAGAAAGTTGCCGTCAACGGCAAGATCATCCGCATCGGCGGAGTCCTCGACGCTCCGGCCGGCATCGCCGTCGACGCGGCCCACAACGTGTACGTCTCCAATACGTTGGCGAATACCGTCGAAAAGGTCACTCCCGGCGGGATCGTCACCAAGGTCGGCTCCGGGTTCAACCATCCGGCCGGCCTCGCGGTCGACCGTGCCGGCAACCTCTACGTCGCCGACTCCTCGAATAACGCAATCAAAGAAGTTTTAATCGGCGGAAAAATCGTCACGCTCGGCTCCGGCTTGAGCGGTCCCGACGGCGTCACGTTGGACTCCGCCGGAAACATCTACGTCGCCGACACCTACCACAACGCCGTCAAGCGCTTCAAACCGTAGTAGGGCGGCGCGGCGTCAGAGCCGCAGGTTGAGGTCGAGCGTAAATTGGAATGGCTGCTTGACCGCCGTATAGCCGACTTCGGTTTGATTCGACCAGGGACCGTAGGGATATCTAAGCTGCACCGGCGCCGTTTGCAAGAAATTGCCGGCGGGCGCCAAGATGTTCGACGGCAAGTTCGAGTACATGCAGATGTTCGAGTCGTCCCACGCGTAGCCGCGTTGGAAGCAGGCGTTGTACAGATTCGACGCCGTCATCGTGAGCGTCGCGTGCGAGTTGACTTCGTAGCTGGCCTGCAGGTTGAGCGTCAGCTGCCACGGCTGGCGTAGCGTCCCGAGCGAATCGAACTGGTGCGTATACGGGTCGGGCAAAAAGATCACGCCCGGCGAAAGCGTCGTGCCGGCCGCATTCTTATAGGCGCCGCTGCAGCTGGCGCCCGGCGCCACCGGGTTCAGCTCCGGATTTTGGGTGCACGACTGCGGCACGTAGCCGGGCCACACCAACGGCGAGCCGTAGAACGATCCCGAGCTGTACGTAAGGTTCGGCGTCACCGTGAAGCGGTCGTGCTTGTAGTTGACGACCAGCGTCGCCACGTTCGGTACTCCAAAGCCGTTGGCCGAGCTGAACGCCGTCGGAATCACGTCGTAAGTGCTAAACCACGCATTCTTGTCGATCAGCGGTTGCAAGCCGCCGTTGTAATAAGGATTGCCGACGTGCACGCCGCCGGGATTGACGAAGACCGGCGTGGCGTTTCCGCCGTACAACCCTCCGCCGCAGATCTTCGAGTCGGCCCGGCCGGCGCAAGCGTGCGTATACGAATTGTATTGCTCGATGGCGGCATTGAGGCTGTCGAGCACCGAGACCCCGTTGGAAATCGGCGAATATTTGATGCGGCTGTTCGTGTACGTGTACGAGAGGGCGAAGGAAAGACCGTTCTTGGTAAAGTCGCCGCCTTGGAACGACAGCTCGACGCCGCTCGATTGCTGCGTGCCGACGTTGACGCCCGACACGATTCCGGTAGCCGGATCGGTTGCAAAGTACTGCACCTGATTGCTGGTCGCGCGATAGAACGGCGAGATTTTAAACGATAGATTGGTTCCGCGAAGATGGTGCTCCCACGACAGGTCGTAGTTCCACGACGAGTCGGGAAGATTCTGGTGGTAGGGCGTCGTGTACCCGAGCTTGTAGAACGGCGCCAGCTGATCGGGAAGGTCTTGCTGCCGGTCGTTGATTTCTTGGGCCGACGTCGCGGCGGCGCGTGCGTAGCGCCCCAGCGACGCGCGTAAGACGTTGTCTGAGTTGAGCGTATACGTGCCGGCAACGCGCGGCGAAACCACCCAATACGACGTACTGGCCGGAACGGCGTTTTCGAGGCCGACACCCGGAGCCGTCATCGGGGTAAAACCGGCCGGGCACGGGCCGAACGAGCTGCCGTTCCAACGCGAAACGGGATTCTGGGCGGGCGCTCCGCAGTTCTCGTTGTTGAACGCATTGAACCAGAAAGCGCGCGCCGGAAATCCGGCAACCGTGTTGTCGAACGTGTAGCGGAAGTTGTCGACGCGAGCTCCCAGATTCACCAGCAGCCGGTCGCCCGGGGTCCAAACGTCGGTCAGTGCCAACGAGCTGAAATACGGCTTAACGCCGTCAAACTGCGCGGCGTTACCGTTCTCGGTCATTATCCAGTGCGCGCCGGCCTTGGCTGCCGGGGAACCCGCCGGCGCGTTCCCCGGCGTCAAACAAATGTAGGGAAACGACTGCGGCTGCGGGCAGCCGCCGGCGGCGTGATTGAAGAGGCCGCCCTGGCTTCCGGCAGCAAAGCAGCTCCAACGCTGCCCGGTGACGAAACTATAGCAGTCGCCGTTGTTGCCGACGTAACTCGATATCACCGTTCCGAGGCCGGTCGCACCGCGCGAGTTCTGTCCTCCGCTGGCGAACTCCGCATTGTACGTCGCCAGCGTTTGCGCGTTGTACGCCAAGCTGGCGGTTAGGAGGTTTTTCGAACCTAATTGGTTCGAATAGATCGCGCCTGCGCCGTAAATCCACGCGAGCACGTCGTATTCGGCCGGGTCAGCGGCGAACGTGAGCTGCGCCCCGTTGGGTCCGTTGATGAGCCAATCCGACCACTCGCTATAGCCCAGCAAGCGCAGATACGAATGATTGTCGAAGTTGCGTTGGTACTGAATCTTCTCGACCGAAAAGCCGACGTTGTTTCCGTCGCGCTGGTTGAGACCGAGCAACGATGGGTTTGCCGTCGTCCCGTTCACCGTCGTGTTGTTGAAAACGCGGTCCGTCGGACTGCTCGGAAACGCTCCGGTGACCAGTTGCGCCGGATTCGGCGCCTTCCCGAGCGCACCGTTGTAGTAGGTGGAGTCGAGATACGGCACCCCGCCCGGGTACACGCCGCCGCTGAAGACGTCGTTGTACGAGCTGTAGAATTGTGTCTCGATGTTTCCGGTGACGTAGAGCAACTGCACGTCATCGCGACCGGAATCCGCGTGGTGCGGAATGCCGAAGTGGAAGTTCATAACGGTTTCGCGATCGAATCCGGCCGCCTGGAAGTACGACGCGCCCGGTGAATAGAGCGTTCCAAAATTCGGATCGCCGATGCACGAACCCGGTCCGTGCACGAGCGTGCAACTTCCGTCGACGACGTTATAGACGGCGTTATTCGAAACGATCGAAAGCGGATAAAAATACTGCGGATCGCTGGCGCCGTTGAACTTGTCGACGTAGCGATAGCCCTGATTCGCACCGGCAAAACCAACGTAATACGAGAACAGGCGGTCGGGGGTGGCGCCGCCGGTCTCGACCGACAGGAAATGATAGAACTGCGGGGCGCCGATGGCGCCGTCGGCCGTCGAGTAACCGGGGCTGGTGCCGGTCTTGATGACTTGATTGATGTACCCGGCAAGACCCGAAGAGTTCGACGTCGCGGGCGTTCCGCCGGTGTAAACCTGCACTTCTTGCTGACCGAGCGCCGAGAGCGTCACGATGGGCGCGAAGTCGGACTGGCGGACCACCGGAACACCGTCGAACTCGTAGGCGACTTGATCGTAGTCGCCGCCGCGAATGTAGACGCTCTGATACCAGCCCTGCTGTCCCGAAGGGACGGCGACGCCCGGCACGCTGGCGATGGCGCCGTATGCCTGATTGAGCGACCCCGACCCGGCCACCGATTGGGCCGCCTTCTGTCCGGCCGCGTTGACCGAGTATACGTCGCTGGTCGTTCCCGGGCGCACGAGGCTACCCGAACCGCGCGCCGCCACGCGTCCGATGGTCTTGAGCGCCGGCGACAGCGCGATGACGAACGTGCTCGACTGATCGGCGAATACGCTGGCTCCCGGCTGCGACGCCGGCGAATATCCCGGTTTTTCGACGCGGATGGTATACGTGTCCGGATTGAGCGCGAGAAACGAGAAGGCTCCCGAGCCGTCGGTCGACGTCGTCGCCGTTTGCGACGGCGATACCGCGGTCACCGTGGCTCCCGCGATGGGAGCGTCGCTGGCCGCGTCCACGACGCGGCCGCGAAGACTCCCGGTCGTCGAAGCGATGGCCAAAGCGCCCGCGGCGACGGAGAAAATGACGAGCACGATGGCGATCGCGGCCCATCGCATCATTACGCCTCCTTCTATTTGTCGCCCGCGGATCCGCATTCGCGTGCGACCGGTACGATGATTGCGGCGGCGCGCGACTCCGAGGCCGCGCCGGAAGCCTGGACGTCGGCCATGGCCGTTGCAAACGCTGCGTTCGGCGACGTCGCGGCAACGCCGTCGTTCGATCCGGAACGTGCGAACGTCAGCGGCACGGCGGTCGCTGCAGGTTTGGGTTGCTGCAAACCCGCGTCGGTAATTGCGGGCGGTGAAGCGGCCGCAACCGACCCTTGACTCGCATTGGTCGTCGTCGGAGAAAAATCGGCAAACTCGTGTCGCATGGCGCTCAAAGCTTCGGTTTCGACGGTGCCGTTGAGGATGTTGAGCTGCACTTTCTGCCGTTCTTCCACCGCTTGCAGCGCCGCCTTCATTCGATCGGCGACCCGTTCGTCGTCGGTCGCCGGGTTGGGCGGAAAGCGCGAGGGATCGTCGAGGACTTGATCGATCGAGTACAGATTGTGAACCATCGCGGCAACCGCATTCTTTAACTGCAGACGGTCCATCTCCAGCGCTTTGGATCCCTGCGCCTGGTCCCACGCCATCTTCTCGAAGGTCCGTTTCCCGGCTTCGATGACCTGGTCGTTCTTCATCAACCCCACCAGCGCGATCTGAATCTTGCTGCCTAGGGTAGTGCAGAGCGCGCGCGATTTCACATCGATGATCTGTTTGAGCGGCGACGCCTGCGGCGACGGTGCGGCAACCGGCGTCTGCGCGAGCATCAGCGTCAGCGCCATCCCGCTTTTCATCCCCGGCTCGATGCGAACTCGGCGACGCGCCGGAACTGGTCGCGAAACGCATCCGGCGCAAGCGTCGTCTGTTCGGCAATACGGTCGAGCGCCGCGCCGTGAAAGTCGCGCGGCTCGAGGCGGACCATGTTGTCGCGCGCGACGTGATACGCTTCCGTGGTGACGTCGACCAGCCGCGTGCGGATTCGTCCCGTGTCGGGGTCGAGCAGTTCGTCCAGGCGAACCGGCTGCACGCGGCCGCCGCTGAGCGCGATGAGCGCACCGCTCCCGCCTTCAAGCAAGTAGCGGACGGCACCGAACCCCAGCGTGCGAGTGTAGTCGAGATCGAAGGGCACCGGTTTCGCACACCGGAGTTCGTAGCCGATGTCCTTAGCCATGACCGTCGTGTGCAGTCCCAATTCCGACAACCGCTTGCGCACCCCGTCGCGCAGGACGGTTCCGATCGGGATGTCGGCGAGCCGCACGTGTCCGAATGCATCGCGTTCGGCGACGTCGATGGCGGCGGCGAGCGCGTCCACCGGAATGCGTTCCGCAATGCCTTCTGCGACGACCGCTACGCCATGGTCGCGTCCCAGGGAGCGCTGTTTGACGATCGCTCCGACGATCGTGTCGATCACCGCACCCAGATCGGTTTCGTGCGGGAACTCTTCGGGAATTACGGCCAGCGTGGCGCCCGCCGCCTTGCACATGCCCAAGGCGAGTGCGCCGGACTTTCGGCCCATGCTCACGACGACATACCAGCGCGTGGTCGTCATAGCGTCTTCGATGAGGCTTTCGATAATTTCGGCGCCAACCGAGCGCGCCGTTTCAAACCCGAACGTCGGTGCGTTGTCCGGCAGCGGAAGGTCGTTATCGATCGTCTTCGGCACGGTCGCCACGCCGATGCGGCCGGCGGTTCGTTCGGCAATCTTGGCCGCGCCAAACGTCGTGTCGTCGCCGCCGATGCAGAGCAGAAAGCGAACGTCCAGCGCTGCCAAGCCGGCGACGCAGCGTTCCAAGGTAGCTTCGTCTTTGGCAGGGTTGGTTCGCGACGTCCGCAGGATCGAACCGCCGCTGTTACCGATGCGCGAGATCTCGTCGAACGTCAACTCCAACGTGCCCGGGGGGTTCCCGGCCGCGAGGTCGCGATAGCCGTCGTAAATTCCGAGCACGCGCAGTCCGCACTTCATCGCTTCGCTCGCGGCCGATGCGATCACGCCATTGATTCCCGGTGCGGGGCCGCCGCCGACGAGAATGCCCAGCGTCATCGCATCACCAAGTGAACGACTGTCGCCAGGTCGTCGAGGCTGGGAAGCACACGCGTGGCGATCGATGGATCGTCTCCCGTACGGTCGCGGTCGATCCAAATTCGCGGAATGCCGGCGCGACGCGCCGGAACGACGTCGTGAAACCAGCTGCACGCGACGTGAATCCACGGCGCTTCGCCGATGGTTTCGCGAAATCGGTGAAAGTGGGCGAGACCCGGCTTGTAACTCCGCACGTCTTGCGCGGTGACGACGCGATCGACGACCGCTCCGAGCGACGGCGCGGTTTCTGCGAACAAATCGACGTCGCAGTTCGTCAGCACGGCCAGAAGCCACCCTTCGTCGCGTAGGCGGCGCAGCGCCGGGGCTGCGTCGGCGAACGCCGGCAACGTGCGCCAGCTATCGGCGATGATGCTCGCCGGCAGCGCCGGCTCGATTCGGAGTTCGCGCATGGCACGCTCGAGCGCGATGTGCAACACGTCGCGGTACGAACGGTAGGGTTCCGCTTCGACATTGCGTTCGTGCCGGTGGAAGGCCGCCTCGAGTTCTTGCGGACGCGTGCCGCCGGCACGCTCGAGTATGGCGCGGAAGCCGGAGTGCCAGTCCACCAGCGTCCCGAAGCAATCGAACGAAACCCATCGCTCGGTCATGATTGAGAAAACGCCTTCCGCATTCGGCCAGTTCGCGGCAACCCGATTCGGGGTCGGCCCTGCCTCTCCCGTTGCCTCCGGATTAGCCATCCGCCGAGTTTTAGGCTTTGCCCATTAACCACGGCTTGCCCAAATAGTCGGGCGGTTGCCCATAAACCCCGACCAGCGCGTCGTGCCGGTCGCCCGCGTGGATCAGGTTTTGCGTGAATTGCGTATGCACAGGCGGTCCACAAGCAAACGGGCGGCAGCGCGGCGAACAGATGTTCTTGAACGGTCCGCTTTCTAGCGAACACGTAGCACAGAGAGATCGTACGGCCCACTTCGGCGGGTCGGCTCGCACAAGCGACACGGCAATAGCACCGCGACATCCCCTACACTCATATCTCCTGGAAGGCGGAACCCTAGTGCATTCATGCGACCTGGAGGCAGTCAACTCTCGCCTCGGTCAAGTTCTGGAAGCCCACGCCGACGATAGAGCAACGCTGAAGCGGATTCTGACGGTCCAAAAGAAGCAGGCCGCGACTTTGCGTCTAGTTCTGCGAGCGCTTCGTCAAGCAGACGATCACAATCGTCGAGTTCTTCAAGAGAGCCGTCGATCAGCAACCCAAGGTGAAGTGCGTTTAAGTCTGCCGCCTCGGCCTCAGACACGGGCGAATCCCAAAGACGCCCCAAGTTAAAGGCTTCTTCGCTGAAGCCGCTCACGCGGCGCACCCCAAGGGTCTATTCTCTGCGGGGTGTGTCCCAATAAGGACTCTTGCACTTCGGGCAGACCTTCGGGTCCTGTCCTTTGTCACGCGGCAGCCATTCGTGGCCGCACCGCTCGCAGCGATAGCCCGACAGCTTAACTTTTGGCATAGCTCTATGCTATACCCTGTAGGAATATACGTCAAGGGGCCCCCTAAAAGGTTGACTCTCTCTATACCTTGTAGTAATATACTACTATGGAAACAAGAGAAGAGCGCGGATTGGCCATCGCCCTGGCTGGAAAGCTCCAACAGAAAGGCGATCTTTGGGTAGTTCCGTCCCAGAATGGACACGGCAAGTATCTTGTCGAGCCCGACGCCACGACTTGCACCTGCCCGGACTACGAAGCCCGAGGCGACAAGTGCAAGCATCTCTTTGCGGTCGAATACACCTTGCTGCGTGAAACGAACGCGCAGGGCGAAACGACAGTCACGGAATCGGTTAAAGTCACGTACCGTCAAGAGTGGCCTGCGTACAACGCGGCGCAAGTGGTTGAGAAAGAGCGCGTTGCCGCCTTCTTGCACGGCCTGTGCTCCGCGATTGAGAACCCGGTCCATGAGAACGGGCGTCCTCCGCTTCCGCTCTCTGACGCCGTATTCTGCGCCGTTATGAAGGTGTACGGCGGCACCTCCGGTCGTCGCGCCATGACCGATATGCGCCAATACGCCGAGAACGGCTATATTGACCGCGCCCCTCACTACAACAGCATCTTTAACGTCATGGAGAACCCGATTCTGACGCCGATTCTCAAGGCCATGATCGAGGAAAGTGCGCGGCCCCTGCGCGACGTTGAAACCGACTTCGCCGTTGACTCGTCCGGCTTTTCGACTTCCACCTACGCCCGCTGGTTTGATCACAAGTACGGGCGGGAGATGGTCAAAAATACATGGCTTAAGGCTCACGTTATGATTGGCGTTTCTACGAACGTCGTGACCAGCGTCGAAGTTACGCCGAACAGGGGACCAGGCACGGGCGACATACGGCATCTACCCGCACTCCTCGCTTCGACCGCCAAGCGGTTCAACGTCAAGAAGCTCTCCGCTGATCGCGCCTACATGGGGCACGACAACCTCGACGCTATCGACGCGGCTGGAGCGTTCCCGCTGATTCCCTTCAAGTCCAACCACCGCGGCGTCGGGGAGCACTACAAGCCCACTGCAAGCCGCGCGATATGGCGTCGGACTTACGACTTCTTCACCCAAAATCGCGAAGAGTTCTTGAAGCACTACCACCAGCGGTCGAACGTGGAAACCACCTTCCACATGATTAAGGCGAAGTTCGGGACGCGCGTTCGCTCGAAGTCTCCGGTCGCTCAGACGAATGAGGTTCTCGCTAAGGTCCTGTGTCACAATCTATGCTGCCTCGTTAGCGCTTTCTACGAGCTTGGAATCGAAGCGACGTTCTGGCAAAGCAAGAGCGCGTAGTTACTCATAAACTGGACACCCCGCAATGTGGCCCGTGGGACCAGACAAATAAAAACATTCCTTGAACTCATTGCGCCAGCGCCCATGCCTGACTTGAATGACGACGGCAAAATATAGTGTTTCCGTGCCAGATAAAACAGAGTTGATTTCATCCGTCGTAATATAGTCGTAAACCTCGTAGCCACTCGCTCCGTTTGGTAGCCTCGTAAAATGCGTAGGAACGCACGGCGTTTCCCAAATGCTTTCAACCGCTGAAAGCATTTCCGAATTTGGCGGCGGAGCGGGTGCCGAATATTTCTTAAAGTTTTGACAGCCGCCAATATCTATATTAACTGAAGAGTTAACATCCCAATAGACCTCAAAGCGCGTAGATGGCGGCGCTGACGAGGGTATTGCTACCGTTGTCGCCCGAACTTGGCCGGAGAGACTGACGTACGGTGTTGGCGTTGGCGTTGGCCTCGGCGTTGATGTGGGCACGGGAGTTCTAGTCGGTACCGTAGTCGGAGGCGGAACGTACGGCGTAGCCGTGGGATAAGCCGTCGGTGCCGACGTGGGCTTTGGTGTCGCCGTGGGTTTGGCTGTTGGCTTAGGTGTCGCCAACCGCGTTGGCGGAGGTGGAACAGTAGGCGGGAGCCCGACCAAGTAAATCAACCTCCCGATTACCACGAACCACACCAGGGTCAGAGGCACCCGAACGATCATCGGCACGACGGTACGACCGGTGTCGGCAAAAAGAATTACGGTAGCGCCCAATAGCAGGCACACGAGAAGCAAGAACAATCGCCAAGCAGTGGTAATCTCGGGGACTGCGTACTGGACGGCCCAGCAGATTACGCTCACGATCGTGAGTACCGCCGAAGTCGAGAGCTTGAACCTAGCCATGAGGGACCCGTTCGGCCAACCGAGCGAGCCGTACTGTACCGATTGAAATGCTCATACTTATACGATGGCAAACCTGATCTCGGGCACCCGAGCGCTGACGACCATGCTGGATAAGGAAGCTCGTGCGGGAATTGGCGGCAACGGGCGCTTTTCGCATCGTCAGGGACTACGCCGCGAACCATGCCTGCCCCGGGGTTTTTGGGCAAGCGCCCAGGTTTTTGGGCAGCCCCCGGGTTCATGGGCAAAGCCCGAGTTTTAGAAGGGCTAAGGTGCGGCTCGCTTTAATATTAGGTACGCCTAATATGAGTCGTTCATCCGTGCCGCTGCGCCTTGCGCACCTGGTCTTTCTGCTCGCAGGGCTGCTCGGGTGCGCCCTGCCGGTTGCTGCCCGAGCCGACGCCGACGAATCGGCCACGGTCAACTCGACCACGCTTGGCCTGCAGCCGATTCGCGGACCCATTCCGACCGCCACGCCGGCACCCGGTGAGTCGAGGATTTTTCGCCGCCCCGACGGCGCCTATCAAGCCATTCCCGACACGCGCGGACGCACAATGACGTTCCATATCGTCGAGCGCCCCGCGCCGTGGACGCTCAAACCGGGCATGACCGTCATGGCGAACACCTATAATGGCGTCGTCCCCGGACCGGCGCTGGTGGTGCGTCAAGGCGACACCGTCGTCATCGATTACGCGAACGCCGGCACGACGCCCGATACCATCCATCTCCACGGTATTCACGATATTCCGGTATCCATGGACGGCGTGGCCGGCATCTCGCAGCCGCTCGTGATGCAAGGCGGGCGTTACGTCTACCGATTCGCTGCAGATACGCCCGGGACGTTCATTTACCACTCTCACGATCAAGAAGCGATGCTCGACTCAGGGCTATACGGCGCCATCATCGTCGAGCCGGCGCATCCGCTTCCGGCCGAACACGGATTGAGCCACGATTTTCTGCAGATGGTATCGTCATGGCAAATTCAAAGTGCCGCCGAAAACGAGTTTACGCTCAACGGAAAAGAGTATCCGGCGACCCAAACGCTCGACGTGAAATCCGGAGAGCGCTTTAAGATTCGGTGGATCAACATCTCGGCCGAAAACTTTCACACCATGCACACCCACGGCCACTACCAGCAAATCGTGGCACGCGACGCGCAGCCTGTCGGTGCAACGGATCTCGAAGACACCGTCTTGCTCGGCCCGGGACAACGCGTGGACGTCGTCGTGAAAGCCGACGCACGTCCCGGCACGTGGCTGCTGCATTGCCACGTGTTGGATCACGTCGAGAACGCGCAAGGCATGCCCGACGGGCTAGTGAGCGCGATTCATTACGTCGGAACGCCGAACACGCTGGCGTCCATGTACGACGCGATGATGCCGGCCATGAATGCGTCGGCAAGTAAGCCTTTGAATTTCGGGATGACGGTCGTTCTCGGGGCGATCGCGGGATTCACCATCTTTCTCGGCCTGCCGATCGCACGCGCGCGGCGCGCCTCCCAGCAAACCATCGCCCTGCTCAACGCGCTTGCCATCGGCATCCTGCTGTACCTCGTCATCGAAATCGCGCAAAGCGCGATCCGGCCGATCGTGCAAGGCGTTAATGCGTGGCACGCCGGTGCGTCGCCCTTCCCCGCCCTCATGGCCGGCGTCTTCATCGCCGGTCTCTTGATCGGATTGGTCGGATTGGGAAGCATGGCCACCCACCTGACGCGCAGCGCCGCGCAGCACGCCGAGAATCCGCTCGTGCTTTCGACCATCATCGCGATCGGCATCGGCGCGCACAACTTCGGAGAGGGTCTCGCCATCGGCGCATCGGCAGCTTCGGGCGCAACCGCGATCGCAGTGGCGCTGATCGTCGGATTTGCGCTGCACAACGCCACCGAAGGTTTCGGCGTCGCCGCACCGCTCGTTGGGCGATTCGTGCCGTCGTGGTTTCAGATCTTCGTTGCCGGGTTGATCGCCGGCGGCCCGACGTTTCTCGGCACGATCGTGGGATATCAGTTCTACTCGCCCGTACTGTCGGTGCTGTTTCTTGCAACCGCCGTGGGCGCGTTGGTTTTCGTCATCGGCGAACTCTGGTCGATGCTCCGCCGGACCGGATTGACCGCACTCGTTACGACCACGGTCACGGCAGGTTTTCTCATCGCTTTCGCCACCGAGCTGCTCATCGACGTTAGCGGCGGATAGAAAGCGCGGGCCGCCGAATCATCCGGCGGTCACCGTAACATAAGGGGCTGCCCGACGCGCACCCGCACCGGGGCCGGCGCGCGCACCTCGCGGGCCAAAAGCCATTGCGCGATCGCCACGAAGAGGGTCGCCAGCAGTCCGAGCAAGACGGCATCGTCGAGGACGCCCAGGATGGGAACGTCGGCGAACGGATCCAGCGGCGAAATGATGACCAGCGCCGCGGCGGCCGCACCCAATTTCAGTGCAAGCGGCACCCGGGCGTGACGCATCAGCGGCCAAGCTCGTACGAAGGCATAACGCGAGCGCGCGAGCATACCGAAGAGCCTCATATTTCCGGCTACCCAGCCGGCATTTCAATTGTTACGCAGCCGGCGGCACAGCGAATTCCCAGGGAGAGTGACCAACCTTCCAGAAGGGCCGGACGTCGGAGGTAATCCTGGAGCAACGGGTCAGGGTTGAAGCCGGGGCGGTCCGAACGCTGCGGGCGGCGTCGCTCCACGAACGTGTTCTTTTAGTGGAGGCCGGCCCCGGTTGGGGCAAAACAACCGCCGTGCGCGCGGCGTTTCCAAACGCGCAATACGTTGAAGTGCCTTCAGGCAGCCGCCCGGGCTCGTTTCAGGTAGCCCTTCTCGAGGCGGTCGGGCTATCGCCGGCAGACGCCGGCAGCATCGTCGCTAGGCTCGCGTCCGATAGCGACGGCGTCGTCCGATCCATTCTTTCTGCCATACCGGCACGCAGTTCGCTGCTGATCGACGACGTCCAACGCCTCGATGCCGCGGGCGCCCAGGTGATCGAAGCGCTGGTCGAGGCACAAGACGTGCATCTCGTGCTGGTCGGCCGGTCGCTCGCAGTTTTGCCCATCGGCTCGTGGCTGTCTCGCGGATTGATCGGCATGCCCTTCGGTCCCGACACCCTCGCGTTTCGAACCGAACACGTGGCCGAGATCCTCAGCGGCCTTTCGTATACTACGGAGCTCGCGTCGGCAATCGTTTCGACTTTCGGAGGTTGGCCGATCGCCGCGTCGCTGGCCGCCTCGCTGCTGCGACGCGGGTACGCTCCCGAGCGGGTGCTGGCGCAGCTCGGCGAGGGCATCGCGACCATCGCAGGAGCGGCGTTAGGGGAGCTTACCGGTTCCGAGCGCGCCACGCTGATCGAAACGGCGCTTGCAACGGCCTACGGTGTGCGCCCGAGCGCCGACCATTTCGGCCTCGTTCGAAGGCTGGGTTTTCCCGAATCGGCCAGCGGACTCCACGAGATTGTCGTCGCGGCGCTGCTCAAACTCGTCGACGCCGGCGAGCGCCGCCAGATCGCCGAGGGCATGGAGCTGGAAAGCGCCGAGCCGTCAGCGGTCTTCGCGCTGCTATCGGCCGAGGCGCCCCAAGCGCTGTGCCGGCGCAGCTGGGATTTGCTCGCGCCGCTTCACGATCGATACGACCGGACCACCTTGGAACGGCTATCGGTGGTTCGGGAAGTGCCGCCCTCGGCGGCGGCCGCGGCGCGCTGCTTTCTGCTGATTTTCACGTCGCAG
Organism: Candidatus Tumulicola scandinaviensis; assembly: GCA_003140835.1. GTDB lineage: Bacteria > Vulcanimicrobiota > Vulcanimicrobiia > Vulcanimicrobiales > Vulcanimicrobiaceae > Tumulicola > Tumulicola scandinaviensis. The sequence goes on along the minus strand of PLLA01000053.1, from coordinate 10,979 downwards.
TTCGAGGAAGCGGCGGCCATCGCCGAAGCCATCCTGGCCGAAGTCGCGCGCCACTCGGCCGCGGCGGCGCTGCGCCTGGCGCGGGCGATGGCCTACTGCAGTCGGGGCTCGCGCGCGGTCCCAGTGCTCTTAGCTATGACGTCCGAAGAGCCGGCCATCGAAGTCCATCGCGAGTGCTTGCTCGGCAACTTGTTGGGGGAACGCGCTCGCCTCGCAACGGCCATGCAGGCGGCGACCCAGAGCGGAGATCCGTCGCTAGTAGCGACCGCAGCCATCCACTCGGCCCTATTGGCCACCCGGAATAGCTCGTTCGACGAGGCCGAAGGCATGGCGACGCGCGGCGAAGATGCAGCGCGGGCAGCCGGGTCGGTTCTCCTGGAAGCGCGCGCACTGAAGATTCGCTACGGCATCGCGGCATTGCGCGCAAACCTCGATTTGGCGGCCGTACACGTCGGGCGGCTGGTGTCGCTTCAAGCGCTGGTCGGCGATCCGAACGAACGCGCTTCCGATTTGGTCGCCGCCTACGAAATCGAAGTGCTCGCCGGCCGCGGCGGCCGGGCGGCCGCCTACGACGACGCCGTGCGCAAAATGGGGCACGACTGGCTGGGCATGGAGACCTACGCAGTGTGCCGCTCGATCGTCGATGCGTGGGAGGGCCGGCTGCTCCCGGCCGCCGATCGTGTTGCTGCATTCGCGACGGCCGCGCCGGCTCACATGCAGCGCCTGCCGCTTGGCTTGGGAGCCTTCCTGGCGTGCGCCGCCGGGTCGATGGAGCGCGGAGCCGAATTGCTTCGCCAGTTGAGCGCGACGGCGACGGCGTCCTCCGACCCCTTTACGTCGGCGCACGTCGAAATGGCCTCGTCCTTTGCAGCGATGGCCGAAGTGCTATTGGGACGTGCGAACGCTGCGTCGAGCCGTCTTCAAGCCGAACCGCGCACTGCGATCGGCGAGGTGTTCGTCGGCGCCGCCCGCCGGTACGCGGTCCATCGCGACATCGCGGGGTATGCGGAAACCATGCGCACGGCGGGTTTGGGCGGCATCGCGATGATGGCCGAAGCGTGCGGTCTGGATCGCGAGCGAACGCCGCTTTCCCGCACCGAGCTCTCCGTCTTGTCGTATCTCGCTTCGGGCATGGACGCGCCACACATCGCCAATCTCACCGGGCGCTCGATTCACACCATCAAAAATCAGCGTCGCTCGATCATTGGGAAGCTCGGCGCGGGGAACACCATCGAGGCGGTTGCGATCGCACGACGGCTCGGGCTACTCTAAGGTCGCCCTATCGAATCGGCGATAGCATCTTGGTGTCATGCGCGGCGGTGCGTCCTCGTCGTAGGATAACCGCAGCCCAAGACGCCCTAAGGAGTGCCCTTCGTGACCCTTTCTCTTCTTCACCACCTCGTCATGATCGCGCATGACGTTCTCTTTTCCATCGTTCCTCCGTATTTACCGTAAGGAAATGCTCGTGAGCCGTTATCGAGGAGAGCGCCACGCCTTCGACGAGTTGCTCTCAATCGTTCGTGACGAGGTACAGTTTGAAGATCGCTGGGCGATCGTCGACTGGGTGCGTCGTGAGATGCACGCCGCCGCGCCGGACGAAATCACCGCTCTGCTCGATCGTGCGAGCGCGGAAATAGCGGTCCGCGTTCCAGATTCCGAGCGACGCGTCGTATTAAAGCGCTTGGCTTGCTTACGCGAGCGAACTCAAGAAATCGTGTGGGAGGAAGCCTCAGTCCGCGGGAGCACGCCCGAGGACTTGGTCGATGCAATGCATGAGATGGTCCGGGTAGTCGATCCGACGCTACTCACCCATCTCTCGGGTGTGGGCACCCTTGCCGGGCGCATCGCCAAGGACCTCGGGCTGGAGGCAGATCGCGTACATCACGTCGCGATCGCCGGCCGTCTCGTAGACGTAGGCAAAGTCGGGCTCCCGCATGCCGCGCACGCCGACGAACATGCCGTTCTCGGCGAACGGATGGTTCGCGCGATTCCAGCTCTGCAGCGATATGCAGGCTGGATTCGCGCGCACCACGAGCGCCTCGACGGCTCGGGATATCCGGATGCCTTACGGTCGCCGGATATTTCGCTCGAAGTCCGGATTCTTGCAGTTGCCGACGTGTTCGATACGATGGCCTGCGCCGTTCCGTACCATGCGTCGCACTCGGTCCACGACGCGCTGACGCATCTCTCCGACAACGCCGGCACGCTCTACGATCCGTTGGTCGTCGGTGCACTCGAACGCCTCCTGATCTCCAGGCGTCTGCGCACCGGTACCTCGACGGCCGCCTAAACGTAGCCACCGTTTCAGCCAAAAGACGCCCGGTCACCGGGCGTCTTTTGCGTACTTCGGCGACCGCACCGAGGACAATGCCCGGCGAGCGACGACTCTTCTCTTTTTGGAGGAGTCTATGATCGATTATAAAGCAATAGCAACGTCGATGGCCGACGGCCTAAACGGAATCGCACGGGCGACCCATGCGATTCCGGCCAAAGCCACACCCGAAGTGGAGCGCTGGACGCACGAGATGGGCGAGGCATCCAAACACGTCCTGATGGCGTTCGGGATCGATCCCGAACAGCTCAAGAATCCCGCCATCCCGTGCGGTGGAGGATGGTTCGTCGAATGGCAGGACGGCGAGAACGGCGAATGGCGCGCCGTGCAAAAATAGCGCTTCCTAGCGCATCTTCACGTGCGCCATCGTGATGACGGTTTTCCCGGCGTTGGTGGCGATCGTCACCGACGCCTGCGTTTTGTCGGCGCCGACGACGACGAACACCGCACTCTGGGCGGGTGACGTTATGTGCGCGCGCTCAGAGCCGGCCGGCATGTTCTTTTGATACCACTGATAGACTTTATCGAATGAGTCGCTCGTCGTCATGACGGTTCCCGTCGCATTCTGCGTCATCATGTTCGACGAGCTGCCGGACGCCTGCGTGGTGGCGCCGGGATACGAGGGGATGTCGCCCGACGGCGACGCGTTTGCATCGGCGCCCGACGTCGCGGTCGCCGTCGATTGATCCGAGCTTGCCGCGGCGGTCGCGTCGGCAGCGGCCGTCGCGGATGCGTTCGATTGGTCCGAGCTCGACGACTTGCCGGTGCACGCTGCCAGCGCAAGCACGACCGCGACGATCGCGAGCGATGAAGTGAAAAAGCGCATCTAGATCTCCTTATAAACTAGCGCAACGGGTTGCTTATCCTCATCCTGCAATAACCAGGGTCTATTTTCCTTCGCATAGGAAGGCGCTTGTGCAAAACGTGGAAAAACCGTGATTCCTCAGGCTACCCTCTCGTTCACCGGAGGTCCTCGTGAATAGATTTCGTGCACTCGCCGTTACTGCGGCCTTCTTCGTTACCGGATGCAGCTCGACGCTCGGCACGCCGGCGCCGCTGCCCAGCAGCTCGAATGCACCGCTGCCATCGATTCAGCACGTTGTCGTGCTCGTCCAAGAAAACCGCAGTTTCAACAATCTCTTCATGAACTTCCCGGGTGCCGAGACGAGCACGACCGGAGCCTGCAAGCCTTATAAGCCGCCGTTTCATAAAGAGATTTGCACTACCGGAGGCCCGGTAAAGATGCACGCCATCACGCTGGAAACGTGCTCGTGTTTGGGTGGGACGGACATCGAGCACAGTCACGCCACCTTTGAAGCCGAGTACGATAATAAGAAAATGGACGGCTTTGATACCATCTCTTTCGGCACCGTCGGCCAAGGCGGCCCGGCACTGTACTATCCGTACGCTTACGTCGTGCGGCGCGAAGTCCAGCCGTATTGGGACATGGCCAGCCGCTACGCGCTGGCGGATCACATGTTCTCGACGGCGACGACCGACAGTTTCGTCGCGCATCAGCAGATCATCGCCGGCACCACCCGGTTGAACTCGCACGAATCGCTGACCGATACGCCATCGTCGCTTCCATGGGGTTGCGATAACCCGAATCCAAGCACCACCACTGGGGTTATCTTCACGAACGGAACGGTCAAGGATTTCGGCGGTCCGTTTCCGTGCCTGACCCAGTACAAGACGATGGCCGACGTCCTCGACGCTTCCAGCGTTTCGTGGAGGTTCTACGTTGCCGGCCTGCTGCAAGATTTTTCCGGCGCCGTTTGGGACTCGTTCGACGCCATCAAGGGCGTGCGCTACGGTTCCGATTGGAAGAACGTGGTCAACCCCAACACTCGCATTTTCACCGACATCAAGAATGGCTCGCTGCCGCAAGTGTCGTGGGTGATTCCGACGCTCGCGGACTCCGATCATCCGGCCAGCGGCGATAACAAAGGTCCGGCCTGGGTCTCGTCGGTGGTGAACGCCGTCGGCAAGAGCGCGTATTGGAAGAACACGGCCATCGTCGTGCTTTGGGACGATTGGGGCGGCTTTTACGACAACGTGCCGCCTCCGCAACTCGACTACACCAGTCTCGGCATGCGCGTTCCGATGATCGTGATCTCGCCGTTCGCCAAGCGTCACTTCGTCTCCAAGACGCAGTACGAGTTCGGCAGCGTACTGAAGTTCATCGAGGAGAACTTCGGCACGGGGTCGCTGGGGTCTACCGACGTCCGCGCCAACTCGATCGGCGACATCTTCAACTTCAGCCAACAGCCGGACCGTTTCCAGCCCATTAGCGCGCCGTTCGATCAATCGTTCTTCATGCATCAGCCCGGCGAAACGCGTTCGAAGCAAATCATCGAAAAGGATGGCGCCCCGCCCGATTAGCGCGCTCTGTCATCCTGAGCGGAGCGAGCGAAGCTCGCGCAGTCGAAGGACGGCGAGTGCCGAAAGAAATACGTTCGGATTGGAGCAAGGTATGAATCGACTTCAGGTACTCGCCATCGCCGCGGTTACGATCGCGGCTGGTTGCAGTTCCACGCTCAGTCCAACCGCGCCGGTTCCGAGGACCTCGGCGAATCCTCCGCCGGCGATTCAGCACGTCATCATCATGCTGCAGGAGAACCGCAGCTTTAACACCCTGTTTATGAGCTTTCCCGGCGCCGATACAAGCACCACCGGGAGATGTAAGCCATTTACGCCGTCCGGAAGCCCGACGATTTGCGACGAACGCGACAAGAATAAACGCATCGTCCAAATGCACCCCATTACGCTCGAAACCAACAGGCGATTGGGCGGTGTCGACATCGTGCACTCGCACAGTACGTTCGAAACCGAATACGACGACAAAAAAATGGACGGATTCGATGCAATAAACCTCGGCACTACCGGAAGCCAAGGTCCAGCCCTCTTTTACCCGTACGCTTTCGTGGTACGTCGCGAAGTGCAGCCTTACTGGGACATGGCAAGCCGTTACACGCTCGCGGATCACATGTTTTCGACAGCCACTACGGACAGCTTTGTAGCACACCAGCAGATCATCGCCGGCACGACCCAGCTGAATTCGGATGAATCGCTAACCGACACCCCGTCGAATTATCCCTGGGGATGCGATGCCCCGCCAGGCACCGTTACTGGTGTCATCTACAGTAGCGGCAGGGTTAATGACTTCGGCGGTCCTTTCCCTTGCCTAACCCAGTACAAGACGATGGCGGACGTGCTAGATGCTGCGGGCGTGTCTTGGAAGTACTACGTCAACTCGCTGCAAAGCGCAGAAACGTCCGGCATAAGATGGGACGCCTATGATGCCATAAAAGCGGTTCGATACGGGTCTGACTGGAAAAAGGTTAGCACGCCAAACAAGACGATCTTCTCAGATATCAAGAACGGGGCGCTGCCGCAGGTATCATGGGTCATCCCGGAGATTCAAGAATCGGACCACCCAGCCAGCGCCAGCAACAAAGGACCATCGTGGGTAGCATCGGTCGTTAATGCGGTCGGGACGAGTTCGTATTGGAAGAACTCCGTGATTGTCGTCCTGTGGGATGATTGGGGAGGTTACTACGACAACGTGCCGCCGCCGCAGCTCGACTACACAAGCCTCGGTATGCGCGTTCCGATGATTATTATCTCGCCCTTCGCCAAGCGTCACTACGTTTCCAAGACGCAGTATGAATTTGGAAGCGTCTTGAAGTTCATCGAACAAAACTTTGGCACCGGAAGTCTTGGATCGACCGACGTACGCGCCAATTCGATCCGCGACGTCCTCAACGAGAGCCAACAACCAGACCTCTTCAAAATTATTAAGGCCCCTTGGAGCGGGCCCTATTTCTTACGAGAACATCCAGCCGCATCCGACCAACAGATCATCAAAGCCGACGGCGGCGTCCCCGACTAGGCGCAGCGTGGTAACCAAATATCGCTACGGCGAACTCACCTGGCCCGAAGTCAAAGAAGCGGCCGCCGAGGATCGGGTTGCGGTCGTGCCGATCGCGACGCTCGAGGATCACGGCTTCCACCTGCCCATCGACACGGATTTGCGGCTGTGCAACGCGGTGTGCGAAGCGGCCGTCTCGCAAGCCCCCGATCGCGCGATCCTGGTGCCCGCGATCAATCACGGCTATAGCCCGCATCATCTCGATTTTCCGGGCGCGATATCGATCGGCGCGCACACCTTGATCGACTATGGCGTCGACGTGTGCCGCAGCCTGGCGCACCACGGGTTTCGCCGGATCCTCATCGTGAACGGGCACGGCAGCAATACGCCGTTCATCGACATCATTGCGCGCTTGGCGGTGGTCGAAACCGGAGTGCTGGCAGCGGCCGTAAACTACTGGGCCGCTCCGGGCGTACGCGCGGTCGTCGACTCGCTTCGCGAATCCGACAAGATCGGCGGAATGAATCACGCCTGCGAGTTCGAGACGTCGCTCTACCTCGCCATCGCCCCGGAATTAGTCGATATGAGCAAGGCGGTGCGCGAGCTTTCGCACCGTCCCTCCAAAAACTACTGGGGCGATCTTATCGCCGGCGACGGTCCCCTGGTGATGATGGAACACTGGAGTGCGCTCAGCGAGAGCGGCGTGATGGGTGACCCGACGAAGGCATCGGCCGAGAAGGGACGGGCGTTTCTCGACGCCGCCGCCGCCGGCATCGTCGAACTCGTCGACGAAATGCGCGCCCGCGCTCCCGCGGTTCGTCGAGACCATCATTGATCTCGCGTCTGGCCGGGGCGGCAGCGGTCGTGCTGCTGCTCGTGGGCGCCGCCGGCTGCACGCGCACTTCGAGCGGCGAAAGCCCGGGCCGGCGCAACCCGTGGACGGTGCCGGGCGCCCTGCGCATGGCCGCTCGCCAAGATCCCGACAACTTGAATATTCTGCTCGGAACTCAGACCGTCGACACCGACCTTTCGATGTTTTGGGCGGCCTATTTGTTCGACTGGAGCGACCGCAACGAGCTCGTGCCGGAGCTGGCGACCCGCGTGCCGACGCTGCGCAACGGCGACGTGGCGCGCGATGGTTTGACGGTCACCTACCATCTGCGGCACGGCGTCAGTTGGCAAGACGGCGCTCCGTTCAGCGCCGACGACCTCGTCTATACCTGGCATCAGATGCTCAATCCACGCAATGCCGTCGTCACCCGCTTGGGATACGACGTGGTTTCACGGATCGACCGTCGCGACGCCTACACGGTCGTGGTGCACCTCAAGCGCCGGTACGCGCCGTTCGTTTCGGGCTTCTTTACGATGGCCAACCATCCCGACTGCATCCTGCCGCAACACTTGCTGGCAAAATACTCCGACCTCAATCGCATACCGTATAACGAACTTCCGATCGGAACGGGTCCGTTTCGCATCGCAAAATACGAAAAGGGCTCCGAGATCGAGTTCGTCGCCAACCAGCGCTATTGGCGCGGACCGCCGAAGTTGACGCGTATCGACTGGCACATCGTGCCGAGCGACAACACGATGCTTGCGATGCTGCAGTCGCACCAGATCGACTTCTTCTATCGCGCTCCCGAAACGATGGCCGAAAGCTTGCGAGGGATCCCCGGAACGCGCGTCGTCCTCTCTCCGTTTACGCGCTATGCCGACATCGGATTCAACGCGGCCGTCCCGGCACTGAGCGACGTCCGCGTACGGCAAGCCTTGGCATTGGCCACCGATCGCCGGGCGCTCATCGACAAAGTCACGCATGGCGTCACCATTCCGGGCGACACCGATCAACCGCCGTTCTTTTGGGCGTACGACCCGCACGCCCGGCACTACGCCTACGACCCGGCAGCGGCGGCGCGGCTGCTCGATGCGGCCGGCTGGCATCTTCAGTCCAACGGCACACGGGAAAAGAATGGGCAGCCGCTCGCGCTAACGCTGGTGAGCTTTACAGGCTCGAGCACAGCGGTCTCGGCCGAGGCGCTGATACAGGCACAATGGCATCAGGTCGGCGTCGACGTGAGCATCAAAAACTACCCGTCGGGTCAACTCTATGCGACCAAATCCATGGGCGGAATCGAGCAATCCGGGAAGTTCGACGTCATCTTCGAAAACTGGGCCAACGGCACCGACCCCGACGACTCCATCTTGATCCTGTGTTCGATGGCGCCGCCGGCCGGCTGGAACGTGTATCACTTTTGCAGTCCGTCGCTCGACGCCGCCGAGCGAACGGCGCTCACGAGTTACGATCGTGCGACTCGGCAAAGGGAGTACGCCCGCGTGCAGGAAATCGCCGCCGAGGGCCTCCCCTTCCTCGTGCTTTGGTACCAGCGCGAACTCGATGTCGTCAACACCGACTTGAAAAACTACCGCCCCGCCCACGCGGTCACGCCGTTTTGGAACGCGTGGGAGTGGCAAATCTAAAGGAGCCAGCATGCAACAGCGTCGCTCGTACGTCGGCCCGGTCGTCGTCATCGGCATCGTCGTCGTCATCCTCCTCTTCATCGGGGGAACGTACAACTCGCTCGTCACGCTCGGCCAGGCTGTCGACGCGCAGTGGGGCCAAGTGCAGAACGTCTATCAGCGGCGCGCCGACCTCATCCCGAATCTGGTCGCAACCGTCAAGGGCGCCGCAAACTTTGAATCGAGCACCTACGAGGCCGTCGCGAAGGCGCGCGCGAGCGTCGGACAAATCTCCCCGCAAGTCGTTCAGAACGCGATCAACAACCCGCAGGATTTCGCGCAGTACGCGCGCGCGCAGGACCAGCTGGGATCGGCACTCTCGCGTTTGCTGGCGGTGTCGGAGAACTATCCGCAGCTCAAAGCCACCGAGAACTTCCAGACGCTGCAAGCGCAACTAGAAGGAACGGAAAATCGCATCGCCTTCGAGCGCAAGAAATATAACGACGTCGCGCGCGATTTTAATACCAAGCGCGACACCATTCCGACGGTGTTCATCGCCGGGATGTTCGGTAGCCGATTCAACGAGAAACCCTATTTCCAATCGCAACCGGGCGCCCAAACGCCGCCGACCGTGAACTTCACGCCATGACGCAAGACGAGCGCGGCGCCATCGCGCGAGCCATCTCCGTCGCCGAGGACGGCACGACCGGCCGCATCGCCGTCCGCGTGATCCCCGATAAGACGGTCGACGCGTTCGAACGCGCCAAGCACGAGTTCGCTCGGACCGGCTTGCACCGGCACGACGAGGGCAATGCGGCCCTGGTCCTGGTCGCACCCAAAGCGCGCCAGTTTGCGGTGGTCGGCGACCGGGCTCTCCACGCACGCGTCGGCGACGCATTCTGGCGGGACGTCGTCGAAGAAAGCCGCCCGTACTTTGCGCGCGGCGCCGTCACCGAGGGCATCGTGCATGCTGTCGGGCGGGTCGGCGAAGCGCTGCACGCACATTTTGCGACACCACCCGCCGAGGACGTACGGTGAAGCGGAACCGCGTCGCGCTGCTCGTTTTGTTGGCGGCGTGCGTGTGGTCGCTCCCGGCCCTCGCCGACGACTTCAACGTTCCGCCGACGCCGGATCACTACGTCACCGATAACGCGGGCGCGCTTTCGAGCGGCGCGCGCGCGACGCTCGAGAACGAGCTTCAGGCTTACGAAAAAGCGACCGGTCATCAAATCGTCGTATGGATCGGGCAGACCACCGGAGACGTTCCGCTGGAAACGTGGACCGGTCAAACCGCCGACCGCTGGAAGGTCGGCCGCAAAGGTCACGACGACGGTGCGGTGCTGTTTCTCTTCATGCAGGATCACAAGGTCCGCATCGAAGTCGGCTACGGTCTCGAGGGTTCGCTACCCGACGCCGACGCCCACCGCATCATCGACGACGACATCGTTCCGCGAATGAAAGCGGGTGACACCGACGGTGCCGTCTCGAGTGGCGTTGCGGCGATGCTGACCACGATCACGCCGTCTTACAAGGGCGTCACGCCGCCGCCGGAACCGGCATCCTCGACGATCAGCAGCGGCGTCGCGATCTTTTTGTTCGTCGTCGTCGGCCTCTTCTTCGCATTTCTCATTTTCCTAACCATCATGCAGGTCGTCGGCAGCATTCGGTACGGTTATCTCGTCCTGCGTGAAGGCTCGACGCGCGCCAAGGCCGACATGCGCCGCTGGTGGTTCTGGGGAAGCGGCGGTTTCCTCGGCGGACTCGCGTCGTCGTCCGGCGGCGGAGGTTTCAGCGGCGGGGGGTTCTCGGCCGGCGGCGGCAGTTTCGGAGGCGGCGGCGCTTCGGGCGGCTGGTAACGGGAGCGACCGCGGCCGAAGGGGTATAAGCTAGGAATGAAGCGCTCATCCGTTTTCGCAACGCTGGCCGGCACGGCGCTGGTCGTGGTTGCCGCAAGTGCCACGATCTCGGCACCGGCCGAAACGATCGCCTATTCGTACGCGGCTCTTCCCGGTCCGGTTTCGAACTGTCAGTGGTTCGATGACAATCTCAACGACCGTTCGATCGACGCGATCATCCGGCAAACGGACCTACTCTACAATCGAGCCGCATTACCGCCGGGCGTCGCCGTGACCGTTTCCCAAACCGCCACCACGGCGCGCGGCGATCAAGTCGCGCAGTTCACGGTTAACGGGCGGCTGCTCTGCGCCGGGGCGGCCGCGCTTCATCCGGAGATGACCGAAGCAACTCCAACGCCACCCAGTCCGTAGTTTCGGTCGCGCCTTTGTCATCCTGAGCGGAGCGCCTTTGTCATCCTGAGCGGAG
>PLLA01000042.1 GCA_003140835.1 Candidatus Tumulicola scandinaviensis | reverse complement strand
TCGCCGCGCAGCCCACTCGACGCGGCCACCTTCACCGAAGCCGAACTGCGCGCGGCGGTCGACATTTGTAGAGACTGGAACACTATCGTGACCGTACATGCCTATATGCCGAGGCCAATCCAGAGAGCGATTGCCGCAGGAGCCAGGTGTATCGAACACGCTCACCTGATGGACGACGCGACAGCAGCGATCATGGCCGAAAAGGGCGTATGGCTCAGTATTCAACCATTCCTGACTGAAGAGGACCAGCTCCCTCAAACCGGTGAGAGCCGCGCCAAAATGTTTGAAATTTTCGAAGGTACCAACAACGCATACAAGCTGGCCATAAAGCACGGCATCAAGACGGCGTTCGGCTCGGATTTACTTTTCTCCCAAACGCTGGCAAAGCGGCAGGGCCTCATGCTGACCCATCTAACCCGCTGGTACACAAACGCCGAAATCTTGAAACAGGCGACCGCCGCGAATGGTGAACTGCTGAGCTTAAGCGGCCCACGCAACCCGTATCCTGGAAAGCTGGGCGTCATTGAAGACGGTGCGCTTGCCGACCTGTTGCTTGTCGATGGCAATCCTCTAGAGGACATCACGCTCGTGGCAAAGCCGGAGAAGAGCTTTGTCGTGATTATGAAAGATGGAATGATCTATAAGAATACTCTATGAAGCAGGTCTTGTGTCGCGGGCACCGAGTGTCATTGCGTGGTATGAGAGATGCCGCATATCGACGAGCTCATTCAGGCATTTCCGACTGATCCGCGTGTGCAGAGAGGGCCGGATCTCTGGGCCGGACGCCCTGCGGCCACCGTCTTGAATGCAGGCAACCTCGACGGCAGCGGCGCCCAGCGCTCACCAGGTTCAATACGATCGGACAAGCGCATCCGCCGCCCGCTTCACCGATTCGTATACCTTGTTCCGACTTTGCACCTCTCGTAGCGTGGCATAGGTTTCGAAACTTGTAATCGCATGAAGCACGTTGATGAGATCTGTGAGATTCTTCCGCTCGGGCGATCGCTCAAACAGAGTCGAAAGAGCCTGGTGACGCCATTTTCCGCGTTCTTTCAAAGCCTTATCGACGTCGGGATCGAGCGCAGCCAAAGTCGTCAAACGACGCAGCACCGAGCGTTCAGTCTCCCACAAGTGGCAGAACACGTCGACAAGGATGCTTAACGATCGCTGAAGATCAGGTTCTTCGAATACACGTCGCATCCGTCGCATGTCTGACCGCGCCGCGATGTCGTCGAACAACGCCTCCAGTAACTTGGCTTTCGATTCAAACTGGTAATAGATGGTCATGCGCGCGACGTCGGCGCGTTCGGCGACTGCGTCGATGCTGAAGACACCGGCGCGCGGGTCGGCGAGCAGCGCTCGCGCCGCTTCGATGATCTTCGAGCGCATAGCGGCTCTGGCGGCCAGCCGGCGCTCTCCGGCCTGATACGGTCTCGGCATCGCCGCCACTTCTTCGGCGGGGGAGGCCTCTTGACATTTTTGTACTTATAGTCTAAATAATTTAAACCATGGACCGAGTCGCACTAATAACGGGAGCAACCAGCGCGATCGGCGCGGAGGCCGCCCGCATATTCTCTCGTGCAGGATACGCCGTCGAGCTGGCGGCTCGCCGCATCGGTATGCTGGACGATTGCGCGGCTCAAATTGCCTCCGAGGGAGGGCAGGCGCTCGCCATCGAGGCCGACGTCACTCTCACGGCCGATGTCGAGAAGATGATTTCGCGCACGGTCAAGGCCTACGGCGGGATCGACGTGGCGTTCAATAACGCCGGCAGCGGCGTGCCACCCACCTCCCTGGCGGATCTGGGCCCCACGACGTTCGATGATGCTCTTAAAGTCACGTTCGCGGCACTTTTCTGTGCATGTCCGCCGAAATCAAGGCGATGCCTACGCGAGGTCGCGGGGCGATCGTGAACATGTCGTCGACGGCGGGGCTCCAAGGCGTCGCTGGGCTCGCAGCGTATAGCGCGGGCAAGCACGCCGTCGTCGGGATGAGCAAGGCGGCCGCCCTCGACTACGCCGGCAAGAACATCCGCATCAACATCGTGGCGCCGGGACCGATCGCGACCGAACGCATCGACAACGCACAGCGCGAGCGCATCGGCCATTTCGTCCCCGTCAAGCGCGTCGGCGATCCGGCCGAAGTCGCCCAATTGGTCCGATGGCTCTGCTCGGAAGAGTCGCAGTTCATCACCGGAACCGTCATTCCGATCGACGGTGGACGGCTTGCCGGTACGCCATCCTTTGCGGTTTCGTAAAATGGTCGCCTTGTTGTACGTGCACGTGTTACTCACGACCGCTGGGTACGTCGGATTGATTGCGACGAACGTCTACGCTCTGTACTTGTCTCAAAGCCGCGAACCGCTAATCGTGCGAACGGGTCTGACGGCCTGGCGAAAATCTACTCGCACGTTCGGGCCACTGCTCGCGCTGGGCGTCCTCATTGGATTCTTCTTAGCCGTGAATTCGCGCGTCCCGCTGAGCAGCGGCTGGTTGATTGCCACCTACGTGCTTGTCGCCATCGCGATCGGCATTCAGGCCGTGGTTATGATTCCTTGGCAGCTTCGCAGCAGTCGCGCACTCGAGTCTGGCGCTCTGCCGTCGATGACTCCGGTGGTCTTCGTGCTTGTCATGCTGTCCGGGCTTTACACGAGCATCCTGTGGTTGATGGTATCGCGACCAGGGTAGCTGCCGTTCAGGCAAATCGCTAGCGGGTCTGTTTATACGACCGCAATCGTCGGCAACCCGAACAAAGGCTTGTAGGACCCATCGTTACCATTTCTCTCGAAATGGCCTTCTTGTATTTTCGCGTTAGGAAAGTGCTGCTGCGATGGCAGCACTGACGCTACGTTGAACTGAGCACCACTTACTTAGACAACGAGTAGTATGGGAATCGGGAGGAATATGACGCAGCACTCTAGTTGCAATAGACCGCGATCGCAACCGCACCGGTCTTATAGTTGATCGCGGAGTCAAAGCTCAGCCTGTCGCCCTTAGGAACGGCTGGAACGCCGAAGGCGTACCATTCCCCGCCGGTGAGCTCGGCTCCGCCGCAACTGTTTCCCGGGAAACGTTTCTCGTTGCGATAGGTAAAGATGCTTGCTCCAGATGTTAAAAGCGGCCCTGGACCGGTTACACGAAGGCCAACGTAGACAAAAGCAGTGCCGGGACAACTCGAATCGCCGCCCGGGTGCGGATAGAGTGGGAACCTTTGCCCGTGGAACTTTCCGATATCGTTCTTTCCGGTGGCGTCCGCAAACGTGAACGTGTAGCTGAGCGACCCACGATACGGCGGAAGCTTAAAGTTCGCACTGATTCCTCGGTAGGTCGCAAGCGCGTATTTTGTGCCGTTTGGCATTAACGAGCCAGTTGGCAGCAGCGGGCACACTCATCGCGCCAGTGCCCGAATCCGTGTCGGCGTGAAGACAATGTCGTTGGGTGAGCCTCGTAGCGGCCGCGCCAACGCCAAGCTCCTTGAGGATTGCGACGATCTGCGCATCGGCGAAGCGACGTTTCTTCACGTAAGTTCTTGTTCGGCCGTAGCCTGGAACTCGCAGTTTCAACTTGCGCCGTTCCCCCTCAGGTCGTGACCGACGTGGTTACTCTTCGGAACGGGGGTTGTAGGCCGCCCCTTTCACCGAGTAGCTGGCGTTAAGGCCGTTGCTGAAGCTGTAAAGGTACGTAAGCGCGGTCGTGCCGTATTTGTACACGTCGATCTCGCCGCCAACGTAGTTGGCCGTGGCAAAGGCTGTAGACTTCTGGTTCAGGTGGCCCCAGAACGTTTCACCATGCAGCGAGAATGGGCCGCCGACAACTTTGCAGGCCGGCTTGCAACCGGAATATATGACTAGCGCTCCGCTATTGTTGGCGGAAGTATCGATCGCAACCAGGTTACCTGCGTCGTCGATATCGAGTCCCCCCGGGCTGGTGTTCCGATAACCGGTTGTAGCTACGCCAGCGCCCTTGCATTTTGCGAAATAGGTCAAGGTCGGTAAGAACTGCGTGCTATAAGCCGATGCCCAGCAGTTGCCTTTCTTGTCCATTGCAACGCCGACCATCTCGTAGATGCCGGAATTCGTGAGGTTGGTCTGGCATCCACTTTTCATCGTGCAGACGGAAACGCTGCCGGCCTTACTGTTGTTATCGAACATGTTGGCAACGACGATTTTACCATTGAGCGCATCGTTGCTTGCGGCATCGACGGGTTGCCCGAACGAGTCGTTCGTCGACGCGGTTTTCGCTCCGCACATGCCAGGGCCTTTAAAGATAATGATCGAGCGGCTACCGCCATCGGGATCGATTAGATTGCCCTTGCCATCGACGGCAACGCCATTGAGGTATAGCACGCCCTGGACGTTGCAAATGGGCGCGCCATTTTTCTTGTTGTTGCTCTTGTAGGCCAGAATGCTTGTGCTGGAAAATTGGCTCACGTAAAGGCCGCCCCCAGACGCGTCGGGTCCTTCGAGAGCGGCGATGACGCCGGCGCTAGAGTACTGCGGAGCGGAGGCAAGGCTGCTTGGCGACATGCCATTGCTCGCGCAGCCTGCGAGAACGCCGATTGCGAGTGCAGAGAGGGAAGCCGGTAGCAAACGCATCCTCAAAGAGTCTCCTTACGGGAACGAGGGCCTTAACCTATCGAATTCACACGAGTTCCGTCCACGGGCTTGAGGTCCTCGCCGCTAAGTCTCACTTTAGTACCACATGTCAGCCGGGCAATGCAGTCCGTCAACGCCCTAGCACTATCGACGCGGTTTTAGTCGACGGCTACGACGAACGCGGTGGTCATGTTCAAGCCAGGCGATCGCGTCTACATCGACGCATCGATCCCTCGCCCTGCGAAGTCTTCGACTAGTCCCGCGCGCAGTGCAATCGGATGGCCGCCACGTCGCGATCGGCGACCAGAGCACCAACGTCATCTACCAAGTCAAGGTCCCCGGATCGAGCGGCGCGATCATAGGAACGACGACTCTCGGCGGCGCAAGCGACGTCATTCAGTTCTGGAAACAAGGTTTGAAGGTAGTGGGACCGGATTAGGCCTTCGCATTCGTCGGCTTGTGGAACTAGCCGGCCGCGACCAGCCGTCCTCAACTCACCAACCGATCGAAAGCCTGAGCCGCCGCCAAGACGCTGACTAACGACCTCGATGGGCCTGCGCCGCCCGATGCGAGCGCAGGATAGTTGCGAGCTGTGCTGAGAGGCAGATCGTGCGCGGCTTCCCGTTTTTCGGGTCTTTACCGTTTTCGGGTCTTTAAATGAGAGCTGGCTGCGCGGAGCTCGGCCCCATCGTATCCAGCGCAAATGAGGCCGGGTTCCGCGGACGGCAACGAGAGTGGGCCAGGAACTGTCGCGCTATAGTGTTGCAGATGCCAAGATTTGCGCGCCTACAGCGCAGAATACGACGACGATCCACGGTGGCGTTTTGCAGATGCTGAGAAGCAAGAAGGCAAGGAGTGTAAGCGCAGCGTCGTGTGGCGTGTGCACAGCGCTAACCCAAACGGGTCGATAGAGTCCGGCAAGTAGAATGCCCACAACCGATGCATTGACCCCTTGCAATGAGGCGCTCATTCTTGCGCTGCGCGTAAGTTCGCTCCAAAATGGGAGGACCGCGGCGATAAGCAAGAACGAGGGCAGATAGATTGCGAACAGCGTTAGCGCAGCGCCGGGAACCCCGCTCACCGGGCCATGCATAGCCGCACCGAGATAGGCAGCAAATGAAAACAGCGGTCCGGGTACCGCCTGTGCCGCACCGTAACCTGCCAGAAACGTGGTTGGGCTGATCCAGCCCGCCGGAACGGTGCGCGCTTCGAGCAGCGGCAGCACGATGTGCCCTCCACCGAAGACCAAAGCGCCGGATTCGTAAAACGACCCAAAGACATTCAAGATGGTGCCGTGCAATCGATCGTTAAGGACTGGAAATACCACCAACAGCGTGACGAAGAGTAGGGCGCATGCAACCGCGATGCCCTTACCACCGGCAAACGCTATCGCACGCGCGCGGCTTGGGGAAGGCGCGACGAAAAAGGCTCCGTAGAGCGCGCCTGCCGCAATCACGCCGAGTTGCGCAAAGCCGCTGCCGGGCAACAGTAGAATCGCTGCCGCTGCGAGAAATGCGACGGCGCGGCGAGGGACGTCGGGGCAGAGTTTTTGGTACATCGTCGCGACGGCGAGAGCGACGACGGCAACGGCAGCGATCAGCAGCCCATGCACCCACGGCGACGCGGCGATGCCGGGAAACCGCGCCAGCCCGAGCGCGAAGGCGGTAAGAAGGATAGCGGAGGGTAGAGTAAACGCGATCCAGGCTGACGCCGCGCCAATCGCTCCTGCGCGCTCTAGGCCAATGATCATCCCTACTTGACTGCTCGAGGGCCCTGGGAGAAGCTGGGAGAGCGCTACGATCTGCATAAACGTCTCTTCATCCAGCCATTTCCGGCGCCGTACGAACTCGTCGTTGAAGTACCCCAGATGCGCCACAGGGCCGCCGAACGACGTCAGGCCCAGCTTGAGAAATGCGCTAAACACGTCGAACGCGCCGGAGCGGCGCCTCGCGGTGACCTCCTTCGCAACGCTTGTAGGGAGTTCGCCCGACACATTCATCGGTAGCCGAAGAGGGCCATGAGCCCGAAGTCCAGCTGGAGCTGCTGATGGCAATGGAACAACGTCAGGCCCGGATTGTTCGCGAGGACGTCGATCTCCATCTCTTGGTAGCCATCCAGCATCACGACGTCTTTCATTACGCCCGATGTCGGCTTTCCCGCAACCTTTGTCAGCTCGAAGAGATGGCGATGCAAATGAATCGGGTGAATATCGTCGCTCGCATTGCGCATGCGCAAGCGGTAGCACCCGCCGTTGCGGAAATGGAACATCGGCTTCATCTGGTCCATCGAATCGGGAATGTCGAGCGATGCCCCGCGGGCGAAGGGCTCTCCGTTGATGGTCCAGACGTTGAAGCCGCGATATGCCGCGTTGCGCTTCTCGAAGAGCATGTCGATGGTTTCGTCGGGCTCCGGTGCGGGAACCCCCGAATCTGCGAAGCGCGCGTAGTCCCACTTGGTGTCCGCTGGCTTAGACCAGCGCGCGCTTCCTCTGCTTCCCGCGTACTCCACCACGACACCCATGCCATTTGAACGATCGCTGTCGTCAGTGTCGCCGAGAATCCACACCCCGGGCTCGTTCATCTCGACAATGGCATCCACGCGCTCCGCCGTACCAATCCAGAGAACCGGAACGCGGGCCGGAACCGGAACCGGATTACCGTCAAGAGCGACGACCGTAAACGTGTGCCCCGGAAGCGCGAGGCTCCGGATCTCCGTCGCGCTGCCCTTGAGAATGTGAAACAGCACGTGCTCGCCGCGTTTCACGCGAACTGGATCTCCATGTCCAAGCATGCGTCCGTTGATCGAGAACAACCGGTAGCCGACCTCGTAGCCTTTAGGATTTCCCGCTGCCAGGGATCGCCGCATCGCCGTTTCGCCTTGCTTCTGCAACCCCTCGATAGGGGCACCGGCGAGAAAATCCTGCGTCATATCACCGCCATGGCTTAGCGAAGGTTCGAACTCCTTAAGGACGAGGAAGAGCTCGCGATCTACGCCCCGGATCGTTTCGTGGCTCGATGTAGACGGGCCCGACTTCTCCCGTGTATTGGCCAGCCTGCAGATTGCCGGCGGCACGCAGGTGCGTATGATAGAAACGGAAGCCGGGCGGGCTCGGGGTAAAACCGATACGACGCCTTCCCCGAGCCGGGATATACGGTGTGCGTTCTTCAGATGCGCCGTCAACCGCGGACGGAATGAGTTGGCCGTGCCGGTGAAATTGTTCGGCAACCTCCGTTTCGTTAATGAAGTCAACTGTGATCGGCCGGCCGGTTTGCAAACGTAGCAACGGTCCCGGAAACTGCCCGTTGTACGTGGTAGTATGGACGATCCGCCCGGGAGCCAGCTCAACGGCCTTCCTTACGATACGGATCGTATAGTCGGCTTTCCCGACGGCTTGTGATCTGGCACCCTCGCTTTGCATGCCCGCAGCCATCGCGGTCGATGAGTTGCTCAGCACCGTCATCGCGCCAGCAGTCTTTAGGAAATCACGACGCTTCAACATGGAAGGCACGATCCCGTCACAGATCGGTGCGCATCAATCCGCTGCGGGCGTAGCGTCGCTTCCGGCAACGGTCGGCCCTAGTCTCAATGTCTTAAACTCCTCAGGCGTGACGGTCTATGCTTCCGGCAACGACAGGGTGCAGTACGCTGCCTAGCCAAGCCCCGTGTAGCCGCCACTCGCGAAGCTCGTCGGGATCAGCCTTGCGCATCACGGTGTCCTCTTTGGCGAGTTCCTTTGATGTGCGCGGTCGCAGGTTGGCTCAGCCTTCGACATCAAGGCGAGTAAAGAGTGAAAACAAAGTCGGTAGCTCTTCCAGGGGCGTGACATGCGAAGCAGTTGCTCTGTACAACGTGGTTAGGTCTGCCGTTGGTGAATTGGAAAAAACCCCAGCCGCCAGTCGAGGGGTATTTCTTTGAGTCCTTGATCATAAACTGAACGTTCGTCGGTGGCCCAGCCCCGAAAGATGTATTGAGCAATTTCTGAAGCGCAGCTGGACTCAAGTGTTCTGCTGATGGATCTTGGCGAAACGCGTTATTGTTTACCTCCGATTGAACCTGTTTCCAAGCGAGGCGCGCAATCATTGCCCCATCCGGGAACGGAATCTTCGCTTCCCGGAACGCGCCGATAGCGAGATTGTTGCCCAGTTTGGCGCGAATATCGTTGAATGGCGATCCAAGGATGGCCACGGAAATCAGTTTCCAGTCGCGATATTCCGGAGGGATTTTGAAGTCATTGGCCGTAGCGCGAGCGGCTTGCTGAGATGCCGTCGCAGCTATAACGGGCACTCCGCTGCGGTGAGCAGATAGTGCGAACGCCAGACCGGCGGTGATGGCGCCGACAATGAACCAGGTTCGGAATCTCTCCGTATGACTCGTTCGGTTGATCGATGTAACCTACTTCCGCAGTGGTCTGAACCCCGCGCGAATCTCTTGGGAAAAGACTTGTGGCTGTTCCCAGGCCGCAAAGTGGCCGCCTGCGCTGGCGCGGCTGTAATAGATGAGTCTGTGAAACGCAAGCTCCGTCCAACTGCGCGGCGCTAAGTAAATCTCGCCCGGGAAAACGATTGCGGCGGTGGGTAGGGAGACGTTGGCGGCGTTGAACGGGCTGGTCTTATTCAACCAATATGAGCGCGCAGCGGAAACCCCCGTATTGGTCAGCCAGTACAGGGTGATGTTGTCGAGGACGTCGTCGCGCGTTAGCGCACCCGCGGTATGTCCGTCGACCGTGTGCCCAGTCACAGCCGAAACAACGGCCGCCGCCGGTTGTCCCCAGCCGTCCCCGTGGTCGAGAAGCCAGCCCGCCAATCCGACGGGCGAATCCGCCAATCCGTAAAGCGTTTGCGGCCGTGTATGCATGAACGCGGCATACGCGAACTGCTTCCCATACAGGAGCTGGAGCTGCTCGTACGCCTGCTTCTCATCGGGAGAAAGACTGGCCGGCGGAGGGTCGCCGCAGGAGAGCGACTTTGCAATCGCCGGTGGAACGGTCGCCGGCAAGCTGGTGTTGATCCCCAATAATCCCGGCGGAGCCTGTTTGGCCATCAACGTCGTCACCACCGAACCAAGGTCGCCGCCTTGCGCAACGTAGTGCGTATATCCAAGGCGTTGCATCAGCACGGCCCAGGCCCGTGCGGTAGTGTCGGTCCCCCAAATGGGTGAGGTTGGCTTTCCCGAGAAGCCGTAGCCTGGTATCGAGGGAATGACGATGTGGAACGCGTCCGAAGCGTTCCCGCCATGTGCCGTCGGATTGGTCAGCGGCTCGATGATCTTGAGCTGTTCGATGATCGAACCGGGCCAACCGTGCGTCACGATGAGCGGCAGCGCGTTTGCATGTTTCGACTTCACGTGGATGAATTGAATGTCGAGCCCATCGATCGTTGTGATGAACATCGGGAGCGCGTTCAACTGGGCTTCGCATTTCCGCCAGTCATAGCCGGTCGCCCAGTAGGCTGCAAGTCCCTGAAGCATTTCCAGCGGCACGCCTTGCGAGTCATCATTGATTGTTTCCCGGTCGGGCCAGCGTGTCGCCTTGATGCGCTTGCGCAGATCGTCGAGATCCGCGTCCGAAAAGTTCACTTGAAACGAACGAATACTGGTAGAATCACTAAGCGTCTGTGCTACAACTTCAGTCATAGCGGTAGGCCTCTCTACAAAACCCGAGAGACCGAGTGGACCGGCGACAACGGTTGTCGCTGCAGTACCTAAAAAGTGAAGGCGACTGAAGCGAGACATCACGCGTTACTCCTTCGCAGCGCTCGGAACGGAGCGCAGCTCTTCTGAGCGGATCGAGAGCTTAGCGCACATAACGGAACGTACCGCGAACGTCTTCAGAAAGCAGTTGTGGTTGCTCCCACGCTGCAAAATGGCCGCCAATGTCGTTCTCCTTGTAGACGAGCTTTGGATACGCTTTTTCAGACCAGCTCTTTGGCACCTGGTAGAGTTCGTACGGGAATGCGCTCACACCAACCGGTTACGGTCACGCCTTTGATGTTGAAAAATCGAAGCGCTGTTGGTCGGCGCAGACCTCGCAGTAGCGCCTTTGAATGAGGGCACGAACTCGCCCCCCACCTCCGTGTCACCCTGAGCCCTTCGGCTTCGCTCCCGGCAGGCCGCCACGTTGTACTATCCCCGTCTTTCTACGCCTTGGCGAGCATCTAGCACTTCAGACCTGCTACGCGGGGATCGAACCGCTCGGGTCACGGGCGCATATTTTTATAGGCAGTGCTTCGAGATTGGACAAAGCGGCTTGCACGGAACCCTTCCACGGTTGTCTCGCGCGCGCGATGGGGTGGGGGGAGGGTCTCCTCAAATGACGGTTGGGCCCCCATACAAATCCCGGCTGCGCCGGACCGTCTTAGACGACCGACCTTCCCGATCGCCGTAACGTCTTGAAAGCGGTCCGCCGCGCATCAAGGGCGACCTCTTCACCTCCGGGCGATGCAAATCGGAGCCGCGTCGTACGAGGCGCCCAGGTCTAACCTTGCCGTTAACTAGAAATGAATCGCGTGACCCTACAGAAGGTCCCGGGTGGCCTCGCACTTGGCTTGTTCGCCGCGCTGGCCGCACATACGGCGCTGTACGGCGGGGAGCATGCCATGGGCGGCGCCTACAACGCCCTGCTGATGCAGATCGGCCTAGCGGCCGCGCTGGGCTTCGTCGCGTTGGTCGGGGCCCTCGCCTGGACCCAGTCCGACTGCTCGACCGAGGGCACCGTACTGGCCGCCCGCCTTCGCGAGCGGCTTCCCGGCGTCGGAAGCCTGATTGCAGCCGCGGCCGCATGGCACGTCGGTGTAGAGGCAATCGAGCCACATCACGCCGGCGTGCCGGGGATCGCGCTGCTCGTCGCGCTAGCCGTGGCGTCGTATGCCGCATTGCGCCTTGCTCGTGCGATAATCAACGTATTTGCGCGCGCCGCTATCGCGATTTTCCGCACCTCGTTTTCACTACGTGCACTCACCTGGCGTCGGCGCCTACGCGGGCGTCTGATCCCACGTCGTTCATTCCTGACGCGCCGTCGCTTCGCACGTCCTCCTCCGATCGCGTTTGCTTTACAGCGCGCCTAATCGCGCGCAAAGCACTCCTTTCCGAATCGGAGGTACCTTTGTCCCGCTTCATTGCGGCGCTCGCCGCCGTACTTACGTTCGTTCTTATGGTGCGTTCGACCGCTCAGGCGCACGTCGTCTGCGGGGACCGCGTCTTTCCCACTACGCTTACCATGGACGATCCCGGAGTGAGCGACGAAATGTCGCTGCCGACGATCGCGCTAACCCCAACACCTTCCTCGCAAAACAACAGCTACGGGTACGAATGGGATAAGACTATCACGGAAGACCTGGGCTTCGCAGTCAACGGTGATTATCTCACGCAACGCAACCCAAGCCAGCATCTAGCCGGCTGGGACAACATCACGGTGACGCTCAAGGATCAGCATCCCTGCATCGAGCGCCACACCCATGAGGAATTTGTTTGGTCGGTGGGGCTGGTCCGTCTGATACCGGGCACCGGCTCGGCGCAACTTCGCAACAGTGGCGCAATCGCGAGCGTCGGCAGCACCGCGCCAACATTCTACTTCGGCAGGGGACTGGGCGACGTGACGGCCGGATATCTGCGCCCACTCGCGATCACCGGCGAAGTGAGCCGCGTCTTTTCCGATACGCCCAACGTTAGCCCGAGTGCGTGGACTTATGCGGCGTCGTTGCAATATTCGATGCCCTACCTGCAGCAGCACATAAAGGCGCTGCACATTCCGCAGTTCCTGACCCGGCTGACGCCGATCGTCGAGGTCGCGATGACAAGCCCCGACGTCGGTTCTCCAACCGGGACGATTTCGCCCGGCGTGCTCTACGACGCCAACACGTGGCAGTTAGGCGCGGAGGCGGTGATCCCAGCCAACAGGACTACGCGGCAAGTGCAAGGCACGGGGCTCATCATTCAGTATCACGAGTTTCTCGACACGTTCTATAAAAGCTGGTTTGGCAGACCCATCATCAACAGGAATCTTTGGCAATGATAACTGTGCGTATAATCGCGGCGGCATTCGCGCTTGCCGTATTGACTGTCGCGCCACCGGCGGTTCGGGCGCACGCATTCCTCGACCATTCCGATCCGGCGGTGGGCAGCACTGTACCAACTTCACCTTCGGAAATGCACTTATGGTTCACACAAGAGCTCGAGCCGGCTTTTAGTTGGGTAACGATCACCGATAAATCCGGAGCCTCCGTAAATGACGGGCCGGCTACGATCGATCCAAGCAATAAATCGGAGCTCGACATCAAAGTGAAGCCGCTCCACGCCGGCACCTATACGGTGAAATGGCATGCGCTATCGGTCGATACACACACGACCGAAGGCGACTTCACGTTTCAGGTCAAGGGGGGCTGAACAATCGATCCGCTCTTGACGGTGACCCGCCTGCTCCACTATGCGGCGACGGTCTCACTCGAAGGTACATTCGTATTCTGGTGTCTCATCGCGTGGCCCGCGTTTCACCGCGCGCAGGCCGCGCAAGCGTTTCAAGCGCAGCTTCATCGACGGCTCCTAGCGCTGGCTTGGACGAGCCTGCTTGTCGCATTGGTGACCGGCGGTGCTTGGCTTCTCGTCATTGCATCGAACATGAGCGGAATGCCGCTCGCCGCAGTCTTACCGGGCGGTGTCGTCGGCATCGTCTTGACGCAAACGCGCTTCGGCGAGGACTGGGTGCTACGCGCTGCGCTTGTCGTTGTGTTAGCGATCTGCCTCGCCGTGCAGGCTCGTAGTCGCAAGCACGCGGCGGGCTGGGTCGGATTGCTGGCTGCTGCGGCATTCATTGCCTCGCTGGCATGGGCAGGCCACGGAGCCGCAACCGAAGATGTGCCGTTCGACGCCATCCATCTCCCCGCGGACATCTTGCATTTACTGGCGGCGGGCGCCTGGCTCGGCGCACTTCTGCCGCTCGTTATATTACTCGCTCAGGCGCGGCGCGATAGCGACCCTCAAGCCGTAGCTGTCGCCTGCGCGACGACGCAACGATTCTCGGTCCTCGGCCTCTCGAGCGTGGGAACGTTGCTCCTGACAGGTCTCGTGAATACGTGGTTCTTGTCCGGCAGCGTTCCGGCGTTACTTGGGACGTTGTATGGTCAGCTTTTGCTGCTGAAAATAGCACTCTTCGCGACGATGATTGCCGTCGCGAGTGTCAATCAGCGCCAACTCCTACCGTGCCTTACCGACGTCGCCACTGCAGCCCCTCTCAGATTGCGTGCAGTTCGGCAACTGAGCCGCAACGCATCGATCGAGGCAAGTTTTGGCGTCTTCGTACTCGCCATCGTTGGCATCATCGGCATACTGCCCCCGGGCCTTCACACCGAGCCACGCTGGCCGCTCCCGTTCCGGTTCGACCTGAGCGAGATCCCAGCGCCCGCGCACGCCGTGTTCGACGTCGCCGCTATCGCGTTCGCTCTCTGTCTTGCTGCGACGGTTCTTATTGCTCAGAGAAGACACTACCGCGCGATTGGCGTTTCCATCGCGTTGCTCGTCCTTTTCGGCATTGTCAGCTGGATCGCGTTACGACCGGGTATTGTGCGCGCGTACCCTACGAGTTTCTACGCCTCGTCGCAGCCGTATGCAGCGCCGTCGATAGCTCGCGGCGCGCCGCTTTACGCCGAGCACTGCGCCGCGTGCCACGGAGCCGAAGGTCGTGGCGACGGTCCACTTGCCGGCGAGCTTCCTATTCGCCCCGCGGATTTGACCGAGCCTCATCTGTTCGCACACAAGATCGGCGAAATTTACTGGTGGGTTAGCTATGGCCGTGACAGTGGCGTCATGCCCGGCTTCGCCGACAAGCTCACTCCCGATCAGCGGTGGGATCTGATTAACTTCGTGCTGGCGCGGACGGCCGGCGTGCTTGCGAACCACGCGGGTTCGCAAATAAGCACGACGACAGCGCTGCCACTCCCGGATTTTGCGTTCGAGCGGAACGGTGTGCAAAACACTTTGAGTCAGGTGCTGAAAACCGGACCGGTCCTGGTCGTCTTGTTCGCGAAGCGCGCACCGCTTGCGCGACTCGAGCAATTGGCGAGATTGCAGCCGAGGCTTGCTGCCGCGGGCCTACATGTCGTTGCTGTCGGGCTAGGCCCATCAACGCACAATGCCCCCCCGATCGTCGAGGCGTCGCAAGACGTTCGGGTCGCGCTCGCCTTGTTTCGGTCGCCCACGGATGGCGGGGAAACGGAGCTGATGCTCGATCGAGGCGCTAACGTCCGCGCGCGCTGGACAGCGAGCGGAGCAAGCGGTCTTGCCGACGCCGGCACCCTGCTCAGCTATACCGCGCTTGTTGCAAGCATTCCAGTGGCGGCCGCGAATCACGCCGGCCACGCTCACTGAGAACTAACGAAGGGCGGCCCGTATTCCGCAGTTCCCTTGCACTTAAAGATATCGTTGATGCGTCATGTTCACGTCGACGACGTAAAAGAGATTGTTCCGCCTGTCGAAGGCCATGCCGACGAGCGAATGTTTCCCCGACACAATCGTAATCGGCGCGCCCGCCCCACCTTTGGTTTTCTTCGTATCTCTAACGGTGAATTAGCACTCTTGGCTGACTTGTTCGCCAGAATAAATCTCGATGACTCCGTACCCTGCGCCGGTGATAGTCGTGTTGCTGAAGAGGTCGCCAAGGTTTGAAAGGACGCCGCCGTACGGGCCTTGCGTTGCGACGGTGTAACAGGGCGTGAACATCAGGACGAGATGGCCGACCGCAACGATACCATAGGCGGTATAAGTGCCACCGGCGTTGATGGCTTTGGACGTCAACCCGCCTTGGGATTTTAGATTTGAACTAAAATGCGTTCCCGCGTGGAAATGAAGATTCAAGTACACGATGGACGTTCCCGTGCCGAGTTGAGGCTCATTGTAGATGTTTGCCGTGCTAGTGCGGATCGTAAGTTTCACAGAGCGGTTGACGCTCGGATACTGCATCGAGCCGCCGAAACCCCCGAACGCCGGGATGCAGAACGAGCCGCTCCTGGTTTTGAGCGTCACGGTGATAGTTCCGTATTTCTTGTTTGTGTTTTGGCCTTTACAGGCGGGCGGCCCGGTCAGGGCTCGAACAAACGACGCCGGCGCAGGCATTGTGCCGCTGGGTTGACCGCACGCGGTGAGAAGCAGGGCAGTCGCAAACGCATAGGCTCCGAAACATCGGTCGCCTCGAGTGAACGCTGACTTCATACGCATGTTCCTCCTTCTTACGCGCGTTTTGGCACCGAATTGACTACACGGCCACGCAGGGCCTTCCCATTGCCAGATCGCGCGTTGATTACGATACTCGAATTGCCGGGCGCAGATGAAATCAGCTTCAGATCAATTCCTGCAGCCAACGAGAGCGATGAACGACCGCGTTGAGTTCGAAGGAAAGTTTTTGGGTTTGCTGTCGCAATGCTTGCAGTCAAAACCTCAGCCCCTAATGCCCCGTCTCCGAATGGCTACCGCGCCCTTGACCGTTTGAAGCGAACCCTGGTGATCTTGTCTACCGAACTTTCGCGTAAGAAAATGCGGATGCTTCGGGTAATGAAGTAACGTGAACACGATCGCGCTTGTGGCCCTCCTCTTAGCCGCCGTCTCAAACGTTTCGGCAAATGCTCCTGCCGATCGTTATTTCGGAAAACTCAAGATGAGCGCGTTGCGTATCCGGTACGAGATCTTACAACTCCGGCCGCGCTACGAAACGCATAAACTCTTGCCGGAAGAGGCCGAGCATCTGGCCCTACTCGACGGAGACGCGTTCTATGCATGGGCGGCGAGTTATCCGCACGATGCGTGGCTCGCGTCCACGGGATATATGCTGGCCGAATTTTACGAGGAATTGCCCGGTTCGGACGCGCACAATCAAGCGGTACGGGCCCTTTCGTATGTCAAAGTGCACTTCCCGAAGACCACGTATGCGAAAGAGGCTGTAGCCTCGCTGCACAACGGTATTCCGACTCGTCCCGATCCTGCGTGGGCTATCGCGATGCGCGCGGCTCGAGCCACGCCGACGCCAAGCCCGACGACGCTATCATCTGCTCGACCGTCCGCCACACCATCGTCCGCTTCAGCGGAACCGGCACCATCGCGCGCCGCGCCATCACCGTCGCCGAGGACAAGGTGACGAATGAGCGCACCCGTCCAAAGTTGTAAAATCCGTGGAACCTTGCTGGCCCTGCATTAACTGCGGACTAGCCGTTGGTTCGACAATGCAGGAGGGCCGCCAGTCCGGTCGGCCCTCCCTTTCCTAATCGTACTGCTATCCCTCATCCGCGCATATGGGCCGTTGTGCTTAGGTTTGGGTCCTTCCTCGAACCGGCCCGGCTTTATAATCTTTCACAATTTGAAAAGCCGGTTCCCAGAGAAGAAGACGCTCGCGAGTCGATGCGAGCGCCTTCAGAGACCGATGTCGGAAGTCTCGGGAGTTTCTACCCTCCGTCGTTCGTTAGTTAAGCCTCTCGGAACTTGAGGGGTGCAACGAGTTTAGCGTCTCGGCCGCTCTACAGCGACACCGAAACAACCACGCGCAGCTTGCGCGTCTGCGTCTCGACGATGAAATAACCCTGGCCCGAGAGCACGCCGGTCACCAGAAAGTCCGTTTTCGTTGTGCCCGAGGTCGGGCTCACCGTGGCGAGTCCCATAAGATGGCTTGTGTCGATGTTGACCGCGCCACCGTGGTTGCCCATCTGCGTAAATCGACAATCCACGATTCCGAGAACGACGATACGGACGTGATTGCCGCAGCTTGAATGAACGGGCGGAAAATGGTTGGGGTTCATTGTTTCCGAGACAGCCGATGGGAAGGCCGACGACACGTGCTGCGCGTTCGTTGCGGGTACGCCAGGCGCCACCGACGGCGAACCGCCGCCACTGCATCCAGCGAGGAGAGCGACGCCTAATGCCGTCGCGACTAGTAATTTCATTGCCTTTGTCCTTTCCGAACTAAGCATGCAACCGGGTATTAGCGTAGCAACCGTGCTCGGCCAACGCACCATACAGTCGATACTGTGTTAGAAAACTGTGTGAGTCAGGCCGCCGCTCCGGCCTCCGTTCGGTTACAGCTCGAGAGCCGCAGCGGCGCCCTCTTCGCTCCATTGCGCGCCGAGCGCCATGATCTCGTCGAGTCGCTCTCCCAGAGCGTTTCGAAGCGCCGCGACGACTCGCTCGCGCTCTTGCCGTTCGGTAAAGTCCCGTCGGGCACCAAGCGATCCCAGCCGCGCATCGACGAAGCCGAGCAGCATTGCCGCCTGGTCCAGCCTTCTTGGTGGGCAGTGTTCGCGCGAGGAGCCCTGCAACGCCGTTATCGCGGCGACGTGCTGAAGGACGAATGCCGTCAGCACCGGCGCCTGGACGTCGCGCGCCGCCTCCAACGCCTGTGATGCATATGTGCGAGCATCGTCAAAACAGTCGAGCGCGATGAGATATGCCGCGATATTGCACAAATCGGCGGCTTCTGAACGGCGATTCCGCGTCGCTGCATGGCCAGCTCGAGCCTCTTCTGCTTGATGTAAAGCGGCGGCCGGGTCGCCGGCCGCAAACTCAACTTCCGCAAGATTCCCGGCGATCGACGCCGCTGCGCTCTCAAGACCAAGTGAAACGTAAAGCGCGAGCGCTTCAGCGTAGAAACGGCGGGCGCCGGTGACGTCACCGCGACGGGAGCGAGCGGTCCCGAGATCACTCAATGCGATCGCCTGCAGGCGGCAATTCTCGAGGCCCTCGGCCGCAGCCAGCACCTTCTGCAGCAGCGCTTCGCCCTTCGAGGCTTTTCCAATTGCGGCAAGCGCGCTTCCGGCCGCGTGTTGGGCGCGTGTCACCTGCAAATCGTCAAGCATGGAACGCAGACGTAGCGCGTGCTCCGCCGATGCGAGTGACGAGGCCGATTCACCGAGCGCTTCGCAGAGCTCCGCATCGGCAATATAGAGCTGCGCCAGCTCGTCTGCCCGAGTTTTTTCGGTAATCGAGTTTATCGCCGAACGAACCCAGCGCCGCCCCTCCACCGGAGAGAGCGAATACCACAGCCGCGCAAGCACTCCGGCGAGAAGGCACCCCGCACGCAAGTCGCCACGTTCTCCGAGAGACCAGCCGAGCGCGGCGCGGAAGTTATCGAGTTCGGCCTCGGCTTCACCGAACCAGGAACGCTCCGGAGCGTGGTACCAATCTCGATCGAGCCGCACGGCGACCTGAAGCAGCGCGAGCGCGTGGCGATGTGCCAGCCCGAGTCGTTCGCCCCGCTTCTCCAGCTTTTCCAATGCGTATTGCCTCGTGGCCTCGAGCAGATGATAACGCGCGCCGCCGTTCGCGAATTCGACCATGACGAGCGATTGGGCGATCAGCGATGAGAGCGACTCTAATACGTCTTGTCGCGGAATGTTTTCGTCGACGCAGACGGTCGTCGCAGTGTCCAGGGTAAAGCCGCCACCAAAGATGGCGAGGCGGTCGAAGAGCAACTGCGCCTGTGAGGAGAGCAGCTCGTAACTCCAGTCGATCACCGCGCGCATCGTTGCGTGACGCGGGACCGACTCATGCCGGCCTCCGGTCAGCACGTCAAAGACTCGATCGAGGCGATCGCAGATCTCCTGCGGTGACAGCACGCTCGCGCGCGCGGCTGCAAGCTCGAGGGCAAGCGGCAAGCCGTCGAGACGGCGGCAGATCTCGACGACGGCCTTCACGTTTTCTACGGTCACCTCAAAGCGCGAGTCGGCGGCGCGAACGCGGTCGGCAAAGAGGGCGACGGCGGAATATTTCACGGCCTCACCCGGCGACGGTAGCTTTTGCTCGGGAATGGTGAGGGAGGGGATCAGATACGTTCGCTCCCCGGTAACGTTCAGGATCTCGCGACCTCGTCGCCAGCAAAGCGACGCTCGGGCATTCGCGAAGCAGCGATCCCGCCACGACCCGCGCTTGCGAAATGATATGTTCGCAATTATCGAGGATGATGAGCAGACGTTTCTGCGCGAGATAAGCCAATAGCGTTTCAAGCAGCGGCCGCTGGGGCGACTCTTGAACGCGCAACGCGCTCGCAAGGGCTCGCGGCACCAGGTCCGAATCGTGCAGCGGCGCGAGCTCGACGAACCAGACGCCGTGCGGGAATCGATTTAGCAACCGCCTTCCAACCTCAACGGCGGTACGAGTCTTCCCGGCTCCGCCAGTTCCGACGATGCTGACGAGCGGCGCCGACTCGACCAGTTCTGCGATCTCTTGAACTACCTCGTCGCGCCCGAGGAACGATGTGAGTTGTCGGGGCAGATTGTGCGCCCGCGGCCGGTCTTCATCGTCGAGGCGCGGGCCACGCGCTCGCTGGGCGGAATGCTCGAGCGTCTGCCGCGTCTCGTCCGAAAGCGCGAGCGCATCGGCGATGCGCTCCAGCGTCACGCGGTACGGCGCCTTGCGATATCCGCGCTCCAGGGCGCTGACGGCTTGCACGCTTATGAGCGCTCGCTCTGCAAGCGCCTGCTGCGAGAGACCAGCTTGCAGCCGGAACTTCTTGAGAAGAGTACCTAGCTCGGCGCTTTCCGCCGCGTTTCGAAAAGCCGATCCCGATGGTTCTGCAGGAACCATTTCGCCCGCGCGCCCTAGCTACCCGGTACGGGCGCGATTCCGATTGGCGGGTCGAGTATGCCGCCGATTGCATTTAGGATGTATACGATCAAGCCGGAGGCGTTCACCGCGTCGATGTATCCGCCGGCATCGGCGACCCATAGATTCGGAGGAGTGTTGTTATCGAAGTTTATGTTCGTCGGAACAATGAGGCCGCCGGACCCGCCGACGAGCGTAAAGATACCGCACGACGACGGACCGTTGCATTTATAAATGCCGATCAGTTGATCCACGTAGTACAGATTGCCGCTCTGATCGAAGGCCATTCCTCCGGCTCTCAAGATCCCGGATTTGAAGAGCGAGCCGTTGCCGTTGCAGTCGGCGAACTCCACGATCGATCCGGTCAACGTCCTGAGATCGTTAAAGCTCCAGTAACAATTACCGTTTGAATCGATTGCGATGCCCTCGCCTTGGATCGGATCGCTCCCGTAAGTCAGCGTGCGCGACGGCTTGTGTTGCTGGTTCAGATAGACGCTCACACTTCCCGCGCCTCTTCGAGTAGTCGAGCCGTTCGAAACGGCGACGATCTGCCGGCTGGGAGCTACGGCGACGTTGACCGGCACCTCGCCGGCATCGCGGAGCGTTGCTTTGGGGCCGCTGGGGCCTCTACGCGTCGTGCGATAGACGAGGACGTTTGAATCGCCGGAGTTCGCGATGTACCACCAGCCATTGGGTGTCGTCGCCATACCCATCGGGGCCGAGAATCCCGAGGTCAGCGTCTCATAGGGCGTAAGCGTGAAGCCGTTCCTCTTGTAGGCGATGACCTCGTTGTTGGACGGCTGAGACGACTACATCCCATAGAAATGCTGCGTGTCCGGTCCGGCTAGCGTCTGCTCCGTGCTAACGTACGACTGCGTCAAGCTAACAAGCGAACCTTGCGCACATCCGCTCGCCGCTATAACGATCACCACTTGCACAAGTGCTCGAGTCATAAAGCCAACGCGCAGTCTAGTCATTGAAGTCCCCTTACACCGTAGGGAGAACAGAAGCACCGGGCGTTTAGCTGGCCACGCGGCATCCCAAGCCCCTGCCCGGGAAAGTCTCGGCGAACCTTGACAGTCTGGACTTTCATGTCGCGAGCAGTGTAATCCTAGGCATCTCAGCCGAACTGGAGCGGCTTTTCGTACCCAGTGTTACTCATCCGAGCGATCAGATTCGGATGCGGTTCCGTTTGGGGCCCGCGGCAGCGTGAGGTTGCCCTTTGCACGCCGCTGCGCAGCGCACGTGGCGGAGCACAGTAGTACCGACGGTTTGGCGGCGGACTCATCCGGACCAGGTTCTACTCGAGGTGTTTATGAAACCGTTCGGTCTGAGCGCAAACGCCCTCGTGACCAATCTCGATTGCCGGCGACCCGCGTCGACATCGTCCATCACCGTCGAGCAGCGAAAACTTTCCTTCGCTGCAAGGAGAATTGATATTCTTGAGAATTCGAAACGCACGTAGGAGTCAGACCCTTTTAGCGATCTGTGCCCGTTGCCTGGCAATTGGCGCAATGATGCTGCTCCTCTCTGTCGGTGTTGCCGCCGCGGCGACCTGTCCGCGCGCGAGCGAGATCGAAAGCCCGCTAGGCTGCGTCGAAACGGTCGTGACAAAGTCTGTAGCGCCGACCGGGCCATCGATGGCTGACGGCGGTACATTGGAGTTTCGCAATGATATCGCGGGACAACATATTCGTGAACTCTACGTGCCGCCTGGTGACTATTCGGTTGCCAACACAGGCGATCGCGTGCGCGTCTGTCTCCTGAGTACGCCCAAGAAGGCCGGCGGCTGCGATCCCACAAAGGACATTCGTGGACGTGAGTTCCTCGTCTACGACCGTACGAGCAACCGCGAAAGCGACAACGCGGCCGTATATACAAATGGCGAACACTCGTGCGGTGGCGCGTGACTTCATCTCCGTGCACTTTGGATTACGAACGTCGACTCCGGCAGGGTCAACCGCTGTGGTTGCTAATCAGTTAGGTCGATCCGCAATCCGCAACCGGCACCCTAATCAGGCCATTGCGCTTGACGCGGCGCACGAGGTTGCCGATCAACCTGCCGCGTTGACACGGCCTCAGGATTTAGGAGCCGCTGATGTGTAGAGCTTGCGTGAATTCACTGATAACCGATCACCTGACCTCCGGCCTTTGGCGAACCGCGCCAAGCCGCCGCCAGTTCCTGGCCTACGCCGCTTCGGCGGGCGCGGCGGCCGCCGTGATTACGGCCGGGCGCGAGGCCCGCGCCGCCGACGGCGCAGAGACGATCTTTCGTAACGGGACGATCTATCCGATGACGGTCAGCGGGCGTCCGGTCGAGGCGCTCGCGATTGGCGGCGGAAGGGTTCTCGTAGCCGGATCGGCTTCCGACGTGTCCTCCCTCGCGCGCGGCGCGACCCAAATCGTCGACCTTCAGGGCCGCGTCCTGTTCCCGGGGTTCATCGACCCGCACCATCACACGGTCCTCTCCGCGCTGTTCGCCGATCTGCTGCTCAATGTGGGCTATCCGAAATACTCGAATCGCGCCGACGCTCTCACCGCGGTGAAACAAGCAGTCGCGAAGGCGCCGCCGGGCCAATGGGTCCGCGCCGGTTACTACGACAATCTCTTGCAAGGCGGCGATCTGTCTATGGAGCAGCTAGACGCGATCTCGACCCAGCATCCGATTTTTGTTTTTTACGTGAACGGACACGTCGGCGCCGCAAACGCCATGGCGTTCGCGCTCGCCAAAATCCCAGAGGATGTCGGCGAACTGCCCGGAGGCGGCCATTTCGGCCGGACGGCAGATGGCAAGTTGAACGGCCTAATATACGAAGAACCGGCGCTGCTCCGGTTCGTCGCGGTCGCGGCTCCAGCCGTCACGCCTGAGCTGATCGCCACGGCGCTCGCGTCCTATACCAAACAGGTGGCGGCCGCCGGTAATACGACGTTGCACGAGCCCGGCACCATCAAGCCCGATTGGGTTCAGCCGCTTGCGAAACTCTCCAACACGCTCGACGTGCGGATGAGCGCGAGCCTGAGCACGGATTCGGTCGAGGCCAGCAAGGCCTTCGCATCGCTTGGGCCTGGCGCCAAGGCGAGGAAAATTCCCAACAGCCGGTTTTCGCTTTATGGTATGAAGTTCTGGGCCGACGGCTCGAACCAGACCGAGAGCGCGGCGCAGACGAAGCCGTACTTGCACACCAATGAAAGAGGCAAAACGAACTACTCCGCGTCTCAGATGGCTGACCTGTGCGTGGAGGTGAAGAACGCCGGATGGCCGATCTTGATCCACTGCCAGGGCGACGCGGCGATCGACGATGCGCTAGACGCGATCGAACACGCCTACGGCCCAAACCCCGAGACCGGTCTTAACCGGGTGGAGCACGCGACGATGGCGCGTCAGGACCAACTCGACCGAATGAAGCGGCTCGGCGCGGAACCCAGTTTCCTTCCGGACCTTTTATATTTGTATGGCGCAGCCTATCGCGATCAGATCTTTGGGTCGGAGCGGACTGAATTCATGGAGCCCATGGCCGCCTGCGTGAAGGCGGGCATCCCATTCTCCCTGCACACCGACTCACCGGTATCCCCGGCCGGTCCTCTGCGCATCGCGCAGATCGCCGTAGCTCGCCGCTGCTTCATCGACAAATCGGTGATCGGCGGCGACCAGGCGATCTCGATCTACGAAGCGTTGAAGGCGATCACGATCCATGCAGCACGGCAGATTGGTCTCGAAGATTCGATCGGCACGCTCGAGCCGGGCAAGGAGGCCGATCTGACCATCCTCGAGAGCGATCCCAACAAGGTGAGCGCGGACGCGATCTCCGAGATCAAGGTCAGCGAGACCTGGGTGGCCGGCGAGCGGAAATTCGGCTGACTGGCTTTATTCGTTCAGAAGACGCTGCCAATTCGTGGGTACTTGTGCGGCCGGCCCGGGGATGGGCTGATCTAAAGGGTGCGAATGCGGCGGAGGCAGGTTTGGTCCTGTAAAGAATTCTGCGGATCGGTAGTCGTAAAACCAGTGTTCCTCGGGCTCGAAGCTTGTAATGATGGGGTGGCCGGTTGTCCGATTGTGCTTCGATGCATGCTGATTCGGCGAGTTATCGCAACAGCCGATATGTCCGCATTTTGCGCAGCGACGGAGGTGAAGCCACCAACTCTTCGCCGCTAAGCACTCGACGCAACCCGTACCACTCGGCTTAGCCGTTGGATCGATGCCGTCACGATTATTCACTCGGTCACCTCTCGTCGATCGCAGCGATCAGCGTTGCACATAATTCTAGTGGTCGATAAAGTTGGAAGCCTCTTTCATTGTCGGATCGAGTCGCAGATCTTCGTTAGCATATTTTCGGTCTTCGTGTCCTTGCGTCGTCTTCACGCGCACGACGACTTCATGCGGGTGAACCTCCTTGACCGTACCTTCCTCCCTAGTGCCATCAATAAAGACCCGATCGCCGGCTTTCAACATGTTTGGATCCTTTCGTAACGTGAATCGCGCCCGGCGCACGCTAGCGTGCGCTTATTGCGGGGAAGCGACGGCGTAACGCAGCTCTCCCAGCCGAAGGATTCGCCGGTGGAGCGGCGCCCCCCACCAAGCCTGCGAGCTCGCGTCAAGGCTATTGCGACCAAGCGATGGTTGCAGTACGTTGTCCAGGTGACGCGGCAGTCGGGTTATTCGGTAAGCAGCGCACGGCGCGTGCTGGCGGGCTTCGTCCTCGCGACGACCTCCGCGTGCCAATCGACTCCGCAAGACTTCAGTGGCCCACGGTTCGTTCCCGAAACGCGGACGGTGGCCACCGAACGCGCACCTTCGGGCGCCGAGAAGATTTTGTACAGTTTCCAAAACGGCTCCGACGGCGCGTTTCCAAGAGCGAGCTTGATCGTCGATAAGGCTGGCAATCTCTACGGCACGGCTGACAACGCAGGTGGTGCGGAAAATTGCAGCGTCCATTGCGGAACGGTGTTCGAGCTTTCGCCGCCGGCGACGAATGGTACGCGGTGGCAGTTTACGACGCTGTATGCCTTCACCGGCGGAAAAGACGGAGGCCTCCCTACCGGCAACGTCATCTTCGGACCTGACGGCAGCCTCTTCGGGACGACGGACGTCGGGGGTGTCGACCTGAAACACAACGGCAAGGGAGTCGCCTTTCATCTCGGTTTTTCGGGTGGTCGTTGGAAGGAAACGGTACTTCATCGCTTCGGTCAGGGCACCGACAGCGCGTATCCTCACGGCGGTCTCGTCTTCGATAAGCGCGGAAATCTCTACGGCACCACGGCGCTGGGCGGTCCGGGCCAGTGCCTGGGAGGCTGTGGAAACGTGTACGAACTCTCCCCGCCGGCGCGATCTGGTGCTCCATGGACGGAGACGATCTTACACACCTTCGCGGGCGGCACCGACGGCGAATGGCCGCAAGCGGGACTCGTCATCGATCGGGCCGGGCGTTTGTTCGGTACTACCGAGTTTGGCGGGTTCTATTCGGAGTTCTGCGGTTCGGGCTGCGGCACCGCGTTCGAGTTAACGCCTTCGGGCTCCGGGACTACAGCAGGGTATGCCGTGATTCACCGCTTCCAGCCGGGCAACGCCGGCGACGGCGCGCTGCCGCTCGATCCGCTCACACTCGATGCAAAGGGAAACCTCTTTGGGACTGCGCTCGAAGGTTTGCCGAACAATCCTGGCTACGCAGGGATGGCGTTCGAGCTGGAACGGTCTACCGGCACCAGCACTTGGACCGAACACGTTCTCTACAATTTTCCGCAGTATACCAACGATGCGGCCTATTCGCACGCCGGCCTAATTTTCGACGGCTCGGGAAATCTGTACGGAACCAGTGAGGTAGGCGGTACCTCACAGAACGTCGGAACCGCCTTCAAACTAATCCCACCGTCAGCGTCGAAGCACAGGTGGACCGATGTCATCCTGTACGCTTTCAACCGCGCGCACCTCGGAGCCATTTACCCGCAAACAAACCTCGTGTTTGGCGCCGGCGGACTCTTGTACGGAACGACGCCACTAGGCGGTTCTGGAAGCTCACACTCGTGTATCATGATCAAGAACAAGGGCTGTGGAACGATCTTTGCCGTCACGCCGTAGACCTTCAATGCCCGACCACTCCGGGAACATCGTGCGAATCTACAGTCTTTCGGACGCCTCGCTGATCTCGACGCTGATCACCGAGATCTCGTCGCCGTACGGCGCGGTCGTCAGCCCGTAGCTCATTTCCCCGCAGTCACGAGCTTCAGCTCGTTGAGACATTCCCGCATAATCTGTGCGAGGGTACGGTTGTCGTCCTGGTTGATCCATCGCTCGAATGCGATTCGGAAAACGGTAACTCCCATCTCAGCGGCAAGGCTCGCTGCCGGATTGGCGACGCCGCGTCGATGCAGCGCATCCTCGAGCGCCGAAGCGAGCGATGCCAGCTTAATGCGTTCGCGCTCCTGTAGCTCGGCGTTTTCAGAAATGACGGCCTGACGTTTGCGAGCGAAGTCGCGGCGCTTTTCGAAGAGTTCGGCGGCGGCTTCAACGGCCGCACCCACGGCGTCGATCGGAGCGAGCGAGCTCGGTGCATCGCCGAGTGCGCTAATGAGGTGCTGCTGCAACGTGCCGGCGCCTGAGAAAAGTACTTCCCGTTTGTCGGCAAAATAGCGAAAAAACGTTCGCTCGGTAAGTCCGGCTCGCTCGGCAATCTCCGCCACCGTCGTTTGCGCAAAACCGTGCTCTCGATAGAGAGCAAGCGCCGCCTTCTCGAGACGAGCCCGCGCATCGGGCTTCCATCGACCCATACCCTGAGTATAGCATGGCGATGACAGTAGTTGACATCAGTGCTATACTGCCTATGACAGTAACTGACATCAACCAATCAGGGGGGTTTTTGAAATGCGAATTTTCGTTACGGGAGCAAGTGGGTTTGTCGGATCCGCCGTCGTTCTCGAACTCATCGGTGCTGGGCATCAGGTGACCGGGCTGGCGCGTTCAGACGCAGCCGCCGCAGCCGTAGCCGCCGCCGGCGGCGATGTGCTGCGCGGCGCGCTCGACGATCTTGAAACGTTACGCGCCGGCGCGGCCGCGTCCGACGGCGTCATTCACACCGCTTTCATCCACGATTTTGCGAATTTTCCGGCCGCTGCCGCGACCGACGAGCGGGCGATTGAGGCCCTGGGCGATGCGCTCGCGGGATCGCAGCGTCCGTTAGTGGTGACGTCCGGGACCGCACTCGTCAGTCCGGGGCACGTGGCGACGGAAGAGGACGTGGCCGATCCCGCTTTACTTGCCTCCTGGCCCCGTAGATCCGAAGAAACGGCGCTCGCTTTGGTCGACCGCGGCGTTCGCGCCACCTCGGTGCGACTTCCCCCGTCGGTACACGGCGAGGGCGACCACGCATTCGTTCCCCTGCTCATCGGTATCGCACGCGAGAAGGGCGTCTCCGCGTATGTCGGCGAGGGACGCAACCGCTGGGCGGCCGTGCATCGGCTTGACGCCGCGCATCTCTTCAGACTCGCATTCGAGAAAGGTTCCGCACGAGCGCGGTATCACGGCGTCGGCGACGAGGGCGTGCCGTTTCGAGATATCGCCGGCATAATCGGTCGGCAGCTCGGGGTGCCGGTAGTGTCGAAATCCCTAGAAGAGGCTGGCGATCATTTCGGTTTCCTCGCGCGCTTCGCTTCCATCGATATCCCCGCGTCAAGCGCTTTGACGCAGCGGTGGCTCGGATGGGATCCGACGCAACCCGGACTTCTTGCGGAGCTCGATCGTGGGCATTACTTCGAAAGGTCAACAGTTGCGTAACACAAGAGCACTCTCCGGCGGAACGTTCACCCTCGCGGACGACCTTACGGTGACGCGCATCGGGTACGGCGCGATGCAGCTAGCCGGCCCGCACGTCTTCGGCCCACCGCGGGATCGCAACGCTGCCGTGGCCGTATTGCGCGAGGCGATCGAGCTTGGGATCACGCACATCGATACGAGCGACTATTACGGCCCGCACGTAACCAATCAAATTATCAAACAAGCCCTGCATCCGTATCCGAGTAACCTGCGCATCGTCACGAAGGTCGGCGCGCGCCGGGATGCGCAGGGCGGCTGGCCGAGAGCGTTAGCCCCGGACGAACTGCGTCAAGCCGTGTACGACAACCTCAAGAATCTCGGCCTCGACGCACTCGACGTGGTGAACCTCCGGGTGGGCGGCCTAAGCAGCGCGGAGCCCGGCTCGCTCGCCGAACCGTTCACCGTCCTCGCGCAATTGCAACGGGAAGGGTTAATCAAACATCTCGGAGTCAGCACCGTGTCGCCAGAGCAGATTGCCGAGGCCCAGTCCATCGCGCCGGTCGTTTGCGTGCAGAACTTCTATAACATCGCGAACCGAGGCGACGACGGCATGATCGATTCTCTCGCCGCGCAGGGAATTGCTTACGTTCCATACTTTCCACTCGGTGGGTTCTCGCCACTACAATCGGCGACATTGAACTCGGTCGCCGAGCGCCTTGGGGAGACGCCGATGGGGGTCGCCCTTGCGTGGCTGCTGCAGCGCTCGTCGAACATTCTCCTCATCCCCGGCACGTCGTCAGTCGAGCATTTGCACGAGAACGTGAGCGGTGCCGCGCTGAGCCTGCCCGGCGACGCGCTTGCGGAACTGAACGGCGTCGCTCCACCGACTTAAGCCTTAACGTGAAGGAAGCCGGCGGTTTCCGTGGCACGACTACGACCGGAGCACAGCGGGAGGAACACCGTGCGCGTTTTTTCTTTGGTCTTCTGTGGGCTGATCTTTGGCTGTCTCGCGATGGCGGGGTGCTCGCAAACCGGCGCGAGTTCGACGATGCTTCCCGCCGATCGGAACGCAGTGTCGCAACAACGGACGAGCAGCAGCTTCACGATTCTTTATAGCTTCAAAGGCGGCGTTGACGGGGCGATTCCGACCGCGGGTCTGGCCGCGTTGAACGGTAAGCTCTACGGTACGACGTCGCGCGGCGGCAGCCCGCATAGCGGATTGCCGCGTGGGACGATCTTTCGAATCAACACGGGCGGTCTCGAACGCGTGATCCATCGCTTCAATCGCGTCGGCGTGAAGAACGGCGCAGACCCACAAGCTCAGCTGACCGCGCTTGATGATGCCCTCTACGGCACGACGAGCTCCGGCGGCAGCCAAGGGCTCGGAACGGCTTTCGAGATGACGACTGCCGGCAAAGAGCGCGTACTCCACTCCTTCGGCTCGTACGATAAAGACGGCGTCAATCCAACGGGCGGGCTGCTTCCCCTAAACGGCGCATTCTATGGTGTCACAACCTTCGGCGGAGCGGCAAACGAAGGAACCGTTTTCACGTTGAGCGCGTCCGGCACGGAGCGCGTGCTCTACAGTTTCAAGGGCGGCAGCGACGGTGACTATCCCTCCGGCTTAGCCGTGCTCGGCGGGAAACTCTACGGTACGACGCAGCAGGGAGGCGACGCAAACTGCCAGTGCGGCGTCGTGTTTGCGTTGAGCGCTGCCGGTAAGGAACGCGTGCTCTATCGGTTTACCGGAGGTCAGGATGGTGCGAATCCGTATGCGGGTCCAACCGAATTCAACGGCGCGCTCTATGGAACGACCAACGGCGGCGGCAATCCGAACTGCAGCTACGGCGGAGGCTGCGGAACCGTGTTCAAAGTCACGGCCTCGGGAACGGAAAGCATTCTATACGCCTTCGACTCCAGCAAGCGTGCCGACGGTATATTTCCGCAAACCGCGCTCACCGTGGCCGGCGGACGACTGTATGGCACGACGCGATCGTGCAACCAATGGGGTTACGGAACGATCTTCGAGGTCGACGCGTCCGGCAAGGAACGGGTTCTCTACACGTTTACCGGCGGGAGCGACGGCGCGCATCCGTCCAGCCTAACCCTCTTGAACGGTTTGTTCTACGGCACGACCCCGATAGGCGGCGCAAATAACTACGGGACGGTTTTTGCTCTATCCCCGTGACTCGGGGAACGCGCCTACGGTCGTTCGCGCGACCTAATCGTTGAGCGGCGAGAGATGCTTAGGTTCGTAGAGACCAAGTTTGTCGCCGCCGGGAAGTTCGAGCATCGTCACCAAACCCCAGCCGCGGTCGACGACCGGCGTCGTCTTAACTCCCTTTTTCTCAAGCTGCCGTACCGTCGCGGCGACGTCGTCGCAGATCAGCCATAACTCGTGTTCGGTTTCGTCTTGCGTCTCGTGAACGGCGAGTTCCGTTGGCGGTGCGGCAAAAAAGAGTCGCCCGTTGCCGGCGTCGACGTAGGGCAAGTCGAGCACGTCCTTGAGAAAGTCGTACGTTTCCTTGGAGTGCTTTGTGTAAAGGATCGCATGGATGCCGGTGATCACTCGTCCCTCTCCCTTCGAACGACGCGGCCGCCCGTCTGTTCGACCTGTACTTCGTTCATAGATGACGCCGTTTTACGTTCGCACGGATTTGAACGTCGCGCGAACGTCTTCGGAAAAGAGTTGCGGCTGTTCCCAGGCCGCAAAGTGGCCGCCGACGTCGTGCTTCTTGTAGTAAACCAGTTTGGGATAGGCCTTCTCGGACCAGCTGCGCGGGGCGGTGTAAATCTCGTGAGGAAACGCACTCACGCCGGTCGGGACTTTCACCCCCTGCACGTTAAAGAAGCCGAGCTTGTTTTCCCAGTAGAGGCGGGCCGAAGAAATGCCCGTCTTCGTTAGCCAATACATCGTGATGTTGTCGAGCACGTCGTCGCGCGAAAGACCTCCCGGGTTCCCGGCAAAGGCCGGCGCGATCATCTCGTAACTGTCCTTGTCGTGATCGAGAATCCAAGCCGCCAAGCCGANNGTGTAGAAGTCGGCCAGCTGCCGATATGCGTTCAGCTCGTCGCCCGCCAGCCCGGCGGGCGGCGGCGCGTTGGCGATTGGCTTCGCTAAAATGTCGTCGGGAACGGTCCCAGGCATATTGCTATGAATCGCCATCACATGGTCCGGAGCGATGATCGCCAACTGTTGGGTGACGGCTGCACCCCAATCGCCGCCTTGGGCGACGAATTTGTCGTATCCGAGCCGCTGCATCAGCACCACCCAGGCCTTGGCGATCCGTACGGGATCCCAGCCGAGGGCTGCCGGCTCGGCCGAATAGCCGTATCCCGGAATTGGAATCACCAGATGGAACGCGTCCGATGCGCTCGCGCCGTGCGCCGTGGGATCGGTCAATGGGCCGATGACCTTCATTTGCTCGATGATCGAGCCCGGGCAACCGTGCGTAATGACCAGCGGGCGCGTTGTCGTGTTTCGACCGAACGTGAATGAACTGGATGTCCACTCCATCGATCTGGGTAACGAACTGCGCAGTCGCATTCAATCTGGCCTCAATCTTGCGCCAATCGTAACCGTCCGCCCAATACGCCGCCAGCGCCTGAGTCGCCGCGAGTTGCACGCCTTGCGACTGGTCCGCGACGAGCTCTCTTGTAGGCCACCGCGGTGCCTTGATGCGGCGGCGCAAATCGGTAAGCTCCGATTCAGGAACGTTTAGATGGGGAAACGGGCGGATAGCGGTCGCACCGCTGGCCGTCTCTTGCAGTTGAGCCACGGAACCATTCCTTTCTGAAGGACTGCTCGTAGAATTGTTGGATCGCGCGCAGCCGGCTATGCCAAGCTGTATCGCCGCAGCGGCCATCGCCGCAGTGCCGACGAAGCGGCGGCGATCCAAATTGACGCTTTCAGACATGTGTGTGACTCCTGACCTGGATGAACAAAGAGCTCAAGGTTCACGCATCAAGGTCCTTAACGCGCGACCCGCGTCACCCTCGGAAAAATACGCCGCTCGCCCGGCCGTTGGAGCCCGAACCTGCCGGCCTGATGGCTCCGCGTGGCCGCGACACCGAACGCCCGAGGAGAAGCAACAAAGCCCCACATAACTGCGGGGCTATGCTGTGGGATCACGACCTAACTATTTTACGAGGTCGTAGCGGTCCAGATTCATTACCTTCGTCCACGCAGCGACGAAATCGTCGACGAATTTCTTGCCCGCGTCCGAACTTCCATACACTTCGGCTAATGCGCGTAATTCGGAGTTCGAACCGAAGATCAGGTCGACGCGCGTACCCGTCTCTGTCCCGACTTTGGGATTTTGCCGTTCGTACAGATTCACGCCCTTCTCTTTCCACTCGCCGCTCGTGTCGAGCAGATTGACGAAGAAATCGGTCGTGAGCGCGCCCGGCTTCGAGGTGAAGACGCCGTGCTTCGAGCCGTCGGCGTTCGTTTCGAGCACGCGCATGCCCCCGACGAGGACCGTCATCTCGGGCGCAGTCAGCGACATGAGTTGCGCCTTATCGACAAGCATCATTTCCGTCGGAATCCCGACATCCTGTTTGAGGTAGTTGCGGAATCCGTCGGCCGTTGGCTCGAGCACGGCGAACGCCTCCACGTCGGTCTGCTCTTGCGACGCGTCGGTGCGTCCCGGCGTGAACGGAACGGCGACGTCGAATCCGGCGTCCTTTGCGGCCTTTTCTACGCCCGCGCATCCCGCGAGCACGATCGTATCGGCAAGGGAGATCTTCTTGCCGTTCTGTTTCGCACTGTTGAACGAATGCGCAATCTCTTCGAGCTTTTTCAAGACCGCGGCGAGTTGCGCCGGACGATTGACTTCCCAGTCCTTTTGCGGTGCGAGGCGAATGCGCGCCCCGTTTGCCCCGCCGCGCTTATCGCTCATGCGGAACGTCGACGCCGACGCCCACGCGGTCGAGACGAGTTGTGAGGTCGAGAGTCCAGAATCGAGAATCTGTTTCTTGAGCCCCGCAACGTCGGTAGCGTCCACGAGCGGATGACCAACTT
The DNA here is from genome assembly GCA_003140835.1 of Candidatus Tumulicola scandinaviensis. Taxonomy (GTDB): domain Bacteria; phylum Vulcanimicrobiota; class Vulcanimicrobiia; order Vulcanimicrobiales; family Vulcanimicrobiaceae; genus Tumulicola; species Tumulicola scandinaviensis. Next base: position 12,150 of record PLLA01000042.1, on the reverse strand, counting down.
TTGGAACCGGATCTTGCCAAATCAGTTCTTCCGCCGGCACTTCCGGCCCAAGATACCGTGCGCGCGGCCCCATGTCGCGATGGGTCAGCTTAAACCACGCCCTCGCGAACGCATCGGCAAACTGATCGGGATGCTCGTAGAAGCGTCGCGCGATTTTTTCATAGATGGGATCGAAACGCAACGCGAGGTCGGTCGTAAGCATGCCCGGCTTGTGATGCTTCGAAGCATTGTGGGCGTCGGGCACCGGCGCGGCGCCGTTCTTCGCAACCCACTGCTTCACGCCGGCGGGACTCTTCGTGAGTTCCCATTCGTTGTTGAAGAGCGATTCGAAGAAGTTGTTGCTCCATTTCGTCGGAGTCGTGGTCCAGGTAACTTCGGGGCCGCCGCCGATCGTATGCTCGCCGTAACCGCTGCCGAAGCTGCTCCTCCACCCCAAGCCTTGCAAGGCAATGTCTGCCGCTTCCGGCTCGGCCCCGACGTGCGAAGGATCGCCCGCGCCGTGCGTTTTTCCAAAGGAATGGCCGCCCGCGATCAACGCAACGGTTTCCTCGTCGTTCATCGCCATGCGCCGGAACGTTTCACGAATATCTTTCGCTGAAGCTAGCGGATCCGGGTTGCCGTTGGGTCCCTCGGGATTGACGTAGATGAGTCCCATCTGAACGGCGGCCAGCGGGTTTTCCAGGATCCGTTCTCCGGCGTAGCGCTCGTCGGCTAACCAGGTGCTCTCGGAACCCCAGTAGACCGACTCGTCCGGCTCCCAAGCGTCCGGACGCCCGCCGCCGAAGCCGAACGTCTTAAACCCCATCTCCTCTAGCGCGACGTTGCCGGCGAGAACGATCAGATCTGCCCATGAGATCTGTTTGCCGTATTTCTTCTTGACCGGCCAGAGCAAACGCCGGGCCTTATCGAGATTCACGTTGTCCGGCCAACTGCTGAGCGGAGCGAAGCGCTGGAGTCCGCCGCTGGCGCCGCCGCGACCGTCGGCGATGCGATAGGTGCCGGCGCTGTGCCAGGCCATGCGGATCATGAGGGGGCCGTAGTTCCCGAAGTCTGCGGGCCACCAATCCTGGGAGTGCGTCATGAGCGCGGCCAAATCGCCCTTTACTGCTGCGAGATCGAGCTTTGCGAACTCCTTAGCGTAGTCGAAGTCGTCACCCATGGGGTCGGATTCGGGTGAGTTCTGCCGCAGTATCGACAGACGAAGTTGTTCAGGCCACCAATCACGGCTTGCCCGGTTGGCGCGGGACTTATGAACGGGACATTCGCTTGTGGACACGATTCGATCTCCTTCAACGACCAGCAGCTCCCCAGGGAGCGATATACTTTATCGTAGTGGTTCGCGAGCCTTTTTTGAAGCCCGTGAATCGTGGGTTAGAGGGCGGGCGCACCGCAAACGCAGGCTAGGGCTCGGCCCGTGTAAACGGCTTGCCGTAAAGTGCTAGATTGGAGAGAGGAGATCGGCGGAACGCTCCTTCGCCAACGGCCGGATGCCATTGACGACGAGACGCTGATAGTGATCTGTTGCTTTGTGGAAATCGAGTGCGGCTTGGTCGCGATAGACTTCCCAGAGGTCAAAAACGTTGGGCTCGTCCCGGCCTCGGCCGATGTCGAAGGCAATGACGCCGGCCTCCGCGCGCGAAGCCTCCCGCAGCTCGCGAAAAATGGCTTCCACCTTGTCGCCGTCTTCGGGAGCGAAAACAAAATGGACGGATTGAATGAGCATGCTAGGCTCCGTTGCTCTTTCCCGCCGGCTGAAGCGAACCGATCCGGTTGCCATTATATTCGGTGAACCACAGGTGGCCGTCCGGACCGAGTGCGATGCCGTCCGGCGAACTGCCATCGCTTAGGCCGTCATTGAACTCGGCGATCGTGCCGCCGGCGGTGATCCGGCTGATCTCGATTGGTTGAACTCGGTAAACCACATCGCTCCATCCGGCCCGAGCGCGATATTCGAGGGACCCCCGGTCGCATCGCCTTGATCCGGCATCGCAAACGTGGCGATCTTCCCGTCGGGAGCGATCCGGCCGATCCGATGATCTTGGGGCATCGCAAACCATATGTTGCCGTCAGGGCCTCGAGCGATCCCTTCCGGAAAACTGCGGCCGTCGGGCAGCGCCCACACGGTAACGCGGTGAGTGCGAACGTCCATCGCACCGATTGCATTCAGCGGAAAACCCAGCGTGAACCAGATGCGCTCGGAGTCGCTCGCGATGTTGTTGATGCCGCCGCTGCCCTCGGGCAGCGCGAACTCAGCGATCGTGCCGGATATCGTGATCCGGCCGATATTGCCTACGTATTTTCCATCGGATAACTGGACGTCTTCGCTGAACCATAAGGCGCCGTCCGGACCAGCTGTGATCTCTTGCGGGGAATTTCGCGCACTCAAACCCGTCGAGAACTCGGCGATCTTTCCGCCGGCATCGATCCGGCCGATGCGACGTCCCAACGACTCGGTGAACCACATATTGCCGTCGGGACCGGCGGCGATGCCGATAGGGTTGCCGCCCGTAGGCAGCGCGTATTCCGCGATCGTGCCGGCCATGCTGATGCGTCCGATTCGCTGGCCGGTCTGTTCGGTGAACCACATGTAGCCGTCGGGACCTTTAGCAATCCGATGCGGGAGGCTGCTGCCATGAGGAAGCGCATATTCGGCGATCGGCTTCGCGGATGCGTTACACCCCGCAAACGCAAAGAAACCGATGAGGAGTGCGATGGAACGGCGCATAGCGCGAGCTTCCCCTTCCAAGCAAACGAGTCATCCCGAGGTCGCATCGATAGTGTCCTTGAGAGCGTTCGGTAACGAGGCCATCATTGTAAGGTTCCGGCCGTACGGAATCGGACGGCGCAACGCGCTTCACGCATCTGCCAAGGGATGAAGCTTATTTATCGATGTTGAATCGGCCCGAGCGGGATCGCGGGACAAGCCACCCAGTGCTGAGGAAGGATGACACGGTGATGGTTGATCAAAAAACGGCGTTCGTAACGGCTTTCATCTTCGACACGACCCCCGCAGAATTTGCAAACGTGTCCCGCGAAGCCAAGCTCTTTACTGAGGGCAAAGCGCGCGCCATCCCCGGCCTCATCGACACTGCTCTGCTGGGAAACGAAGAACGGACGCGGTTGCTGGTTTTCTCGAAATGGGAGAGCAAGGATGCCTGGGCTCGGTCACGCTGGGACGATGCCCTCGGCGTCATTTTAGTCGACCTCGTCGAGGGTTCGAACGCGTTCGTCGTCGAGACCTTCGTGCCGGTTTAAGGACCGCGGGCTTGGCGACGCGCGAGGCCGTATCTTTTGGCGGGGCTCAATCGTCTTCAAGACAGTAGCAACTTCAAAATGGGGACCTTGATGATGATCGACCACAAAATAAATACGCCGCCCGTTGTCTCGCCGGAAGGCTGGGAAGCTGCGCGCCGGCAACTACTGGTGAAAGAAAAAGCCTTGACCCGCGCCCGCGACGCGCTTGCAGCCGAGCGCCGCCGCATGCCCTGGATGCGCGTGGAGAAAAACTACACGTTTGACTCTCCGAACGGGAAGGTCAGTCTACATGAGTTGTTCGAGGGGCGCTGTCAGTTGGTGATTTACCGCGCGTTTTTCGAGCCGGGCGTCTTCGGTTGGCCCGAGCACGCCTGTCGCGGTGCTCCTTGATGGCCGATCAGGTTGCACACCTCGCTCACCTCAACGCTCGCGACACGACCTTCGCTAACGTCTCGCGGGCGCCGCAGCCCGACATCGAGCGTCTGAAGGCGCGGATGGGCTGGAGGATGCCGTGGTATACGATCGTCGACGATTTTGACGCCGACTTCGGCGTGCACGAGTGGCACGGCACCAATGTATTCTTCCGCGACGGCGACGATGTGTACCGGACGTACTTCCTCAACGACCGTGGCGACGAGGCACTGGGGAGCACCTGGAGTTACCTCGACGTCACACCGCTAGGCCGCCAAGAGGTCTGGGAGGACTCGCCTGAAGGCTACCCGCAGACGGAGCCCTACAAGTGGTGGAACTGGCACGACAGCTACGCCGCCGCGCAGGACGGCCGCTGGAGCGACGTCGTCGATGCCGCACAAGAGCCGCTAAAATGATCGTCTTGGCACACATCTTCATGGTCCCGGTGGAAGAGGTGGTCGTGCCGTTGGCAAGCGGCGTCGGCGCTGGAACGGTGCTCTGGCTAACCACATTTCTCGTTAAGGCGTCGAGCCGTCGGAATGAATGATGGAAGAACGCACGCGCGCGCTATTACCGGCAATGATGGAAGCACGCGACCAGTTCATGGAACTCGTCGACGCTCTTCGCCCCGAACTCCATCGGTATTGCGCGCGTATGGCCGGATCGGTCTTCGACGGGGAAGACATCGTCCAAGAAACCTTCGCCAAAGCATATTTCGCGCTGGGTCAGATGCTAGCGCCTCCAAATCTAAAACCTTGGCTCTTCCGCATCGCGCATAACGCTGCCATGGATTTTCTCAAACGCTACGAGCGGCAACACGTCGAACCCGTCGCTGACGTGCCCGACCGCGCGCAGCCCGACGACGACGCCATCGATCCGCTGCTGGTGGAGTCGGCACTCACGGTCTTCACCGAGCTTCCCCCGGTGCAGCGCAGTGCCATCATTCTCAACGACGTACTCGGGCAATCGCTCGAGGAAGCGGCCGCCACCATGGGAACGACCGTGGGCGCAGTCAAGGCCGCGTTATCGAGGGCGCGCGCCAATATCGCGCGCACGCCGCGGGCGGCGCTCGCACAACCCGTGCAAGCTCTCTCCGCAGAACGGCAGGCGATGCTGCGGCGCTACGTCGACCTCTTCAACGCTCACAACTGGGACGGGCTTCAGGCGCTGCTCGGCGAGGAATCGCGGCTCGATATCGTCTCACGCGTGCAGCAGCGCGTGGCCGAAGCGGGATACTACAATCGCTATGCGGAGATCATCGAAACCGAAGATCTCCATGCCGAAGCCGGCACTGTCGACGGCGTGCCGGCGATCGCGATGTTCCGCAGCGCCTCGAGCTCCCAGCCGGCATACTTCATCCTGCTCGAGTCCGATGCCGGCGGCATTTCGCTCATACGCGATTTCCGGTACGTCCCGTATATCGCAAAGGATGCGCGCTTCTGCCGATCGGGAACTCCTTAGCCGTCGTGGCAAGGGGCTCTCCGCGGATTATCGGGCGCATTCACCGAAGACCGCTGCGAGGGGAAGGAGCCGACTGTGTTCGATCGAGTTCTACTCGCATCTCTCGTCGCCGTGGTTCCACACGCAACGGCAGATACGACGACGGTATATTTGCCCGCGTTCTACGATTCGGTGACGCATATGGAGCCGGTCGGCAAGCTCGGCCAGGTGATCAAAAAGGAGCGGATCGCGACGAGGATTCCAGGCGCACGCGCGTGGCGCATCGCGTACATTTCGTCAGACATGGCAGGTCGCAAGACGGTCGCGACGGCGGTGCTTGCCGCTCCCGTGGGGGACGCGCCCCCGGGAGGCCGGTCGGTCGTTGCGTGGGCACATGGAACCACCGGCACGGCAGAGAACTGCGGGCCGTCGCAGGAAGTCAATCCTGCGCAGCCGCTCAACGAGTATTTCTTGATCGGGGGAAACTCGACGACGGATTACGGCTTACCGGGCGTCAATCGATTTATACGGGACGGCTACGTGATTGTCGCCACCGACTATCAAGGTTTGGGTGGCGGCGGGATACACCAGTATATGATCTCCCCCACGCAAGCGCACGATGCGATTGACTCGATTCGTGCAGCGGGCAACATGAAGGAGACCGGCGCCGGAAAAAAGGCCGTTTTGTACGGTTGGTCGCAGGGCGCCGGCGCTGTGATTGCGGCGGCAGGCCTGCCTTCGTACCTCGCCCAGAAAGGTACGGCGTTCGACGGGATCGATCTGGTTGGCGTCGTCGCTTTGGCGCCGCCCGACGTTGCCGCGACCGTACCGTCAATGCCTTCCGACGAGGCGAGCGCAGAAACGGCGCTCGCTGCTATGGAGAGCATGTTCTCTAACAATGTCTTTAACTGGTCGCATCTTGCCATGAACCTCTGGGCGCTGCCCACGGGTTTTTCGAATCTTCGGTTAACCGACGTCTTTACACCCGACGGTTCGGAGGCGATTAACAGGATCATGACTGGAAAATGCATCCACGCCTTGGCCGATACGCTAAACTACAACTATGGATCGACGTATAAATCGCTTATGCAACCGAAGGCAATCCACGCGCTTGCATGGGTCAGGGCACTCGTCGCGTCCAGCGTTCCTGCGGTAAAACCTGTCGCTCCCGTCATCATCTACTACGGGCGGGACGATGTGACGGTGCCACCGGTGATGGGGCAGCTGTATCGCACTCAAATGTGCAAAATCGGCGGAAACGTGGCTCGCGTCGAACTCGCCGGACCCCAAACACACTACACGACCCCGCCCGTGTCCGAGCCGCTATACGTGCCATGGGTCGAAGATCGTTTCGCCGGTAAGCCGGCGCCGAATGGGTGTTCGAACTAGCGTCGGGGCCAACCGCAAAAGAAACGTCAGGCACAACGGAAATCAGGGTCCGAAAGCCAGTCTGTACGGTAGGCTAACACCTTCGGAGATCGTCCGACTAGGCTGATCGCTGCCCCGAGCATAGACCGTTCCGGTAGCGTTGGCTACGTTCGCGACATACAAGCCGCCAAAACGGCTAATGGCCAGCGCTGCGCATTCGCTTTGGCTCGCTGCCTTCGGATTCGTACGACGCGAAGATTCTAACGCTCTTCGACGACGTTACTCGGGCGATTGACCAATCGAAATGGAACCTGGACGACGTCTGGTGATTAGGCGTTCGCTGCTCGCTCAGTCTTCTTCCGTAGCCTTGTCCCAAAGCAGCCAATCGTCGACCACGGCCTTGTCGCACTCTGGCTGCGCCGTGAAGCCGGTGCTTACCGCAAGTCTCGATTCCGGGTAAGGCAGGCTAAGCAGCCAAGGCGCGGTATTACGAGAGGCATGATTTACCGCTTGCTCACCGCTTGCGCCGTTGCATGCGCGCTTGCGAGTTCACTCCAACTCGCGCTCGCGGCGCCGACAATGGCGGCCACATTGAAGTGGTCGCCGTGCTCGGACGTACCGAGCACGGAGTGTGCCGGGCTGCGGGTTCCGCTCGATCCGGCCAAGCCGGACGGCACAGCATTGACCCTGCGTTTGGCACGCGTGCCGGCCCAGGACCAGGCGCATAAAAAAGGCGTCCTGGTCTTTCTTCCCGGCGGACCCGGCGCCGGAATCGCCACCATTTTCGGGAGCGATAGCCGTAAGGCGCAGCATGTCGATGAGCTCAGCCGCAGCTGGGATGTCGTAGTCTTCGATCCGCGCGGTGTCGGAGAGAGCAGCCCGATTCGCTGCTCGCCTCAGACGGTTCCCTCGCCGCCGGCTCCTTCGCTGCAGCCGCCGGAGTCGGAATACTACGCGCACGTTTCGCATGCGAACGCGACGTATTTTAAGAGCTGCTTCGACGAAACCGGTGAGTTGATGCGGCACTTGTCCGCTGCCGACACCGCTGCCGACGTCGAGCAGATCCGCCGCGCGCTGACCCCGGGCGAAGGTCTCGTTGCATATGCGGCGTCGTACGGCTCGGCCTACGGCCAAGCATATCTCGAACGCTACCCGACGCAGGTCAAGGCCATGGTGCTCGATGGCGTCATCGATCATAGCATCGATTTCCCGACCTTTGTAGCGCGCAACGTGCGGTCGGTCGACGACGAGTTCGACCGTATGGTGCGCTGGTGCGCCGCAAGTTCGTCGTGCGCGCTGCACGACGGCGATGTCGGCGCCGTTTACGATGGCATTGCGAGCGCCCATCCTGAGTTCATCCCGGTCGTATCGCAGTTGCTGGCCGCCGGTAGCGATCCGGAATACGGCTGGCCCGCGCTGGCGAAGATGATGGCTGCCGCCAAAAGCGGCGACACTTCGGGTTTCGAAGCGATACGCAAGGTGATGTCGATTGCCGCCGTGTCGGCGGACCCGCAGGTAGTGGCTGGTAAGAGCGGACTATTCTCCGGCGTGATGTGCGGGGACTATGGTCCGTTTTCCGATTATGGCGCGCTCGTTGCCGGCGGACGAGCCATTTCGGACGAAGCGCCACGTTTCGCGTGGAAGTACTGGGACTACACGCCAATCCTTCGCGCTAGCGTGGGCGTCGGCGATTGCGTTGCATGGCCAATAGCAGCTGGATATCCGCCGCACCGGCTGAACGTCGGCCGGCATCCCAACGTCATGGTCGCCAATCCGACACACGATCCCGCAACGCCGCTGTCGAATGCACTCTCTGTTTGGCTACAGATTCCGCAAGCACGCCTGCTCGTCGCTGACAGCGACGGTCATCAAAGTTGGATCGTCTCGAGGTGCGCGTTCGAAGCCGAAGCCCGCTTCCTGGGCGATCCGCAGAATTATCCGTCGGTAACGCTCTGTCCGCTCGAATCTCAGCCCTGATGCGCGTAAAGACGACCGCCGTCGCGGAACCACGCTACGCGCCCGTCGGGTCCGCGCACGAAGTCGCTGCGGTTATGCTGATTGTTGTCGTCCGTCGTTAGGACGTACTCATCGCGGTAAAAGGCGAGCGTGAGATCGAGGTCGCCGGTTGCGCGTAAGCCGCCGCCGGCTGCGCGCAACTCGACATTGAGCGCGGCTGGTTTCTCGGGCGATCCGTCGGGAGGGATCGTCCAGCCAACGTAGTGGCCCTCGTATGGTCGAAGCTGGGCAGCCGTCCGTTGTTGCGGTTTAGCCGGCGGATTACTCAAGCCGGCGAAACGTTCGAGTACCCAATTCGAGCGTGTGAGTTCGTTGATCAGCAGAGGGCCGCTCGCCGAGTTCGTCAACGTCGTCATCGCGAAGCCACGGGCGGGAATCAAGAAGAAATCGGAGTTCTGGCCGCCCCACGCTCCGCCGTGCTGGAAGATTGGGACGCCCTGTGCGGTACGGCGCTGAAACCACGTGACGCACACGCCGTCAACCTCCATGCGCAACGTTCCGCCGGGGCCGGGATCGGAACGCATGGCGACGAGCGTTTGCGGCGCCATCACCCGCTTCCCGTCGTGGGCGATGCCGTCGCGAAGGTGAAAGAGCGCGTACCGTAACTGATCGCGCGCGCTCGAGATGAGGCCGCCGGTCGGATCGAGCGAGCGAGGAAACCACCAGCTCGACGGATCGACGCGTGCGACGCCCTTTTCGACGACGTGGGACGCGGTGATGTTGTGGCCGACGAGTTCGTCGGTGAAAAATCCCGTCTGCCCCAATTGTAGCGGCTCGAGCACGAGTTTAGCGATCGCCTCCTCATACGACGTTCCCGAGACCCGCTCGATTACGCGTCCGGCCAAGTCGATTGCCGCGTTATTATATGCCAAGACTTCACCCACCGGGGTCAACTGGCGAAGCAGCGCCATGCCGGCGACGTACTTCGTGAGTGCGTCATCACCTCGACCGTAGTTTGCGTAGTCGTCGCCGAGCCAGCCGGCACTATGATTGAGGATCTGACGTACGGTAACCCGTTGGGCTACCGATTCTTCGGCGAGTTTCAAATCGGGAAGATAGGTGCGCACCGAAGCGTTCAGATCGATCTTTCCCATCTCGACCAGACGCATCACCGCCGTTCCTGTAAACGTCTTGGTGGTCGAACCGATCCGAAAGAGTGTATCGCCGTCCACGCGCAAGGGATAGTCGACGTTGGTGCTGCCGTAGCCGCGAACGTACTCTCGATTTTGGTAATACACGCCGACGGCGACGCCCGGCACGTGATAGCGCGCCATCAACGCTTCGATCCTCGCGTCGAGTTCTCGGAATAGCGAATCGGCCGGGACACCCGCCTTATTCGACCCGGCGTACGACGCAAGTGGCGCCGCTAGTGTGGCAAACGCCCCGGCACCAGCCGCATGCAGCATTGCGCGTCGTGATAACACGATGGGCGTCGCCAGTCTATTTATCCGAAGGAGTGTACGCAGCGCCTTCTATGCCGCTATAGAAGTTTGGGCTCGCGACGGCCGACCATGCGTTCGACGACGCTTTGCCGATATCGAACCACCCGCCGGTATCGCCGAGGGCCATCTTCGTGTCGGCTTGGTTGAAGCCGCCCGATACCGGATCGCCGACGCCGAACGCGTTTTGTTGCGTAGGACCAAGCACCTTGAATGGCTTTCCACTCGGCGAAAGCGGCAGATGATACCGCAATATCGTGCGCGTCTTCTGATCGATCACGTTGAGCGTCTTCCCGCCATTACTCACGGAGACGCCGCCGAAGAACCCGTACGTCCCGATTGGCTCCACGATGTTGAACTTCGGGTGGGTCGTCGGGGCGCTGACCTCACCCAAACCGAATCCGTACGTACTTTGATTGTAACCGCTTAACGTAAACCAGAGGTTGCCCGACGCATCGACGTCCACGAAGCCCACGCCGCAGACCGGGCTACAGTTGCTGCCCACCGAGATTAAACTCGGAGTGGCCGACGCGTGCCCCTTCGGCCACCATTCGAAACCGGCACTGAGGTTCTGAGCGCACGTTGGATTACAGATCTCGATGTCGTATAAGTTCAGCGAAGCGAAAACGTTGCCGTGCGAGTCGAGAGCGCTGTCGAATCCGTAGCCGCTGAAAGAGTTGCACTGCGAGACCGGACTCGGACATCCGGGGACGTAGCGCTTTTCCAGGGCGCCGGTGCCGCTATATTCCTGGACGGCACCGTTGGTGCCGCTGGTCGACGTGAGCTCGCAACCAACCCAAACATTCCTTGCACGGTCCACTTTGAGAGCCACCGGCGAGTAGCAGCTATTCTTGGACAGATCGATCGCGGTGACCGTGTTTCTGCCGGTCGCGTCCTGGCCGAGCAGATAGTTGAAGTCCGTATCCGATGCCCAGAGCGCCACGGTGGCACCGCTAGAAAACGCCGGATAAAACCTTACGCTGACCTGCCGCTGAAAAGCACGGCGCAACGCGTCGGGCGGAACGGGTGCTTCTAGCTTCCCCTCCAGTTGCAGTGCGAGCAACGTCGACGGCGTCAGGCCGGATTTTAACGCCGCGCCTTGCGCTGGTTCATGCGCAAATGGCTGCAGCCCCTGCGAGCCGCCACATCCGGCAATGACCGCGACGATCATCATGCTGACGACCACGGTCGCCAGCGCAGTCGTTCTGTGCATGGTAGCTCTCCTTCCGTCGCTGGTTCATGGACCGACCAAAGAGTCCTGGACCCTCGCGCCTTACCGGCCGTGGTAGCAAACGGCTTTATTTTCGGAGTAGCACTGCTCAGTGAGGCCCACGTGGACGTTTTCGATCGAGCCCCCGACGTAGTAGCTAGGCGAAGCCCATACGGCGACACGGTGAGACGGATGCGCCGAGAGCGAGTAGTCGATGCTCCACATGTACGCTTCGTTGAATCGAAGCTTTTGCCAGAATCCGAGGCTGTCCCAGCGAATCTCCGAAAACGGCAGCGTCGATTTTACGTCTTGATCGGAACCGCACCGGTAGAAGTGCTCCGTATACCACGCCTGATCGAAGATGCCGACGACGAAGGTCATCGTTTGACGGTCGTCGGGCGGTGCAAAGTAAACGCTCTTGTTCCGATAGTCGTTTTCGCTGCAACTCCAAATATAGCTCGGTTGTGCCGCTTCGTCGTGAAGGTCGATCGGCGCGGTCAACGGCTGCGGAATTACGCCGCTTTCGATCTGTTGCTCCTGAGATTCCGACGGCGCAAAAATCGTCTGCACGGTGCCGGCCGCCGTGCTCCCCGCCGGCGGTCGCACGGATACGAGCACGTCTCGACCACCGACCGGCTCGGGATGAGCGTGCGCGTAGGCACTCCCCGACGCGTCGAACTCCCCGTGGACGTCGGTTTTCTGTTTCGATCCATCGGGATAAACGATGGTCGCTCCGCCGACTGGCTTTGCATTAAATGCGGCATCGTAGTCCGCAGTTTCCTGTGATTGAATGACATCGAGGGCCATCCGTCCGTTAACGGCTTTCTCCACCGCCGTGTAATGCGCGGCCACTCCAACTTGACCCGCACCCGGAAAGTCGACCAGCATTGGAGCGTTGGTCATCGTCCCGCCACCACAAGCGGTTAGGACGGCAAAACATAACAAAATCACCGAGCGATCTATCGCGGTCATCGAGCGCGGGCTTTTACTTAGGGATGCTCTGATCAATCA
>PLLA01000127.1 GCA_003140835.1 Candidatus Tumulicola scandinaviensis | reverse complement strand
ATGGTGGGCACGGTTGGGATTGAACCAACGACCCCCCGCGTGTGAAGCGGATGCTCTCCCACTGAGCTACGCGCCCGTTAGCGGTTCCCTTGGACAAGCTGGTATCTTACCCTACCGGAGCATCCGATGTCCAGCACCGGCTGAGCACGCGGAGTCGAGCCGCGCGGGTCGAAATGCAACGCTCTATGCTCGAGGGTTTCCCACTCGTATCACGCTTTACCGTACCGTTTGCCGACATCGACATGATGCAGCACGTCAATAACGTCGCATACATTCGCTGGGCGGAAATGATGCGTTCGGAATACTTTGCGCAAGTGATGAAGGAACCGATCAACGGCGAGCGTGGTATCATACAAGCCACTATCGACTTCACCTACGAGCGCCAACTGCACTATCGCGAGGGCATCGCGATCGGGTGCCGCATCTCGCGGATCGGAACGAAGTCCTGGGATTTCGGGTACGAGATTTGGAGCGAAACGCGCTCGCATCGCGCCGCCCATGGAATTACGACCGTCGTCGCGTTCGACTTCGTGACGCAAACGAGCATCGTCATACCCGAACCCTGGCGAGATGCCATCGCCGCCTACGAGGCGGGGCCTCAACGCTTTTTCGTGTGACGCCGGCGGTTCTCGCGCTCGCGGCGCTCGCCGCGGTTCATTTCCCGGTTTCGACGACCGACCGGCTCGCACAAGCGTCGATCGACCGCGGGCTCCTCTTCTACTTTGCGTACGACGGCGGCGACGCGGCCGGCGCTTTCGCGAACGCCGCAGCCCGCGACCCGAATCTGGCGATGGCCTACTGGGGCGAAGCGCTTGCCGGCGGTCCCGATCTGAACACCCCCATGTCGGAAGAACGTTTTCAACAAGGCCAAACTGCAGTTGGGAAGGCCGTGGCCCTCGAGCGGTACGCAACGGTCGACGAGCGGCACTACATCGACGCCATGGCGCAGCGTTATAAAGGAACCTGGGCCGACTGGAAGGACGACGACGATGGGTATCGCGCAGCGATGAACCGACTCGCCGACGCGCCGGCGGCGGACGACGTCGCAACGGTTCTGGCGGCCGAAGCGCTGTTGGAAAACGGCGGTTTCGTATGGACCGGATCTTCACCGGCGACGCCCGATTCGCGCCAGGCGCTCGCGCTCGTAACGCGGGTGCTCGCGCGCGACCCTGAAAACCTCATGGCCAACCATCTGTGCATCCACCTCTACGACGGCGCCCACGATCGTACACCGGCGCTGGCTTGCGCGGAACGCCTCGACGCCGCCACCCTCCCTCCGCAAGGCGAACACGTCGCACACATGCCATCGCACTACTGGATCGAAAGCGGGAACTACGCAGCGGCGGTCGCGTCGAGCGAGCGGGCCTATCGGCTGTTCGAACAACTGCAGCAGGTCGGCGACCGCAACCCGGATCACGACCGGTATCTGATTCACGACGCGTACGTCGGGTACTCGGGCGCGATGATGCTCGGCGACTACGCTACCGCGCGCGTCTGGTCGGCGCGCATGGACGCGACGTACGGAACGTCGTTCGACGCGCTCACGGCGTTACGTTTCGAACGTTTCGCCGACGCTTACGCACTGGCGCAAGGCTCGGCTCCGAACGACCTTGCCATACGCGGCCTGGCCGCGCTGGAACTCGGCCGCAAGGACGAAGCGCGAGCCATTGCCGCGCAACTGCGCAAGATCACGACCGCCGGCGACGTCGTGGACATTTTTTTCGCGCGCGCCGCCGAACTCGACGGCCGTTACGACGAAGCCGTCCGCTGGCTCGAAAAGGCGGCCGCTACCCAGCGCGACACATTTGCCGACGAGCTGATTCCGTTGCTGCCGGCTCTGGAAGCGCGCGGGGCATTCGCCATGCGGCGGGACGCCTACGCCGACGCGGTTACCGCGTACGGCGCGGCGCTGGCCGCGTATCCGAACGATCCGCGCGCACTTGCCGGGCTTGCCGCAGCCCGGGCCTCCCAGGGAAGGAGCCCGTAGGCCCCTCACACCGCTTTGCCGGCGCGCAAGGTGCGTGCCAGCGCTGCCAATACGTCGCTCATCGCTTGAGCGCCGTTGGCGATGCGCGTGCGTACGCTCGTACTTCGTCCGCTCTCCGCAAGGCGAATTTGCCGGCTGCGGTTGGCGGTCTCAACGGCGTCGTCACGGCGCATCCGGCTTTCGGTTTCCAACCAATAGTCCATGATTTGCCTCTTGATGACGGAAAGAGTGAAATTGAAAAGGCCCCCGGTCGATTCGGAGGCCTTCGAACGCTCTTGAAACCGGCTATACGTTAAGCCGGCCCGTTGTCCGAAGGTCCAGAACGAAGCGACCCGCCGCCGAATTGCGGCGCGACGTTACGATTACGCGGGCGATTTGTAGTCATCGTGCCTCCTTTTCGAGACGAGAACGGTGCGCGACATATGTCGTGCACGACACTGTAACACGCATTTGCAAACGAGTCAAACCATGCGGCCAGGTGCGCATCGAGAACGCGCCGAAGGGCGCGAAAATGCGGCAATTGCGGGCGGTTAGCTCAGTGGGAGAGCACTTCCCTGACACGGAAGGGGTCATTGGTTCAATCCCAATACCGCCCACCATTTTTTTGCCGCCGGAGATAAAAAGAGACCTCGCTCGAAAGCGAGGCCTCTCTTTTATTTGAGAGCGACTGATTCGATCAGCAGCGTCTCTTAGTGACAGGCGCCCTGCGAAGCCGTGAACGTTCCCTCGAACGAGAACTTTCCGCCGGTTCCGTCACCGCTCGTGCGGAAGAACCAGTCGAAGAACGCAAGTTCCTGCGGATGGTAGGTAAACCCGTTGTAGCTGAGCGTGAAGGCGGTGCCCGTAAGCGGATCGCCGACTTCGAAGTTGTTCTGGCAACCACCGACCTGGCCGACGTGGCCCCATGCCGGCGTTCCGTTATTGACGAACGGATCGTTCAGAAGTTCGCCGATCTCGTGCGTCCACGCGTGGATGTCTTCGATCGGGGTGGTTCCGAAGATGCCGGCGTCGTTGTACGCGCCGACCGCGTAAACTTGCGTCCCGCCCGAGCGTCCGAAGGCATTGTGGTATCCCAGGATGCAGCAGCCTCCCGAAGTTTCGAACGTGTTGTACGAAAGAACGACCGGGACTTGCGTCGTCGTCGCATACTGCGTCGCGAGGCCCGTCACGATGTTGTCGTAGGCGTTGATGTCGATTTCACCGATGTTGTGACTGCTACCGGTACACACGCCGGCCTGCGTCTTCGAACCGCTCGGGGCGTTGATCTTGACGATGATCGGCGTCACTGCCGGTTTCAGCACGGTGTGCCACTTCGTTTTGCTCGCGATAGCGTTCCACAGCTCCGCGCGCTGGAAGCCGTCGGTGACTTGCACCTTACCAACGTTCACGCCGTTGGAGGTCAAGGGGGTCTTCACGAAGTTCGGACCCTTGAAGAAGCGATCGGCAACCGACACGGTGTCGTTGCAACCCGGCTGCGTGGGATCGAGAACCGTTCCGTCGGAGAACGTGATGACCAGCACGATCGGGACGTACGTAACCTTGGTGGTCTTCTTGCTCGATCGCGGATCCGCGCCAACGATCTGGTAGTTGTAGGTCTTTCCGTCGAGCGGCGATTTCACCGATCCGCTGTAAAACGGAATGGTCGCGCCCGCCGCCTGCTGCTTGTCGAGCATGGCGTAGTTGACGTTCCGCGGCGTCATCGTGATGAAACGCGGCGTCCAATGGTTGATGTCCGCAATGCTCCGGCCCGTCGTGGCGCCGCCTGCAAAGGGCACTGCTTGGCCGACGCCCTGCGATTGGGTAGGCATCGAGCCGCCCTGACCGCTACACGCAGCTAGCATCGCGCCGACGGCGATAGCCGCGGCGATTCTGCCGAAATTCATGAATTTGAGTCCTCCAAAGGCTCCGAATGGTGAGGGGGAAGGAGTGCTATTCCTTCCACCCTCCCGCCGGCCCTTCGTCGCGACTAATCCGAATCGGGCGCGCTCACCCCGACGCTACGGGGCGGAGCGTGAATTCGAACGAACGATCTCTGGCGCTTGGTGAAACTGAATACGTCATCTAGCGAGTTGGCGCGCACGTCGGTTGTATTCAAGTTTCCGGTTCCAAACGTCTCTTCGACGAACTTTAAAATGCTTCCAAACTCGTACTGCGTGTGTGAGACGTAGCCGCGTTTTGCGTAGGGCGAAACGACGATGAGCGGTACGCGGAACCCAAGTTCGTAGCTGTTGAAGATCTGCGGCGCGACGTGGTCGTACCAACCTCCCCAGTCGTCCCATACCACGAAGATCGCGCAGTCGTTCCAATATTTGCTCGAGCCCATCGCGTTGACGATCGATGCAACCCAAGCCGGCCCTCCCTTGGCGCCGTTGCCCGCGTGGTCGCTATCCTGACCCGATGGAATGACCCACGACACGTTGGCAAGATTACCGGAGGAGATGTCGCTCAAGATCGCCGCTGACGGGATGTGGATATTCTTGTAGTCTGGGCCGTTGTAAATGTGATGGATCGCGTCGTACGCGTGCCACAGTCCGACACCGTACTCCATCTGATAGTAACGCCACGACACGCTTTTTGAATCGAGCAAGTCTCCCAACGTTGGGCGATCGAAACACGGATAGACCGGGGACCCGCTGTTGCCTTGCGGGTCGATGGTATCGACGAGCACGTTGAGGGGCGCGTCGCAACCACCGCCGTTGGCGTGGTTCTCTCGATACGGATTTTCGGAGGCCTTCAGCGTCCCGCTCTGCTGCGTCGTGGACGTCCCGGAAATAATGTATTGATGGGCCGGAAAGCTCGGGCCTTGGTTGGTTTGAAACATGCGGTCGCCGAAAACGTACTGTGATGCCATGTCGACATACGGCTTGTTTTCCGATTTCGGAACGTAGGCGTACGCACACGTCGCGCGGTCCGGACATCCGTGCGACGAGCCGTCGCGGTCGAAGCCGTCCATACGCCCGTTATCGTATTCCGTAAGGAACGATGCGTGGGCGTGGCTGATGTCGTACCGAGCCTCGAGCGGTACGGAGTGAAGTTGAATCGTACGACCGTGGGAATTGAGGCCGCTGCTCGCGATGTCGGCTCCGGGTAGTCCCTGGAAGAGATTATCCGGACTGCGATTTTCTTGAACGATGATGACGATATGTTGAATTGGCGACGATTTCGACGGAAGCGCGAACGCGAGCGGCGCGACGGCGTTTCCAGGAGTCGAAGAAAACGGTTGTTGCGAAACCGGTCCATTGCACGATGCGAGTACCGCGATCGCGGCGAGTCCGGAAAGAACGGCTTTGTTCATAGAGCACACCTCCCTATGCGAATACGACGTTCGTTTTGTGATTTTTCGATGTCGTCCGTTTCTCATGTCGTACGTTGAAATCCCGTTCCGCACTTTTATTGAAGGCGCGCATGCGTGACGGCGAGAAAATTCCGCGCGCAATCCCGAGTCGCCGGCAGGCATGAGCCGCTTGCTCGCCTCGCGTCTGGGACGGCACGACGCCCGAGGTGCTGCCGGCCGTCATCTCGGGCTGAAACATCCGGCGCCCGGAGCGGGTTACGCTCACCGAAGGACCGTGCTAAAGACTTTCCATCCGCTCGTGAGCGAATGGTTCGCCGAGCGTTTCGGCCAACCGACGGAGCCGCAAATCCAGGGATGGCCGCTCATCCGCGAGGGTGGCGACACGCTGATTTGCGCGCCGACCGGATCGGGCAAGACGCTGGCCGCAT
>PLLA01000031.1:328-68164 GCA_003140835.1 Candidatus Tumulicola scandinaviensis | reverse complement strand
CGCTCACCGAGCCCGACGCCGGATCCGACGTAGCCGGCATTCGCGCGACCGCGCGGCGCACCGCCGAGGGCTACGTGCTCAACGGGCGCAAGCAGTGGTGCACGAACGGAAGTTTTGCCGGCGTCGTCATGGGAATGTTTCGGACCGGCGGTTCCGGCGCCAAGGGCGTGAGCGCGTTCTTGATCGACGGGTCTGTCGGCGGCGTCGTGATCGAGAAGGTCACCGACAAGCTCGGCATTCACACCAGCAATACGTGCGACATGGTGTTCGACGGTGTCCTCGTGCCGCACGATTGCCTGCTCGGCGCCGAAGGCGACGGCTTCGGGAATGCGATGACCGCGCTGACGTCGGGACGAATCGGCATTGCGGCGCAGGCGACGGGCATCCTAGCCGCGTGTCTCGACGAATCGGTTGCGTTCGCAAAAGAGCGCGTCGCGTTCGGCCGTCCGATCGGCGCGTACGAAGGCATCTCGTTCAAAGTCGCGCAGATGGCGATGGATCTCGACGCCGCCCGGCTGTTGGTCTATAGGGCGGCGGCGCTGGCCGATGCGGGCAAGCCGTTCACGATCGAAGCCAGCAAAGCAAAGCTTTTTGCCTCGACGGCCGCGCGCAAACACGCGGCCGAAGCGTTGCAGATTCACGGCGGGTACGGCTATACGACCGAGTTTCCGGTCGAGCGGCACTATCGCGACGCAAAAATCACCGAGATCTACGAGGGAACGTCCGAGATCCAGCAACTGATTATCGCGCGCTCCCTCCTGGGAAAACTCGCCTAAGCACATCAGCCAAACCAAGGAGTAACTACCCGTCGTGAATCTCATGGAGTACCAGGGGAAAGAACTGTTTCGCCGTGCCGGAATTCCGGTGCCTCAGAGCCGGCATGCGATCGCGCCCGACGACGTTGCCGAATTCCTCAACGGCGTCGCCGGTGAGTGGGTCGTCAAGGCGCAAGTCTTGATGGGCGGCCGCGGCAAAGCCGGGAAAATCAAGTTTGCGAAAGGCGCGGCCGAGGGACGCAGCGTTTCGGAAGAGATTCTTGCGACCCCGATGCCGCCGAACCGGCAAAATCCCGCGGGCGAGCCGATCAAATCACTGCTGGTCGAAGAGAAGCTTCCGATTACGAAGGAAGCGTACTGCGCGATTACCATCGACCGCAGTACCAAGAAGCCGGCGATCATCGTCAGCCGCTTCGGCGGAATGGACATCGAAGAAGTTTCCGAGAAACACCCGGAATCGATCGCGAAGTTTTTCGTCGACACGGCGATCGGATACTCGCCGTTCGTCGGGCGCGAGCTCGCCTTTGAGGCCGGGCTCGATCCGGCGTTTCGCAAGCAGTTCCCCGCGATTCTCGGCGCGTTGTACGACGTGTTCTTCCGGTACGGCGCAAAGCTGGTAGAAATTAACCCGCTGGCGCTCACCACCGACGGACGCGTGTACGCCTCGGACGCGAAGGTGGAACTCGACGACGACGCACTGTTTCGCAATCCGGAATTCGCAGAGTGGCAACAGGCGTTACCGCTGGACGAGGACGAGCGGCTGGCGGCCGAGTCGGGCCTCGGCATCCGCAATTTTCGGCGCTTCGACGGAACCGTCGGAACGATGGCCAACGGTGCGGGGCTGGCGATGGCGACGATGGATGCGGTAAGTTTTGCCGGCGGAAAAGTTGCCAACTTTCTCGACGTCGGCGGCGGCGCGAACGCCGAACGCGTGCGCAAGTGCTACGAGCTGGTGGTGAACTCCACGGACGCAAAAGTGTTATTCATCAATATCTTCGGCGGGATCACGCGCGGCGACGAAGTCGCGCGCGGCATTGTCGAAGCGCTCAAGACGACGACGTCGCGGAGGATCCCACTGGTGATACGCCTGACCGGAACCAACGAAGAAGAAGGCCGGCGCATTCTGGCCGAGGCCGGGATGACGCCGGTCGAAACAATGGACGAGGGCGCGGAGCGCGCCGTCGAAATTGCCGGCCGGACGACGGGGCAGGCATCGTCGTGAGCATTTTCTTAGATAAGAACAGCAAAATCATCGTCCAAGGCATCACGGGCGCGGAAGGTTCCTATCACACCTCCCGGATGGTGAAGTACGGAACGAACGTTGTGGGCGGCGTCACTCCCGGCAAGGGCGGTCAAAAGACGGCGGGGGGACTGCCGGTCTTCGATACCGTCAAGGCCGCGGTGGACGCGACGGGCGCGACTCACACTTGCATCTTCGTTCCGCCTCCGTTCGCGGCCGACGCCCTGTACGAGGCATACGACGCCGGAGTCACGTTCGCGGTGTGCATCACCGAGGGCGTCCCCGTGCACGATATGCTGAAGGTCGTCGGGACGACCGCCGGCATGCGGATCATCGGGCCGAACTGCCCTGGGCTGATCTCGCCGGGGAAGGCTCTGGTAGGCATCATGCCCGGTCACGTCTTTAAAGAGGGCGACGTCGGGCTAATCTCGCGGTCGGGAACCCTGACCTACGAAGTGGTCGACGGCCTCACCCGGGCCGGCCTGGGGCAGTCGACCTGCGTCGGCATCGGCGGCGACCCGATCATCGGGACGACCTTCGTCGACTGCCTACGCGAGTTCCAGAACGACCCGCAGACCAAGGCGATCGTCATCTGCGGCGAGATCGGCGGGACCGACGAGGAGGATGCGGCCGCCTACGTTCGGGACCATATGCCCGGCACGCCGGTCGTGGCGTTCGTCGGGGGACGCAACGCGCCGCCCGGCAAGTCGCTGGGACACGCCGGCGCGATCATCTCGGGAAACTTTGGAACGGCCCAGAGCAAGATCGCGGCATTTCGGGAGGCAGGCGTACCCGTCGCGGACCGTCCTTCCGAGATTCCAGCCCTGCTCGCGGAGCGGCTCGCCTCGTCCGTCTGATCGTCCCCGGCGGTTGTTAAAAGAGGTTAAAGGAACGAGCCCTCGGCGGAGGAAAGTGCCTCCGTTGCGTCACCTGGGAGTTTGCTGTGGTCGCAAGCCGCAGTTCGCCCTCGTGTGGCGCCATCACACACTATCGATCGAGGGCAAAGAATGACCAAATTTCGAACCCTCCGTCACGCGGTTACGGCCGCATTGTTACTCGTTGCTTTTCTGGTCCAGGGAACATGGGCACTGGCCGGAGTCACCGGTAACATCGCAGGCCTAGTCAAGGATACCAATGGTGCACCAGTTGCCGGCGCGCGAGTGCTGGCAGTTTCACCATCGCAAACCGCAACCGCAACGACGGACGCGGGAGGACACTTTACGATCCTCTCGCTCGCACCCGATACTTACACACTCAACGTTTCCAAGCAGGGCTATCAGGAAACCGCCATACCGGGCGAGGTAGTCTTTGCCGACCAAACTCAACAGGTCGCGGTTACCCTCTCAAAGGCACTTCAAACGATCGCACACGTCACGGCGCAGGGCGCCGGGAACCTCGTGAAATCGGGCGTCGGAAGTGACCTCTACAACGTCACGGCGGCTCAAGCGGCTGCGGCTTCGCCACTGGGCGGCGGCAGTAACCTGAACAACACCTATTCGGCCATGGCGACCGTGCCGGGCGTTCAAGTCAACATCGGCGGTGCCGGCTGGGATTTCAACGCCGCCTACGTTCGCGGCCAGAACTCCTACTACACGGGATTTGAATACGACGGTATTCCGATCAACCGCGCGTTCGACAACTACAATGGCTCGACCGAGTCGAGCTTAGGCCTGCAGGAACTGCAAGTCTATACCGGCGGCGGACCGGCTTCGGTCGCCAGCGCCGGCACGGCCGGTTTCATCAACCAAGTCATCAAGACCGGTACGTTTCCGGGCTTTGCGAGCGCAAATCTCGGCATTGCGACCAACGCCTTCTACCACTCGGCGCAGGTCGAGGTCGGAGGCTCAACCCCGGACAGAAACTTCAGTTACTACGCCGGGTTCAGCGGCAACAATCAAGCGTTCCGTTTTCTCGACAGCCAAAACGGCGCCAGCCTCATGACGCCTGGCGGCATCTACTCGGGACCGACGATTGGGTTGAATCCAGGCTACAACGCCTGCGTAACGGTCACGTGCCAGGGCGTCAAGCCCACGTGTCCTCTCGGCCAGGCTCCGCTTACCGGATTTTTTGGCGGTACGGATCCGCAAGGCTGCTGGGTCTATTACAATGGCCTCTCGGCGTTTCCGTCGCTGATTACCGATCGCGAAGACGTCGTTAACTTCCACATCGGCATTCCCAAGAAAAACGGATTGCGCGACGACGTTCAGCTTTTATGGAGTGCATCCGCACTCAACAACTACACCTATAGCTCGCCGAACGACATCGGCACGAGCCCCAACCAATTCTCTTGGTCCGTGTTCGGGGCTCCCTACGGTGCGCCGACATGTAACCAGACACTCCCGGTAGGGCCGGGGCTGACGGTACAAGGTTGTGTGCCGACCGGCAATACGGCGTACGCGCACTACGCAGACGGCGTCGCCTACAATTTGCCTTTTGGGTCGACGGTTGCGACGTCAGGGCACACGCTCGCTCCCGGCGTTTACCTTGCGCCTGGCGCACCACCTCACCAGTTCGACGGCCCGATACCGCTCTACGACCAGTCGCTGACGCCGATATCGAACGACACGGGCATTGCGAAACTGCAGTACACGTACGCGCTGAGCTCGTCGGCGTTTTTGCGCGCCTACGGGTACACGTTCTACTCGGACTGGGAGCAAGGCTCGCCCCTTTACGGAGGAACCTCCGGTGGCGTTCCGTCGTCGGCGTCCGCTCAGTACCTGCTCTTCACGCACAGCGCGGGTGGCGCGCTGGAGTTCAACGATCAGATTAACGACCAGAACCTGGTAGCGGCCAACATCAACTACGTTACCGCCAACGTGATCCGTTTCAACAACTCATCGGCCATCGCAGGTTCGAACGTTTCACCGATCGGCTACATGTCGCTGCACGGTAACGGCGGGGCAAGTTGTTTCGACGCCCACGCAGGAACGTCGGTGCCTTGCCTTTCGAGTGCGTACTACGACGTCGCGCTTGGCCGCACCGTTAGCCCAAACTCGGTCTACTCGGGTGCCCCAGGCACGTGTGATACGCCGAGTTCGAGTAATCCTAACCCCGGTCCGTGTGGCTGGCGGAGCAGCGCGGTTGCCGGTCCGACAGGATTCGGCGGACCCGCAGCTGCGACGTGGGACACCCTGTGGCAAGGCAACGCCACCGGCTCGTTCAACAACGTCGGGCCGCGGTTCACCAACGCGTCGCTGAGCGATCAGTGGCGTCCTAACGATAAGCTCCTCATCAATGCCGCCGTCCGGTACGACAACTTCACCTACAACTTGCCGGATTCAACGACCCCTGCCACCCAATTCTACGCTAATCAGACGGCCAACTATACGTGCGTTCTCGCATCCACCAACCAGATCCTAACGGCACCGCTGCCGCCGGGTTCGCCGCCGCCGGCATTGGCGTTGTACGTGCACGGTGACTGCGACGCCGCCGTAGCGGCTCTCTTCAAGGTCGGCCCGAAGACCGGCTGGGTCCATCCCAATGGCACCAGCCAAGATGGCGTCGCCGCCCCGAACTTCACGGCAAGTTCCCCAGGCTCGTACAGCCTGAACTACTGGCAGCCACGATTCTCGGCGACGTACACCATGAATCCCGACACGGTACTCCGTGCCTCGGCCGGCCGCTTCACGCAGCCGCCCATCTCGGCTTCGGTTCAGTATCTGGCGGCTTCAGGTGACGATCGGTCGGTTTGGAACAATACGATCGGTCTCGGATTCTATTCGCCGTTCCATCCGATCCCGGGCATCTCGTCGGCGCAGTATGACCTGTCGCTCGAGAAGCATCTCCACGGGACCGACATGAGCTTCAAGCTCACGCCGTTCTACACGTGGGTCAATCAATGGCAACAGCAAACGTTCATCGGCGCCGGATTCGTGACGCAAGTCCCGGTCGGCGTCAACCGGAACTACGGTCTCGAGTTCCAGTTCAACAAGGGCGACTTCTCCCGCAACGGTTTCTCGGGGCAGTTCTCCTTTACGTACACCAACTCGAAGGTGCAGTTCCAGAACGAGGGTCTCAGCTCGGGCGGCACGGTCCCCAACACTACGATCGCCCTCAATCAGGTCATCGCGCAGTACAATCAGCTGACCAAAGGCGGCGGGGGCTCGCCGTGCTACTTAAACGGCAGTCCGGCCTCATGCTCGTACACGGGCAGCAAACCGCCGCCGGGCTTGATCCGGAACCCCTACTACAATCAGGCCGTTCAAGGACAGATGGATCCTAACGGCTGGTACAACCCCTACACGACCGCGATCGCACCGAACCTCAACGGCGCGGTGACGTCGTACATCTCTCCGGCGGTCGCGTCGCTCATCCTCAATTACCGCCACGACAAGTGGGCGATCACGCCGAGCTTCCAGTGGCAGGCCGGCGGCTTCTACGGCAGCCCGCTGGATCAAAATGGATACGATCCACGAGCCTGCGGACTCAACTCTGCAAACAGCGGTCCGAACGGCGGCGCACCAAGTGGGACCAATCCGCCGATTACCACGCTGTCGCCCAAAACCAATCCGTTGCAGTGCAACTATCTCTCGGTGGGCGTACCTGGATTCGGTCCATTGGGATACTTCTACATCCCCGATCCTCAGGTGGGACACTTCTCGTCGATCGGATCGTATGAGAACCCGAGCTTGATTACCGGAAACGTTCAGATCACGTACGACGTTTCGCCGAAGGTCACGCTCACCGGCACGTTCACCAATATCTTCCACACCTGCTTCGGAGGAACGTCCGAACCGTGGACGTCGGCGAACTCACCCGGGCCGAATATCTGCGGCTACTCGCCGGCGGGCGGCGTTCTCAACAGTACCATCTATCCCAACAACTTCTACAACGGCACTGGAATCGGCGACAAAGCCGCTAACAAGTATGTGACGCCATACAACCAGAGCTACTACCCAACAACGCTGAACAACGGCGGAATCGGCGCGACGATTCAGCCCTTCAACTTCTTCATCAACGCGGCAATCAAGATCTAGTTCTCGATTCTCGCAGAAGAGGTAACGAGCGGGGCTCCCAACCGGGAGTCCCGCTTCAATTTACGCGGGGAGGCATCGCAGCGGAATCGGCGGAAGCACCCTGGCGTGCGCAGGAATTTTGTCGCAGCTTGCATGCTGGCCGTTACGACCGCATTTCCGGCGTGTGCTCTGGGGGCCAGCACGCCGGCGCCCGGCGGGACCCCGCCGCCCCAGATTTACCACATCGTGACGACGCCGCTGTGCGCGCGTCTGCACGATCAAATTCGCCCGGCGGTCGCCTTGATTCTCGAAAACGATCGTACCATCGCTAAAAGCCACCCGCTCTTCAAACAGTACGCGATCGGCGCGTTCGGCTCGCTCGACGCCGCTAACAACCCGATGGGCAACCCGGCGCCGGCGGGCAACGATTCGATCAACGTCGACTCTCCGGCGACGCAAATGGCGCTGCAGAAGATGTCGTATCTCGTCAGTCCGATCGCTCAATCGCTCATCGCGGCTCAGACGGTGTTGGACACCCCGGTACTGCTCAAACCGACGGGCAATCCGTCCGACGACGCGAAGCTGGCCGACGTGAGGAAGCAGTTGCTCGAGACGGTCGCGTTTCAAAGCGCTTCGCTCGACTTGATCAACGGCTTCGTCGCGACCCAACAAATGGGTCAGTTGCAGCATGCCGGCGAAACGTTAATTGAAGACGTCACCGGCGGCAACAGCGGCGGAAACAGCGGCGGCAGTGCCGCGACGCCGATGCTGCAACCAGCGACGCCGAGTCCCCTGCAAGACCCCAACACGCCTGGGCTGAAGCCCAACCCGTACGCGCTCGATCTCGTCGCCGTGCCCGGGCTGGCCGTCGGATACAATCCGCTGAATCGCTTGGTTGGCGCATTGCAGTGGCTGCAGACGCAAACGACCGGAAAAGAAAACGCTGCCGCATCGACGCTGTCGTCCGCGATCGCCGACTGCAACCGGATCGCCGCTCCGGCTTCGTCACCGTCGCCGTAGGCGGCCGCCTCGACTAGGTCTTCGAAACCGCCGAGTCGGAGACGAACTGGAGCGACGTCTGGTAGATCGTTGTGGTATTGCCCGTTACGCCGTTTTCCTCGCGTTCGGTCACGTATTCGTCGATCGACGTCGGCCGCAAATGTCCGAAGTCGTAGGCGATTTTCGTCTGTACGTCCGTTGTGGTGCTCTTCGCACTCGCTTGTTTGACGGAGCGCGCTTCCCCGATCGTCATTACGCCGCCGGCATTATGGGTAATCGTGTAGTCGGAGTTGACGATCACGCCACCACCTTCATGACTGACCGTCCAGTGCTGTTTCGCGTCGAGCTGATTGGGGTCGACGAAGTTCGATGCGAGAAATCGTAGTAGCGTGTACTCCTCAGGGTTCACTGTCTTGTCCGGATCGCAGATCACCGACGTATTGGCGTACACGACGCAGGTCGCCGCCGGCGCGCTTCGCGTGCCCCGTCCCTGCTCGCTGATGGTGACGACCAATCCTTTGTCCGGCTGCTCGCGGATCACGTTGACCGTCATCGTGCCGATTTCGCTGAGATGTCCCACGTATTGACTGCTGCCCGTCGACACATGTGATCCCACCGGCGAGTCTTGGGTCCCGACGTCGATATTGCTCGAGTCGCGCGCCGTGACTTCTTGCTGCGAGCTGTAGCTAAACGAATAAATCAACTGTCGCGGCGGAGTATCCGGCAGAACCACACCCGTTGCCGCCAACACCATAAGGACCGCCGCCGAACATGCGAACGATAAACGCCAGCGCATGAGGCACCTCCTTAGCGCCTAAAACTTCGACGCGTCCCAAGCGGAGGCTTTTTCTGGGGACGCGAACCCAAGGCGCCGATGCAGTTCGGGTATAGGTGCGAAGATTGCGAGCTCGCGGTCTTTCCGGTTACCACGCGCAGCGAGCTGCAATGGCTACGCGACCGGCTGCACGTCGTGCGGGAGGTGGCGAAGCACTCCGACGGCGGTCTCGATTCATGGATGATGGAAGGCTTCGCGTTCCTGGACGAGCACCAGGGCCACAGCGTTCTGATGGTATCGCGGCGCTGAAGCCTATTCCGGGATTCGGAGCCGCTCCCCGGGTTGCAAGGTGACGCCGTGGAGGTGGTTAGCGGCGATGATGCGATCGATGGTCTCCTGGACGTCGCTGCTCCCGGTGTGCGCGGCGGCAATGGACCAGAGCGTCTCGCCGGGATTGACCGTGACGCTCGTGTAGCGTTGCGTGCCGGCGGCGTAGAGGCGCATGCCCGACAGCGTAGGCAGTGCGACCATCAAGCTCAAGGCCACCAGCGCGATGGCCGGCATGAGGGTCAACCGTTTCCGCCTCGTCACCGTCGTATTCTCCTCTTCGTGCCCATATTTTGTGGCAAACGCCTGTTCGTCCACTAGATTTTACCATAGGGCCGCCAAGCGTTGTCAAGGGATTTCTCGAACGTATGTTTGCCCCGGAGGCGCCCTCTATGGTAAAGTGATACCCGGTCACCGTGCCATACGCTAGGCATTCTCGCTTGAGAGGTCTGGAAAATTTATGGGAGGATCCATGGCTGTCAGCGCCATCGAAAAGCCGGCAACGGAGCGGCAACGCCGCATCCTGAACGCCATCGCCGAGTTCAAACAAGAGCGGGGGTACCCGCCCTCGGTCCGCGAGATCGGAGAGCGTGTCGGCCTGTCGTCCTCTTCGACGATCCACGCGCACTTGAAGGCGCTCGAGCGGCGCGGGCTCATTTCGCGCGATCCGACCAAGCCCCGCGCCCTGCGGTCGGAATTCGAGACCCCCGAATCGCGGGCCGTCCGCGACGCGGTGGTCATGCCGATCATCGGCAAAGTTGCGGCCGGCGTTCCGATGACTGCGGCGGAAAACGTCGAGGGCGAATTTGTGCTGCCGTCCGGCTTCGTCCCGCGGGCGTCCAACGCGTTCATGCTGCGGGTGCAGGGCGATTCGATGATCGACGCGGCCATTCTCGATGGCGACTTGATCGTCGTGCGGCCTCAAAAAACGGCTGACAACGGCGAAGTCGTGGTGGCGATGATCGACGGCGAAGCCACCGTCAAGCGCTTCTACCGGGAGAAGACCCGGATCCGCCTCCAGCCGGAGAATCGGAGCATGGCGCCAATCTACGCGAGCGATGTCGAGATCATCGGCCGCGTCGAAGCCGTCGTCCGCCGGCTCTAACGCCCCGCAGGCCTTCCTCTGGTTCGAGCGGCGCGCCGTTCCGGTCATGCGCCGGGTCGGCGAGTTGCCGTTCGTCGAGGCGGTCCGCTACGCGCTGCCCTGGAGTTTCATCGGGCTGGCCGTCGCGTTCGTAGCGGTCCTCGCCGTCCAACTGCGCTCCGGTGCGTTTAGCGGTCCCTCGCTCGGCTTGCGGGTTGCCGGGGCGCTGCTGCCCGCCTTCGGGGTCATGGCGGCGACGCTGGTCGTGTTACTAGCGCTGCGGCTGGCCCGAGCGGCTGCCTATCCGCCGGTACCGATGCTGGCCGGAAGCGTGGCGTGCTTCGCCCTGGCCCTCCCGCATCCGTTCGGGCCGGATCCGGTCGCCTATCTGCGCGTGCTCGGGGCTTCGGGGCTCTTTATCGCGATCTTGGCGTGCGGGGCGACGGCGGGCCTGACGGCGCTGCTGCGGCGCGGCATCGACGTTAAGCTGGCCGGCTGGATCGGGCCTGCGCTGGCGATCGCCGCCTTCGCGGCGCTGCCGTTGGCGCACGTTTCGCTGGCGGCCGCGATCGGGGAAGCCATGCAGCCGATATCCCGGCTCGGCGATACCTACCTCGCGCTCGTGGTTATCGTGCTGGCCCAAACGTTGCTCTGGACAACGGGCGTGCACGGTCCGGCGGTGCTGGCCACCGTCGTCACGCCGGTGTACCTCACGATGCAGATGCAGAACACGCACGCGTATGCGACGCACGCGCCGCTGCCGTTCGTCGTGGTCGTCTCGCTGTTCTTGTTCGTCTTTCCGGGAGGTGCCGGGGCCACGTTGCCGCTGGCCGTGCTCTTGGCCGTCTCCAGGGTACCGCGCTTGAAGAAGATCGGGCGCATGACGTTGCTTCCGGCACTCTTCAATATCAACGATCCGCTGATCTTCGGCGCGCCGGTCGTCTTCAATCCCTATCTCGTGATTCCGTTCGTGCTTGCGCCGCTCGTCTTGGCGACGCTCACGTACGTCGTCGTCGCCGTCGGTCTGGTATCGCGCGCGGCGTTCTACGTGCCGTCATCGGTGCCGACGCTCATCTCTACCTACATCGCTACCCAAGACGTGCGCGCGATCGCACTCGCGCTGACGAACATCGCGGTGGCGGGCTTGATTTACTACCCGTTCGTGCGCGCGTACGAGCGTCACGTCGTGGCCGCCGCATGATCGAACGTCTCTGCGAACGATTCGGCATCGACGGCCAAGTTCGCGACGCGGCGCTGCGAGCGCGCGAGCGTACCGCGGCGATCGCGTACGACGCGCAACGCGAGGTGGCAATCAACATGTTGCAGGCGTTCGTCGACGAAGGCGTTTCGGAAAGCGACCTGCACGGATCGACCGGCTACGGCTACGACGACGCTGCCCGTGCGTGCTACGAGTCGCTGCTGGCGCGCACGTTCGGCGTCGAACGCGTCCTCGCGCGCCTCTCGATCGTAAGCGGGACCCAAGCGATTATCGCTGCTATCGCGGCCTGCACGCCGCCCGGCGCGACGTTGCTGTCCATTTCGGGGCGCCCGTACGATACGCTGCGCAACGCCATTTGCGACGCGCCACACTCACTGGTCGCCCAAGGCGTCGTCTACCGCGAAATTTCGTTGCAGGATTCGGGGGCAATCGACCTTGCCGGCGTGACTCGCGCGCTCGAAAGCAGCGGAGCCTGTACGGTCTTCGTTCAGCGTTCGCGTGGGTACGCGCCGCGCCGGTCGGTGACGATCGCGCAATGTGCGCGTGCCTTCGCAGCGATCGAAGCGATCGCGCCGAACGCACCGATTCTCGTCGACAACTGCTACGGCGAACTGGTCGAAGCCCGCGAGCCGACGCACGTCGGAGCCGACGTAGTGATGGGCTCGCTCATCAAGAATCTTGGCGGATCGCTGGCACCCGCGGGCGGCTACGTCGCCGGCCGCGCCGACCTAGTCGAACGGGTCGCGGCACGCCTCTACGCGCCCGGCCTCGGCGGCGCGCTCGGGCCGTCGCTTGGATTCGGACGCGCGCTCGTACAGGGGTTGTTTCTCGCGCCGCTGGTCGTCGAACAGTGCCTGCGCGGGCTCGACTTCGCGGCGGCGTTGTTCCAAGAACTTGGGTACCGGGTAGATCCGGCGCCCGGCGAGCTGCGTACCGACATCGTGCAAGCGATACGTTTGGGGTCGCCCGAGCTGCTCGCGCGCTTTGCGGCCGGTTTACAGGCGGCGATGCCGGTAAACGCGCGCTTTCGGCCGGAGGCTGGAGCGGTGCCCGGCTACGCCGAGCCCGTCATCATGTCGAGCGGCGCGTTCGTCGCCGGCGCCACCATCGAACTGTCGTGCGATGCGCCCATGCGGCCGCCCTACGAAGTCTATCTCCAAGGTGGCGTCACCGCCGCGCACGCTTATCTCGGCGCGCTCTTCGCGGCGCGTGCGCTGGAGCAATGAAAAACCCTCCGCTCCGCGAAGGCCTGCTCTCGATGTATCTGCTCGAAGTGCTCAGCGGACCACTCGACGGGAAGACGTGGAGGTTCGAGCGCGAGATTACCATCGGGCGCGACGATGCCGTGGCCGATGCCTGCATCGGCCTCGACCGGTACGTATCGCGGAAACACGCGCGGCTCCGGGTGAACGACGGATCCGTCCTCCTCACCGACCTCGAGAGCCGCAACGGAACCAAACTCAACGGCAGCGTGGTGGCTGGCGACGTCGCGCTTCCGTTCGGCACGCCGTTCACCGTGGGGCGCACGGTGCTGCGAGTGACGCGCGCTTAGGGAACCTCTGAAAACGCATGCAGATTGCTACGACGCTCGCGGAGGCACGCGCGCTCTTCGACGCGCTGCCACGGCCGCTCGGATTCGTCCCGACCATGGGCGCGCTCCACGCCGGCCACGTGCAGCTGCTGCGCAGCGCGCAGCGCGGCAGCGCATCGGTCGCCGTTTCGGTGTTCGTCAATCCGCTGCAGTTTGGGCCGAGCGAAGACTATGCGAAATACCCGCGCGATCTCGAGGCCGACCGCCGAACGCTCGCGCAGGCCGGCGTCGACGCACTATTCGCGCCGGATACCGCGGCCATGTATCCGCCGGGATTCACCACCTCCGTCGACGTCGGCCCGGTTGGTGCGACCTTCGAAGGCGTCGTCCGGCCGCATCACTTCCGCGGCGTCGCGACGGTGGTCGCCAAATTGTTGCACGTCGTTCGTCCCGACGTGCTCTATCTCGGACAGAAAGATGCGCAGCAAACGTGCGTGCTGCGTAAGATGATTGCCGATCTCGAATTTCCGGTGGCCGTCGAGATCGTTCCGACGATACGCGAAAGTGACGGGCTCGCGATGTCGAGCCGAAACGCCTACCTGAGCGCCGAGCAACGGGCGGAGGCGCCGTCGCTGTACCGCGCGCTGGTAGCCATGCGCGAAGCGCTCGCGCGCGGCGCTTCCAAGGCCGAGGCGAACGATATCGCTCGTGCGACGCTGAGCCGGCTGGCAATGCCGGATTATTTCGAAGTGGTCGATGCCGAATCGTTCGAACCGATCGAACGGCCGGCGCTGCCGGCGTTCGTGATCGGGGCGGCGCATTTCGGTGCTACCCGGCTCATCGACAACCTGTACGTCGCTCCGGACCGGCGGGAGACGGCGTGATGAAGGGCGCGCGTATCTTTCTCGGCGTGACCGGCGGCATTGCGTCCTATAAAGCGGCCGCCCTAACCAGCACGCTCGTCCAGCGGGGGGCCATCGTCGACGTCGTGTTGACGCCGGAGGCCGAACGTTTCGTCGGCGCGCTCACGTTTTCGTCGCTGACGGCGAGGCCCGCCTACGTCTCCCTCTGGGATATGCCCGAGCGCATTCCGCACATTCGATTGGTGCGCGAGGCCGACGTCGCCGTGGTGGCGCCGGCGACCGCGAACGTGATTGCCAAGCTCGCGCACGGCATCGCCGACGATTTGTTGACGACCGCCCTGCTGGCCGCGCGAATTCCGGTCGTGCTCGCTCCCGCGATGAACGACGCGATGTACGCGCACCCGGCGACCCGCGAAAATCTCGCCACCTTGCGCGCGCGCGGATACGAGTTCGTCGATCCGGAGCGCGGATATTTGGCGGAAGGCGAAACCGGCGTCGGCCGGCTGGCTTCGGAAGACCGGATCCTTGAAGCGATCGCGCGGGTGCTCGCGCGCCGCCGTTCGCTGGCCGGTAAGCGCGTCGCGATTACCGCCGGTCCGACGCGCGAAGCGTTCGACCCGGTGCGGTTCGTGAGCAATGCGTCGACCGGCGCGATGGGCATCGCGCTGGCGCGCGAAGCCGCACTCCGCGGCGCGAGCGTCACGTTGTTACTCGGACCGACGCTGCTCGAACCGCCGGCCGGTGTGGAGGTGGTGCGCGTAACGACTGCCTGCGATCTCTACGACGCCGCGCTGGCGCAGGCGGCCGGGACAGATCTGATAATTGCCAGCGCTGCGGTTGCGGACTGGCGTCCCGAAAGCTCCTCGGAATCGAAGGTGAAGAAGACCGACGCAGATCTCGTCGTGCGCATGGTGCGCAATCCCGACGTCCTGGCGGCGCTCGGCGAACGCAAGGGAACGAGCTTCTTGGTGGGCTTTGCGGCCGAAACCGACGATCACGAGCGGAACGCGCGCGAAAAACTCGCGCGCAAGCGCCTGGACGCCATCGCGGTCAACGACGTGCGCGACGGGCGTGGATTCGGTACCGGTGAGAACGCCCTTGCGCTGCTGTGGGGAACTGCCGACCGGCGCGACTTGGGCGCAGGCGACAAATCCGCGCTGGCCGCGCGTTTGCTCGATGCCGTCGAGGAGTTGATGGGATGCTCTTAGCCATCGACGTCGGAAACACCGAAACGAAACTCGGGTGCTTTACCGATGCCGGCGAGTTGTCGCGGACGTGGCGCGTGACGACCGAGCTGCGTCGCACTCCGGACGAATACGGCGTATTTTTTACGCAGCTGTTCGCGACCGGCGGCGTCGACGTGGCCTCGATCGACGCGGTGGCCGTCGCCAGCGTCGTGCCGAAGCTCGATTCCGCGCTCGACGCGGTCTGCCGGCGGCACTTCAACGTCGCCCCGTCGTTCTTGCAGCCACAGGTGCAAACGCTGATTCCGGTTGCGACTGAATATCCGGCGGAATCGGGCGCCGATCTGGTCGCGGCCGCCATCGGCGGGCGCGCGCGTTTCGGCTCGCCGCTCATCATCGTCAGCTACGGAACGGCGACCGTCTTCATTGCGATCTCGCCCGCCGGCGAATATCTCGGCGTCGCAATCGCTCCCGGGATTACGATCTCAATCGACGCACTCGTGGGCCGCACCGCCAAACTGCCCCAGGTCGCGCTGGAGGCGCCCGAGCGTACGATCGGACGCACCACCATTGCGGCGCTGCAAGCCGGTATCGTATACGGTTTCGTGGGTCAGACCGAAGCGATCGTCGCGCGCATGCGCGCCGAGCTGGGAGCTCCCGCGAAGGTCGTCGCCACCGGCGGCCTCGCCGAACTCTTTGCCAAGCAGACGTCGGTCGTCGATGCGGTCGATCCGCACTTAAGCCTCGAAGGCCTGCGGCTGTTCTACGAATCGATTCGCGTTCGTTAAAGGCGCTCGAACGTTGGGCGCGCGGGTTTACGTTCTCCTATTTTGTCTCACGCTGGTGGCCGGCTACGCCGATGCGGTAGCGTTTTTTTCGCTCGGCGTTTTCACGGCCAACATGACCGGCAATACGGTCTTGCTCGGCGGCGCGATCGTCGGATTCCTGATGCCGCCGCTGCGCGGAAGCATCGGTCTCGCACTACCGGCGCTTTCGCTGGCGGCGTTCGTCGGCGGTGCGTGGGCGGCGGCGCGCTTTCTGCGCCGCGAGCAAGGGCGTCCGCCGCGCCGGACATCGCTGGTGCTGTTGTTGTTGGCTGCGATGCTGGCCGTTGCCGCCGGATTGCAACATTGGGGGGGCGTTTCGGGAGTGCCGCTGACGGTCGCCGTTCTTTCGGTGGTGATGGGCGCGCAAAGCGTCGTGGCGGTGCGCGCAGGCGTGCCGGGCGTAACCACGACGTTCGTCACCGGAACGCTCGTGAACTCGGTCATGAGCTTGGCCGGAAGCCCCGCGCGCACGGATGCATTGCAGGCCGAAGGCCGCACCAACGCGGCCGTGTGGGCGTGTTATCTCGGCGGCGCACTGATCGGGGCGTTTGCGCTGAAGATCCTCGGTACGAACGCGCTCTGGCTGCCGGCTGCCGTAGTAGCGCTTTTGCTCGCCGTGGTATAGTAGGTTCCGCCATGGCGCTCGCCCCGTTGAAGATCGGTCCCATCGAGATCTGGCCGCCCTTGATCCTCGCCCCGATGTCTGGCGTCACCAACCGGACGATGCGGGCGTTGTACAAGCCCTTCGGACTAGGTTTAACGGTCACCGAGTTCGTTTCGGCCAACGCGCTCGAATACGGTAGCCGCCGCACGATGGAGATGATCGACCAGCACGGNNGACATCGTCGACATCAACTTCGGCTGCCCGGCGCCGAAGGTGACCAAAACGAACGGGGGATCTGCCTGCTTGCGCGACCCCGATCGATGCGAGGAGATCATGCGCGCCGTCGTCGCTGCCGTCGACTGTCCGGTCACGATGAAGATGCGACTCGGCTGGAACGAAAACCAGCTCGTCTACGCCGAGGTGGCGAAGCGCGCGCAGGACGCCGGCGTTCGAGCGGTCACGTTGCACGCGCGCACGGCCAAGCAGTTCTACAAGGGTAACGCCGATTGGGAACACATCGCGCGCCTCAAGCGCAGCGTCGACATTCCGGTGATCGGCAACGGCGATCTCGACGATCCTCATCGCACCATCGAACGGATGCGCGAGAGCGGAGTCGACGGCGTGATGCTTGGGCGCGCCACCCTGGGAAATCCGTGGCTGATCTCGCAGATTCGCGATCTCATGGAGGGACGCCCCGCGCGTCCGCTGCCGGATGCGGCGGACCGTCTGCGTTTTTGCCTGGTGCACTATCGCACGATGCTCGAGGAGCTGGGTGAGGCGCATGCCGTTCCGCAGATGCGCAAACACGTCGCTCTGTACCTCAAGGGCATCGCGGGCGCGGCCGCCTTGCGCGAGCGCCTCATGCGCTTGGACCGGTCGGCCGACGCGATCGCGTTGATCGAAGCGACGATCGCGAAACTCGAATCGGCGCCGGTCGCGGCGTGACGGACCCGCCCATCGACTTGGCGGCGGAGGCTTTCGAGAACTACAAGCGGTTCGTCAATCCGCCGCTCGCGCGCGTGATGAAACTCTCGGGATCGCCGGTCGAAGTGCGCGCGCGCGGCTGTACGATTTGGGACCAGAACGGCAAGGCATACCTCGACTTTGCGGGCGGTTACGGCGTGTTCACGCTGGGCCACTCGCATCCACGCGTGCTCGCCGCGGTGCGCGCGCAAATGGAGCTCATGTCGCTGTCGGGCAAAACCATGTTCAACGTCGTGCTCGGGCGGGCGGCGCGCCGGCTCGCCGAAATCTCGCCGGGCGACTTGCAGATTTCGTTTTGGTGCAACAGCGGAACGGAAGCCATCGAGGGCGCGATCAAACTCGCGCGCGCGGCGACGGGCCGCGCGAAAATCGTCAGCACCATCGACGCGTTCCACGGCAAGACGATGGGCGCGCTCTCGATTAGCGGGCGCGAAACGTTTCAAACGCCGTTTCGTCCGCTGCTCGAGGGATTCGCGCACGTCGCCTATGCCGATACTGCCGGGCTCGGCGACGCCCTGAGCGACGCAGCCGCATTCGTCGTCGAACCCGTCCAAGGCGAAGGCGGCGTCAACGTGCCGCCGGTCGGCTATCTTCGAGCCGTACGCGAGGCGTGCGATCGGACCGGAGCGCTCTTCATCGCCGACGAAGTGCAAACCGGACTCGGACGGTGCGGCTATCGATTTGCCTGCGATCGCGAGGGGATCGTTCCCGACGTCATGACGCTTGCCAAGGGGCTTTCGGGCGGCGTCATTCCGGTTGGAGCGTTCATTGCCCGGCCCGACGTCTGGAATCGCGGGTTCGGGAAAGCACCGCTGTTGCACACCTCGACGTTCGGCGGAAACGAGCTGGCATGCGCCGCCGCGCTGGCGGCAATGGACGTGCTCGAAGAAGACGGACTGATCGAGAACGCGCGCATACGAGGAGAGCAGCTGCTGGCGGGCGCCCGCGATCTGGCCGCGCAGTTTCCGGCCGTCATCCGCGAAGCACGCGGTTTGGGGCTCGTCGTCGGCGTCGAACTCACGAATGAAGGGTACGGAGGTTGGATCATTCCGGAA
This sequence comes from Candidatus Tumulicola scandinaviensis, assembly GCA_003140835.1. Classification (GTDB taxonomy): domain Bacteria; phylum Vulcanimicrobiota; class Vulcanimicrobiia; order Vulcanimicrobiales; family Vulcanimicrobiaceae; genus Tumulicola; species Tumulicola scandinaviensis. The sequence goes on along the minus strand of PLLA01000031.1, from coordinate 49,741 downwards.
ATGCTCAAAGCCGGCGTCACCGCCGCCTGGACGTTGAACCTGCAGCGCGTCATTCGCATGGAGCCGCCGTTGATCGTCACCGCCGAGGAAGTCGATCGGGCGCTGGCCGCGTTGCGGGAAGGGGTGACAACCGCCTACGAGAAGCTCGGCGTCCTCTAGCGTCTTAGGAGCTTGTTCCCATACCCTACGTCGAAACCGCGATTGCCGTTGCCGCTCCGGCCCGAATCGTTTACGAGCTCGCCAAGGACCAGGAACGGTTTCCCGAGTTCATGCCGGACGTCGAACTCGTGATCGTACTCGAGCGTCATGCCGACCACGTGATCACGCGCTGGAAGACGTTGGTCGAGGAGGCGCCAATTGAATGGATCGAGGAGGATCGGTTCGACGACGAACGCTTACGCATCGACTACAAACTGCTCGAGGGCGACCTCGACAAGTTCGAAGGCGCGTGGACGTTCGTCGAACGCGACGGTGCGACCGACGTGAAGCTCGGCGTCGATTACGATTTCGGCGTTCCGACACTGGCCGAACTCATCGGCCCGACGCTGCAAAAAAAGGTACGCGAAAACAGCGAGATGATGCTGGTCGCGCTGAAAAAACAAGCCGAAGCCCTCGCTTCCGGTGAGGTCCCGCCCCGTGAATAAATTTTGCTTCGTCATTCATCCGCTTTCGCTCGAAGACGTGGCGCGTTACGAGCCGGGCGCCAAAGGCAAGGGCGACGCGATCATGCGCAAGATCATGGAGTGGATGCCCCCTTGGACGGTGGCGCACGTTACCGGCGTGCGCGCTCCGGACGGTCGCGAGATCGAAGGATGGTTCGTCTGCGCCCCGCTGCTGCCCGAGCAAATGATCGAGTTCCGGCGCGAACAAGTTTACGAACGGATCCTTGCGGCGATTCAACTCGGCGTCGATCTCGGCGCGCAGGTCGCCGGCTTGGGGGCATTCACCGCGGTGGTCGGCGACGGCGGCGTCACCATCAACGAGCGCTCCCCGATTCCGGTGACGACCGGCAATTCGCTCACCATCGGAGCGGGCGTCGACAGCTTCTTTCGCGGCGCGCACGAAATGGGCATCGATCCGGTGGATGCGACGGCCGTCGTGGTCGGCGCGACCGGCTCGATCGGCGGCGCGTGCGTGCGGTTGATCGCGCCGAAGGTCAAACACGTCATCTTGGTCGCGCGCAACGAGACGCGCTTGCAGAAGTTCCACGAACGCACGGCCGCCGAGGTACCGTGCGAAACCTCCTACACCACGGATATTTCCGCGGCCGTTCGCCGCGCGCGGCTCGTTCTGACGGCCACGTCGTCGACGAACGACGTGATCGAGCCGGAAGATTTGCAAACCGGCGCGGTCGTCTGCGAGCTGTCGCTCCCGCACGACGTCAGCCGGCGCGTGGCAAAAGAACGCCCCGACGTCCTCGTGACCGAAGGCGGGAATATGACCGTGCCGGGAACGCCGCGTTTCGAACGCTTCCGGGAGCGCGGTAGCGATTTCGATCTAAACCTCCCGCCCCGTACCGCACTCGCATGCATGAGCGAAACGATGGTTTTGGCCCTCGAAGGGCGGTTCGAGCCGTACACGTTAGGGCGCGGGATCGATCTGCCGAAAGTCATCGAAATGAATGCGATGGCACGGCGCTGCGGCTTTTCGCTGGCCGACATGCGCGCGTTCGATGCCGCCATCACTCCCGAACGCATCGCCGAAATCCGCAGCGCCGCCGAAGCCCGTCGCCGCGCAGGAGCCGTCGTATGAAAAAAATCGTATCGGTGTCCTTGGGCTCGTCCACCCGGGACCATCGCGCCACCGTCACCCTCTTGGGTGAAGAGTTCGACATCTCGCGCGAGGGAACCGACGGAAAGCTCGACGTCGCGATCGCGCGGGTTCGCGCGCTCGACGGGCACGTGGATGCGATCGGATTGGGCGGCATCGACGTGTACTTGTATGCCGGCCAACATCGCTACGCGCTGCGCGATGGATTGCGCTTACTGGAAGCCGCTACGATCACGCCGGTCGTCGACGGCAGCGGTCTCAAGAACACGTTGGAGCGCGAGGCCGTCCGGTTCATGCAGAGCCACCTCGGCATGAACTTGCGAGGAAAACGCGTGCTTATGGTCAGCGCGCTCGACCGCTTCGGAATGGCGCAGGCGCTGGTCGATGCGGGCGCCGACGTGCTGTTCGGAGATTTTATTTTTGCGCTCGATAAAGACATGCCGGTGCGCGATCTGAAAACCTTTGAAGGAATGGCGGAGAAGTATCTCCCGGACGCATGCAAGTTGCCGTTTCAGTTCTTTTATCCAACCGGTAAGAAACAAGAAAAGCCGCCCGAACCCAAGTACCCTCAATACTACGAAGAAGCCGAGATCGTCGCCGGCGACTTTCACTTCATGCGGCAGTTCATGCCCGACCGGCTCGACGGGAAGGTCGTTTTGACCAATACCGTGACGCCGCACAATATCGAAGAGTTGGCGTCGCGCGGCGTGAAGATGCTGATCACCACGACGCCGGACTTTGGCGGCCGTTCCTTTGGAACCAACGTCATCGAGGCCGCACTGCTCGCGCTGCTCGGAAAGAAGTGGAGCGACGTGACCCCGGACGATTATCAGCGCGTCTTGCACGAGTTGCATCTCAAACCGCGCGTCGCCCGCCTGAGCGACGGGCCCTAAACGCCACCGTGGCTGTTGCCGTAACCGTTCGTCCGGAGTCGCAACACCGGCTCCCGCAAGTCTTGCGTTTTTTCGACGTCACGGTGCTGGCGTCGGCGTCGATGGGTCCGGCTTATTCGCTGGCATCGACGATGGGCCCGATGGTGGCGGTTGCGGGTGCGGCCGCGCCGCTGGCGCTCGCGTCGCTGTCGGGCATCATGCTTTGCGTGGCGGTGTCGTTTTCGATGTTGTCGCGGGTCGCACCCAACGCCGGCTCGTCGTACTCGTGGATTCGCATGGAGTTCGGCAACGCGATCGGTGCCTACGGCGCGTGGCTCCTGATCCTCTCGAACTTTTTTGCGACGATGGCCATCGCAGTGCCGGCCGGAAGCTACACCCTCGAACTGATCGCCCCCGCCGATGCCGCGTCGCCGGTGTGGGTTGCGGGCGTCGGAGCGGTGTGGATCGTCGCCAGCACGATTCTGCTCTACGTCGGATTGCGGCCGACGGCGCTCATCACGTTCTTCGCGTTACTGTTCGAACTCGTCGTGCTGTGCGCGGCGGCCGTCGCCGCTTACGTGGTGCCGCACGCCGGCGCGGTGGCCGCGGCGAATCCCGCGCACGCCGGTATTCCGATGACGTTCGCCGGTTTCGTGACCGCGATGACCCTCGGCATCTGGATGAGCGACGGTTGGGAAGTCTCCGCCTCGACGGGTGAAGAGGTCAAAGGCGATACCCGCGCCGCCGGCCGCGGCGGCATCGTCGGATTGGTGGTGACGACGGTCATTCTGATCGGCTGCATGACCGCGTTTCTCCATCTCGGCACGCCCAAGGGATTCGCCGACAATGCCGCCGATTCGCTCGAGTACGTCAGTCGTTTGCTCGGCGGTGGAGCGTGGCGGCTGGCGATCGTCAGCGCGGTGATGATTTCGACGCTCTCGACGCTGTGGACGACGATTCTGTACCTCTCGCGTTCGGTGTTTGCGATGGGACGCGACGGCGTTTTGCCGCGCGTGCTGGGGACGCTCGACGGCCGTAACGAGCCGCTGTGGGCGCTGGGAGCGGTTGCAGTGCTGACGACGATCTGCCAACTCATTACCGGCTTTTCTCCGAGCGCCAATCAGCAGTTGAACACGGTCGTCACGGCCAGCTCGGTGTTTCTCGGCTTGCTGTTCGTGTTGAGCGCGATGGCGTCGGTGCGGCGCTTTCTCGCCGAACGCAGCGCCTTGCTGCCGGGCGTCATCGTTCCGGCAATCGGGGCACTCGCGCTGCTCGGGGTTATCGTCGTCACCATTCGTTTTGAAGACCGCCCGACGCAGTTGTACGCGTGGGGCGGCGTCCTCTTGGGTATAGTCTTCGCGCTGTGGCGGGGACGGAAAATCCACGGCGGCTTGCGTGCCGTGCGCGGCGCCGGAGCCGAGTAGCAGCGGCATCCCGGGAAAGGTCCTCTAGGGAAGGGGAAGGATTTCACCCCCCGAACAGAGCGCCAGCGCCTGCGAGGGCATCGTTAATCCGAGGGATTCGAGGCGAGGGTTCGCTTCAGAATCCCTTTCTGAGGGGTTGTACTTGAACGATAAAGAGATCGTCCTCACCGCCGAAGGTTTGACCAAGCTCGAGCACGAGCTCGACGAGCTCAAGACCGTGCACCGTCGCGACGTCAACGACCGGATTCGCCAAGCCAAAGAGTACGGCGACCTGAGCGAAAACGCCGAGTACGAGGACGCAAAACAAGAGCAAGCCTTTATCGAAGGCCGGATTCTCAAGCTCGAGGCTATGATTCGCAATGCCCGAATCATCGACGAGTCGGAGTACGCCGCCGACGAAGTCCACCTCGGCGCGATCGTCAAGGTCAAGGACCTCAAGAGCAACGAGGGCTACGAGTTTTCGATCGTCGGGTCGGCCGAAGCCGATCCGTCGAATCGCCGCATTTCGAACGAGTCGCCCCTCGGCCGCGCGTTGATCGGCCACAAGAAGGGCGCCACCGTCGACGTCGCAACGCCGCGCGGCCTCGCAAAATACAAGATCGAATCGATCAAGAGCAACGCCCCCAAGAGACCCGCGAAAAAGGCGAGCTAGCGTCAAGGCGAGCTATCAAACGGAAGGGCGGATAAGTCGTAACTTCCTCATGCAAGAAGACCTCGGTAAGACCGAAGCTCAGCTCGTAGCGGCCAGACGCGATAATCTGGCCGCTTTGCGTTCGCGCGGAAACGATCCGTTCGCTCGGACGCGTTATGCGGTCGATGCCACCACGGCCGAGTTGGCGGCGCGGTACGCGTTTCTGGTCCCGGGCCAAGATGCGGCCGCCGAAGGCTGGAATCTCGCCGGACGCCTGCTGTCGAAACGGCGCATGGGGAAGACCATTTTTGCCGACCTCGCCGACCGCACCGGACGTATCCAGCTTTACGTGCGCAAGGACGAAACCGGCGAGGACGGATTCGCCGACTGGAACGATCTCGACCGCGGCGATCTGATCGGGGTGCGCGGCTACGTCTTCCGCTCGAAGATGGGAGAGATTACGCTGCACGTCATCTCGTTCGAAGTGCTCGGAAAAGCGCTGATGCCGCTGCCCGACAAGTGGCACGGCTTAGTGGACGTCGAGAAGCGCTATCGCCAGCGCTACGTCGACATGATCGTCAATCCGGACGTCCGCGACACGATGATCGCACGCAGCCGCCTGATCGCCGAGATGCGGCGCTTCATCGACGGGTACGGGTTTTACGAGGTCGAAACGCCGACGCTGCTGCACGTCGCCGGCGGAGCGGCGGCGCGGCCGTTCGAGACGCACTGCAATGCGCTCGATCAGATCATGCAGCTGCGCATCGCCACCGAGCTGAACCTCAAGCGCCTCATCGTAGGCGGACTCGAGCGCGTGTACGAAATCGGCCGGATCTTTCGCAACGAAGGCATCGACACGACCCACAATCCGGAGTTCACGATGCTGGAACTCTACGCGGCATACTGGGACGTGCGCGACATGCTGGAGTTTAACGAAGCCTTGATTGCCAATCTCGTCTCGGTCGTTACCGGAGGAGGCAGCGAGCTCACCTATGGCGATGCGGGCATTTCGTTCGCGCGTCCGTTCGCCCGCATCGCCTATCTGGAAGGCATGTCGCGCTTCAGCGACGGAAAATTCACGCGCGAGCGCCTGCTGGACTCAAACGGAGCGGCCGGCATCCTTCGAGAGTTGGGCTTGCCGGAATCGCCGACGCACGGTCATGCCCTCGACAAGATCTTCGAGCGCGTGGTCGAACCACACTTGATCGCACCGACGTTCGTTACCGACTATCCGGTCATTATCTCGCCGCTGGCCAAGCGCAAAGCCGGCGATTCCGATATCGTCGATCGCTACGAGTTGTTCTGCGCGCGCATGGAAATCTCGAACGCCTTTACCGAGCTGAACGACCCCGACGATCAACGCGCGCGCTTCGAAGCGCAGGTTGCCGAGCGGGCGAAGGGTGACGAAGAGATTCCCGAACCGGACTGGGATTTCGTGCGGGCGCTCGAGTACGGCATGCCGCCGACCGCCGGCATCGGAATCGGCGTCGATCGCCTGATCATGCTGTTGACCGGTCATCAATCGGTCCGCGACGTGCTGGTATTCCCACTGCAAAGGCAGCACGGTTGATCGCGGCCCGCGCGTTCGTCGTTTGGCTTGCGTTGGCGCTGGCGATTGCGATCGTCCCGGCTACCGCCAAAGACACACTCGTCGCCCCTTACTATCTCAAGCCCGGCACCGTCGACTTGCGCGTGTTGCTGGCCCCGCCGCCGGAGATCGACTCTTCGCAGCAGCAGTACGACGAAAAGAAGATCGAGCAGGTGCTGGCCTCACGCACCGCGGTCGACATGGCGCAAGTATCGGCCGACGCGCATCGTTCCATCTTCGCCTTCACCGACGTCCTCGGATCGGGTTTTGCAGCCGAACGCGTCCCGCTTACCACCGCCCTCTTCCGCAACGTCGGCTCTGATACCGAAACGTTGATCGCTCAGGCCAAGGTCTATTTCGCGCGTCCGCGCCCAGCCGGTGCCGCTCAAACGCACGGGTCGTATCCGAGCGGACACGCCGCGTTTGCATCGTGCGCGGCGATTTTGCTCGGGCAAATGGTGCCCGAAAAACGGCTGCCGATCTTTGCGCGCGCCAGCGTCTTCGCCGAAAGTCGAATCGTCGCGGGCGTGCACTATCCCAGCGACGTCGAAGCGGGCTGGATTTCAGGCACCGTCATCGCCGCCGCCCTCCTGCGCGAACCGCGCTTCGTGAAAGATTTCAGCGCCGCTAAAGCCGAAGTGCGCCGGGCACTCGGATTGCCGGACTTGCCGTAAGGGAGGTTGACGCCGCCATGGACGGACAGAAGTGTGCCCACCCGCAGTGCACCTGCTTCGTAGACCTTGGAATGCTCTATTGCAGCCCCCGCTGCCGCGAGTTAGACGAAAAGGATGGAGACGCTGCACCGCGCAGCCCGTGCGGCTGCCGCCACGCCGGATGCATGGCGCGTTGAAACCCACACATGATAGGCTGGTTCCTAGTAGTTATGTAGCTTCCTAAAAGTAAGGAGTATGTTTCTACCATGGACCTCACCAAAGAATACCCCCGGAGCGTTCGAGCCAAGTGGCAGGGCGTGGTTCAGCTTGGCCGCGCCATCGATAAAGCCAAAGCGGTCGCGCACGGCAATGTGGGCGACTACCACTACCGGTGCCCGATGGATCAGGCCGTCTTCGGGTTTCTCGGGATCGACGGCGACGCGCTGCTCGAAACCGTTCGGAGTGCGACGAGCGATGCGGAGATCGAAGCCTTCACCCGTCCCTTCGTGGCGGCCAAGCCGGCCGAAGAAATCGCACGATGGAACCGCGAGTGGCTGGAGAAGCGGCCGCAAGGAGAGTCGCTCGAGTTTTTCGAGCAGCTCCGCAACGACATCGTGCCCGACCGGAGCGACGTGGTAACGTGGCCCGACTTGTTGGACCTGGACGAGAAGCGGGACGTCCCGCGGCGGGCGCCGGCAGCGGTGTAGCCGCTTGCGTACCGCCGGTTACGACGGTACGGCTCACCGTTCAATACGACGGTACCGAATTCAGCGGATTCCAGTGGCAGCCGGAGTTGAGAACTGTAGCCGGGGTCCTGGAATCCGCGCTTTCACGCTTGATGAGCGAGACGATCAAAATTTCTGCGGCCGGACGGACCGACGCCGGGGTACACGCGTCCGGGCAAGTCGTCTCGTTTTCCACCACCCGGGCGTTTCCGTTCGAGCGGCTGTGCCTGGCACTCAATAGCGAGCTACCCGGCGACGTTGGCATTCGCGAGTGCGCGGTGGTCGCAGCCCCGTTCTCCGCGCGTTTCTCAGCGATCGAGCGGACCTACGTGTACGCCATTTTCAACCGGTCGCAGCCGGACCCGCTCTTGGCCCGCCACGCCTACCACGTGTGGTTGCCGATCGACCTCGAGCCGATGCACGCCGCTGCCGGCGAGCTCCTCGGCGAACGCGATTTCCGGTCGTTCTGCGGCCTGCTGCCCGAGGGCGGAATTACTATTCGCCACGTCCGTCGCATCGGGATAGAAAAGCGCGGGGAACTCCTGCGAATCGAAATAAGCGCCGGCGGTTTTCTGCACCGCATGGTGCGGACGATCGTCGGAACGCTGGTCGATTGCGGAACCGGCCGGCGTACGGCGGGCGAGTTGCCGGATATTCTGGCCGCCCGCGACCGCCGCACCGCCGGACATACCGCCCCGCCCAACGGCCTCTATCTCGCCGGCGTGCGCTATGAAGACGGGTTCGACTCGTATGCGGAGCCGCCGATTTTTCGTTGGGGGTAGCGGCGCTACTCGATTTCGCCGAGCAGACGTTCGAGTTGGCGGGTCTGTCCCAAACTCAGGCGGCGCATGAGCCGGGCGGCGGATTCGGCGGCGGTTTTCGATGCGTCGGCCACCAGCGCGTGACCGGCGGGGGTGAGCACGATCCGGCTTGAGCGTGCGTCGCCGGGGTCGCGTTCGCGCCGCACGATGCCGCGCTTTTCGAGTGGAAGAACCGCGCGGGTCACGCCCGAAGCGGTTAACTCCAGATCGCCGGCGAGGTCGGTCGGGCGCCGGCGCGCGTCGGGTGCATCCGCCAGCGCGCGTAAGAGCCGCAGTTCGGCGAAAGCGAGCCCGTGATGCCCGCCCAGCCCCGCCTCGAGCTTCCGCGTGATCGCGGCGTGGGTTTTTGAGAGGCGCAGCAGGGCTGCGAGGTGAGCGTCGTCCATACACCCCGATGATACTTGCGCAATCAAGTATTAGTCAAGTACTAGCGAAGCTCCCGCAACCCTTGACGGGGCTCGCCGCGGCCGAGTAAGATGCGGTGGCTTCACTCTCTCGAGGATACTCGCGCAGATGCGTTCCTATCAACAAAAGACCGCCGAAACCAAGCACGACTGGTACATCGTCGATGCGGCCGGGCAGCGCCTCGGTACGCTGGCGGTTCGGATCGCCCGCGCCCTGTCGGGCAAACACAAGCCCACCTGGACGCCCAACATCGACGACGGCGACCACGTGATCGTGATCAATGCGGAGAAGATCGAGTTGGGCGGCAACAAGTTCGATCAGAAACTGTACTATCGCCACAGCGGTTACCCCGGCGGCCTGCGCGTGCAAACGGCCCGCGAGATTCACGACAAGCATCCCGAACGGCTGATCGAAAAGGCCGTGCGGGGAATGTTGGCCACCAACCGCACCCGCAACGATCAATTGCGCCGTTTGAACGTGTACGCCGGCGAGAGCCACCCGCACGCCGCGCAGAACCCACAGCCTCTGTTCGAGTACTTTTAGGAGCGCATTTTGAGCGACGTCATTCAAGCCACCGGCCGCCGCAAGCGCGCCATCGCGCGCGTTTCGCTCACGCTGGGACAAGGCGTGATTCGAATCAACGGCAAGCCGGTCGAAGAATATTTTCCGCGCCCGCAGTTGCTGCAGATCGTGCGGCAGCCGTTCGAAGCGACGCAGAGCCTTTCGCGTTTCGACGTGACGGTCAAAGCCGAGGGCGGCGGCGTCACCGGGCAAGCCGGCGCCGTACGCCACGGGATCGCGCGCGCGCTGGTGGAGATCGACGAGAGTTTCAAGACGATCATGCGCCAGAACGGGTTCCTTACGCGCGATCCGCGCGAAAAAGAATCGAAGAAGTACGGTCGCAAGCGCGCGCGTAAGCGCTTCCAGTTCAGCAAGCGCTAACCACGAGCGAGTCGATTCGCGTACGAGCGTCGAAGGAGGCTGCCCCCATGGGCGCCTCCTTTTCGCTTGCGCTTCGTCTGGCCGTCATCGGCCTCGGCGTGCTGGCGTTGGTATGGCAGCCGGCAGCGCCATGGATCGAGCGTGCGTACGTCAACGGCGCCTATCCGGGCTGGGAACATGCCGCCAATGCGGTAACCAGCCGTCTCCCGTGGTCGCTCGGTGACCTCGCATTCGGCGTCGGTATCGTCGCCATCGTCTGGCGCATCGTGGCGTACGCACGCAACCGCGGGCGGCGGCGGCGTTCTCGCAGCGGCTCGTTCGCGATGCTGCTGCTCGACGTGGCGGCGATCGCAAGCCTATATGCGGTGTGGTTTGAAGTCGCGTGGGGTTGGAACTACGCGCGCGCGCCGATCGAAACGCGGGTCGCGTTCGACGCCGAGCGCGTCACGCCGGCGGCGACCGTGCAACTGCGTACGCGCGCGATCTCCGAAATGAACGCGCTGGCGCCGGCGGCACACGCCCGCTCCGCCGAACCACTCGATATCGACGCGTTGCGCGCGGCCTGGCTGCCGGCGGTCCGTCGTGCCGGCGACGACTGGATGCCCGAGGCCGGCCCGGCCAAACCGACGATCGTCAATCCGTTCATGGAAGCGACCGGAACGAGCGGATTCATCAATCCGCTTACGCTCAACACGCAACTTGCCGGCGACGTATTGTGGTTCGAGCGTCCGTTCGACCAATCGCACGAGTGGAGCCATGTCGCCGCCTACGCCCGCGAAGACGAGGCTAACTACTTGGCCATCGTCACCTGCCTGCGGTCGCCCGACCCGGTTGCGCGTTACTCGGGCTGGTTCGAGTTATTTCTCTACCTCCCGCAGAAACGGCACTACGCGCACCGCGAGTTCGTTCCACTCGTCTGGCAAGATTTTACGGCCATGCGACTGCGCGACTCGCGACACATCAACATGCTGCTCGCGCACTGGACGTGGCGCACGTACAACGTCTACTTAAAGAGCAATCGCATCGCGTCCGGCGTCGAGAACTACAACGAGGTGACGCGCTTGATCCTCGGTGCGCCGCTGGACGCACAGGGGTTGCCGGAGGCGAAGTAACTCAGGCGCCTCCGATGTCGGCGTCGACGCCCCGCGGGACGAGGTAGTAGACGGCGATCGCGAGATATGCCCCGAAACTTACGACTGGAAGAACCAGCGCCGTCAACGTCGCAATCGCGTAACCGGCCCAGCCGACCCGATAGGCGCGTACGGTGGACGCCACCGTTGCGGCACTCACCGACGGTGCGAAGGCTCGCCGCCGCACCAGGTGCGCGAGCAGCAGATTAAAGATCGTCGCGCAGTACGTCAACGCCGAACCCGTAAGGAAGATCGACGCCGTGAACGTGGGTACGCGCCAAGCGTACTGGTCGCGAACGGAATGAATGCGGTTCCACCCAACAGCAGTAAGTTGAGAAAAACCGTCATGCGGTCGACGCGCTCGACCAGGCGGAAGAGGGCGTGATGGTTTTGCCACATGATGCCGATAACGCCGAAGCTGAGGCCGTAGGCCAGCAGATTGGGCCAGAGCTGCAGCAGCGAACGCGTGACGTCGAGATTGGTCGGGTTGCGCATGCTCAGCAACCCGAATCCGAGCACCAGCAGCGTGACTGCGAACGCAAAGACGCCGTCTGAAAATGCCTCAAATCGAGCTTTGTTCATCCTTGTTCTCGATATTGGTGTCCCCGGCGCCGACATACCTCGACCATCCGAAGGTTGCCTTCTAGCCAGGACGGGCGTCACCGAGGCTCCGCAACGGCTGCACTCTCAGGCCAGTTCTGGGCGTAAAGGGGCAAGCGGCCGTGCTCACAATGCTCGGTGGGGCTCAGTCTAGAAGTATCCGACAAAGCGTCTCATGGGCCGACTCAAACCACCGCATCTCTTCAAGAAGCTCGGCGCATACCGGCCGGTGTGCGTAGCCGCGGCCATCGCGCTGGCTGCCGCGTCGCCCGCACCCTCGACAACGCCATCCATCGGCCTCGCGACGATTCTCGATCGCCATCTTGAAGCGCGTGCCGCGCTGCACCTGACGATGCCGCGGACGCTGCAAACGCAAGGAACGCTCGAGGGTCTTGGGCTGCACGGGAGCTTTCGCACGTGGCGCGACGGCGGCCGCGAACGCTACGACGAGACGCTGGGAATCCGTGCGCAGCGGACGTTGCGACTGGACGGCGCCGAATGGATGCAGAACGCCAACGGCGACGTGCGCGAGCTTCGCGGCGTGGTGGCGCGGCGACAACTCAGCCAAGACTCTATCGACTCGGGCGACTTCGCGCGGCATCCGGAAAACGACACGCTCCTCGGACGCGCACGATTGCGCGACGGACGCGACGTTTGGCAGATTCGCGTCGAACCTCCGGGCGGCGAACCGTTCGGCGTCGCTCTCGACGCGGCGACGTTCATGGTCGACGAAAAGGCCTACGTCGAAGGCGATGGGGTCACCACCATCGACTATTCGGATTACCGGGTCGTTCGCGGCGCGCTCTACGCGCTCGTCAGCGTCGAATCGAACGGCGACCGCGCGTACGACATTACGTCGCGAGTAGCCGCCGTCGTTGTGAACGATCCGATCGATCCGTCCGTGTTCGCGCCGCTGCAGCCGGCGGTCGTGGACGCGCCGAACCCGGTGAAGGTCGCGCTTCTGACCGACGCCGGTCACTACTTCGTCCGCGGAACGGTCGACGGTCAATCGCTGCTCTTCCTGGTCGACAGCGGTTCGCAGGCGCTGTTCGTCGATCCGGCCGTCGCCCAACGTCTCAATCGCACACCCGAAGGCTCGCTGGAAGTGCGCGGAACGAAGCGAGTGAGCGGGCGCGGAGTGATCGCCCTCGACGGCATCGACATCGGAGACGCGCACCTTCCGGCGCGCGTCGTCTCGGTCGTTGACTTGAGCACCGTCACCTATAACGGCAAAACCGTCGACGGCGTGCTCGGCTATCCGTTTTTTGCGGCGGCCGAGGTGCGCCTCGATCCCGACAGCATGACGATGACCATCGCGCGACCCGGCGGCCTCGCGGTACGCGGAACGCCGATTCCGATCGACACCGATCGGGAACTTCCGGAGGTGACCGCGCGTCTCAACGGCACCACCGACGGACGGTTTTTGGTCGACACCGGTAATAGCAACGACCTGCTCGTGTTCCATGCATTCGCGCAGGCGCATCCGGGGGTCGTCTTTGTTGGAACCGCACAGAACTTTGCGAAGAACGGCGGCGTGGGCGGATCGAGCGCTGCGCTTCCGGCGGTCGTGTACCGGCTGGAAATAGGGCCGTTCAACTTGTACAACCGCTACGCGGACGTCATGCTGTCCGACGCCGGTGCTTTCTCGGACCGTTACGAGGCCGGGAATATTGGACTGGCCGCCCTAAAGAACTTCGTGTTTACGTTCGACTACTCGAATCGTACGCTCTTTTTGGATAAAACGCGTTGGTTTGACGACGGGCGTTATCGCGCGTCGTCACAGTCGGCGCAGCCGCACGGCTCATTCATTCCGCCGTAACATCGCTGCGACGCCGCCGCCAATCCGGGGCGCGATGGTCGCACGCATTATATCCAAGGCCGCAAAGGTGGGCGTATCTCCGTCGGCCGGTGTGTGAAACGTTCATCGCTTTGGGCGGTAATCGCGCGAAACGAGTCGGTGCGCTTGGCGACGGCCGTCTAGCGGCGCCTTCGTTTTGGAGACCAGATTCGATGCAATGTCGCTCAGGGATGGATGGCTGATCGCTCCCGCCTGGTACCTGCGATGCTTCCCTCTGAAAGGACGATTGCTACCCGGTTTTCGGAGGCGTGTCCTTCGGGTTTCGGTAATGGGGGTTGATGCGGATCAGCGATGCGCTCGCAACCGTGCGGCCGTTCTTTTCGTTCGAGTTCTTTCCGCCAAAGGACGACGAAGGCTCGCACCGCTTGTTCAAGACTATCGATGCGCTCCAGCCTTTGCGGCCGGCATTCGTTTCGATTACGTACGGCGCCGGCGGCTCGACGCGCGCGCGAACGGTCGCATTGGCGAAGCAAATCCAGCACGACGTCGGGCTGACCGTGGTCGCCCACGTGACCTGCGTCGGATCGACCCGCGCGGAACTGCGTGCGCTGTTCGACGACCTGGCGCGCGCCGGCATCGAGAACGTCCTGGCGCTGCGCGGCGACCCGCCCGGGTCCGCGGCGGCGTTCGAGGCTCCGTCCGGAGGGTTCGCGCACGCGGCCGAGCTGATTGCCATGTTGCGCCGCAGCTACGATTTCTGCATCGGCGCCGCGTGTTATCCGGAGAAGCATCCCGAAGCGGACAGCGTCGCGAGCGACCTGGCGCGGGTGCGGGAGAAGGTCGACGCGGGCGTCGATTTCTTGGTGTCGCAGCTCTTTTTCGATAACGGTGCCTTCTTCGATTTCGAGCGACGCGCCCGCGATGCCGGGATCCAGGTGCCCATCATTCCCGGCTTGATGCCGATTACGAACTTCGATCAAATCCAACGTTTCGTCGCCATGTGCGGGGCGAGCATACCGCCGAAACTTCAAGTCGAGATGGAAGCGCGCAAGGGCGACGTCGAGGCGGTTGAGGCGCTTGGCGTCGCGTATGCCTCCATGCAGGCAGTCGGCCTGTTACAGTCGGGTGCGCCAGGCATCCACTTTTATACGCTGAATCGATCGCCCGCGGCCCGCGCGATCGTGTCGGCGATGCTGGCTGCAAGCGCTTGGCGTCCGGCGCGCTCCACGAGCACAACACACAAAAAGGGACCCGTGTTCAGCGGCGACCCTTCTAATGGATTTGGTGGCACTTAGACAGTCGGGGCGAAGCGCTCTTTTCCGATCAGGCCCCGGCCCCCGCTCTCTCCAGAGCACTCTTTAGGGCGTCTTGGCGGTCGGGCCTCATCCGGGCTTCGGGTCGCTTGCGGTGACTGGGGTCCCCGGCGGGCCTCAGGTTTGGCTTCGAACTTCGCGTAACAAAGGAAACGTCGCGTGCGTATACGCACTTAGCTGCTCTTGGAGGGCTCGCTCGATGCGACGCACGCTCGGCGTTCTGATCTTATCGATACTCGCTACCAGTTGTAGCGCCTTGCAGGGTGCTTTGCCGTCCCATTCGGGCGGCGTGGAGGCTTCCTCGGGCATGACCGTCGAGCAATACGCCATCGGACGCTTAGCGAGGCCGCCTCACGGCGCCGCCTGCGCAAAGCCCGCGCACGCCGCGAAAAGCCAGTCGTCCCCGCACGCCAAAGCCTGCCCTCGGTAGGGTCGTCCTGCCCGCTTCGCCGGTGGTTTGACACCCGGCGGCAGGGCTGGTAACGTTGGAACGTTAAAGTCCACCGGCCCGGCGGGCAACCGTTGCGGGCCTTTTGTTTGCACCGCTTCCTTCGGACGCCAATGAGCTGGAATAACCTCAAAACGCCATTTAAGGCGCTGGTCATAATCGCGGTCGTCGCGCTGTCGATCTGGTCGATCCTGCCCATCGCGCAGAAGATTCACCTCGGTCTGGATTTGCAAGGCGGTTCGCGTCTCTTGCTGCAGTTATATCCGACCGAGGAAGTGCCGCGGATAACGACGCAGGTCCAGGCGCAAACCCGCGAGGTCATCGATCGGCGCATCAACGGCTTGGGCGTTGCCGAACCGTCGATCAGCAACGTCGGAACCGACCGGATCTTAGTCGAGCTTCCGAACGTGAAGAATCCCGATGAGGCCGAGCGCGTGCTCAAAGAAGTTGCCGTGCTCGCGTATAAGATCGTTCCGCCCGACGTGGCGCAGAAGGCCACTGCCGCACTGACCGTCATCGCCAACCCGAGCCTTCCAGCGAAGGATCGCGCGGCCGCCGAAGCCTACGTGGCCAACGGCGCGTACGACGCCAGCGGCCCAGTGGTCTATTCCGGCAAAGATTTGAAAGCGGCGCAAGCCGGATTCGACACCAGCGGCCAGCCGAACGTGCTGTTCCAGACGAAAGATCCGTCGAGATTCGGAAAGCTCACCACGGCCAACATCGGAAAGCTCTTGGGTATCTTTCTCGATCATCGCTTCGTGGAGGCGCCGCAAATTCAAGGCGCAATTTTCGATAGCGGCGAGATCCACGGCACCTTCACTGAAGAACAGACCGTGACCCTCGCCAACGAACTCAATGCCGGTGCGCTGCCGGTGACGACCAAGATCATCGAAAAGGAAACGATCGGCCCGACGCTCGGCAAGATCGACCTCGTGCAATCGCTGCGTGCGTCGATGCTCGGCCTAGGACTCGTGCTGCTGTTCATGATCGTCGTCTATCGCCTTCCCGGATTGCTGGCCGACGCGGCGCTGGCAATCTACGTCCTCATCATGATGGCGGTCCTCGCGCTCTCGCACGCCACCTTGACGCTTCCGGGCATTGCGGGCTTCGTGCTCTCGATCGGCATGGCGGTCGACGCCAACGTTCTGATCTTCGAACGCATCAAAGAAGAACTCTGGAACGGTAAGTCGATGCGGGCCGCGGTTCGAGTCGGCTTCCAGCGCGCGTTCTCGGCCGTGTTCGACAGCCACTTTACGACCATCGTCGGCGCCGGCGTGCTCTACATGCTCGGAACCGGCACGGTGAAGGGCTTTGCGTTCACGCTGTTCTGGGGAACGGTCGTCTCGCTCTTCACCGCCGTCTTCATCACGCGCTTTTTCGTCGACGCGCTGGTGGATAACGACGTTTTGACGACCCCCGAGCTCTACGGTATCAAACAGAGCGAAGTCGGCATCTTCGCGAAGGCGGGGACGTAGGCGTGCTGTTCCGCAGACTGAATTGGAATATCGTCGGATGGTTCCGCATCGTCTCGACGATCTCGTCCCTCGTCATCGCGCTCGGCCTGGGGTCGATGATCTATCACGGATTCCAGGGCGGCCAGGGCTTCCAGCCGGCGCATATGTTGCGCTTGGGTCTGTCGTTTACTGGCGGTACGGACATCGCGGTAAAGTTCACCCGGCCGACTACCGCCGATCAAGTCAAGAACGCGCTCGCGGGCCTGGGGTTGAGCGAAGAGTCGGTGACGACCGCCGGAAGCGATGGCACCGGCTTCGTGATTCAAACGCAGACCGCATTCGCGAACGACTCGGCGCCGATGTGGAACGCGCTCAATACGGTTGCGCCGGTCGATCGAGCGGCATCGTCGATTACGGCGGTAGGTCCGTCGCTCGGCCGCGAATATCTCATCAGGGCGCTATGGGCGCTGATCATCGCGCTCGGCATCCAGTTCCTCTACATCGCATTCCGCTTCGGCTGGAACTACATCTTCGGCTTGGTGACCGTCATCGCACTGGTGCGCGACGCTGCCATGATGATCGGCATTTATGCGCTGGCGGACAGGCGCGCCGACGACGCCTTCTTGGCGGCGGTCCTCACGGTCATCGGCTATTCGGTCATGGACACGATCGTCATTCTCGATCGAATTCGCGAAAACACCAAACTGATGGCCGGCTCGCCGTACGACGTGATCGTCAACGAGTCGATCAAGCAGACGATGACGCGCTCGTTCAACACCCTGGCGACGGTCGTGATTACGCTGGTAGCGCTGCTCGCGCTCGGCGGCGCGAGCCTCAAGAACTTCGCCTTTGCACTGCTGGTCGGCATCGTCTCGGGTGGATATCACTCGATTTTCTTTTCCGCACCGCTGGTGCTGTACTTCCGCAAACGGCAGCTCGAAGCGGCCATGAAGCGCCGTCGCGAGGGTCTGGGGGCCGATCGCACGACGACGACGCGCTCGCGTTCCGAATCGACGGCTTTGCAAAGCCGCGGGGGCGTCCCGCGCGAAGACATCGTGGCCGCTCGTCGCGAGCGGCGTCAAAAAGCCAAAACGGCGCGCACGGTAGCGCCGGCAGCGCCCGTGCGGTATCGGAAGAAGCGCAACGACGTGGCTGGCGGCGTAGCCGTCGAAGACGTCGAGACCGGCGAAATCGAAGCGATCGATCCGCTCGACGCGCAAAACGCCGGATTGCATGAGGCGGCATTTGAACAAGGGCACGAAGAAATCAAACTCAACCTCGACGAGTTCGACGAACCGGCCGTCCAGCGCGACGCCGGCGAGGAAGAAAAGAAGCCTTAAGGGCTTGCCGCCGCCGACGGCGTCGGAAGCGGCCTTCGACGCCGCGCTCGCTGAGTTGCTGGGCGGTACCGCGCGACTTCCCGTGAGGCCCGACGCGAAAGGCGCGTTCGTCGAGCCCGGCGCCAAGGACGCGTTCGTGGAGCGTGCGTTTGCCAAGAGTGCCGAGTATCTGCACGATCGTTACGCGCGCATCGCCGAAGCGACGACGTTTCACACCAAGATTGCCGGCGTTTCGTTCGAGGGACGTCAGGACACCGTTCGCGGCTTGCGGGTGGGGGTCGGGCTCGACCTGATCCGCGAGCCGCACAACGTTCACGACCCCAACGCCATCGCGCTGCGCTACGGCGAACTGCCGCTGGGCTACCTCAAGAAGGGCATCGCCACCCACCTGGCTCCGGCGATCGATGCGGGCGCGCGCTACCGCGCGCGCATTGCTTCGCTCACCGGCGGTGGCGAGAAGCATCGCGGGGTCAACATCTTGGTGGATCGCGACGCCGTCGCTACGATCGCGCAGCGCGAGCGCGGCCGCGAGGCGTTGCGCCTGGAATGGGACGGGGATGCCGAGCGCATCGTGCACGCGTTGATCGGAACGTCGCAGCCGCACGAGGCCCAGCGCGACGTGCTCGAGCGCGTTGCCGCCGGAAGAAACACGCTGGCGGTCCTGGGGACGGGGCGCGGGAAATCGTTCTGCTTTCAGTTCTCGGCCGCCTTACGGGCCTTCGCAGCAGGTGCGAAGACGCTGGTCGTATACCCGCTGCGGGCGTTGGCGAACGATCAGTACGAGGCGCTGATGCGAACGCTCGATCCGCTCGGGCTGCGCATCTATCGCGCTAACGGTTCGATCGGCAACGAGGAACGCGAAGATCTCTTCGAAGCGCTTCGCGAGGGGGCGTGGGACGTGATGCTGGCAACGCCCGAATTTCTAGACTTTCACAAAGACGCTTTCGGAGGCAAGAGCCGGCCGGCTTTCGTCGTCGTCGACGAGGCTCATCACGTCCACGAGTCGCGGCATCGGCCGGCGTACGTGCGGTTGAGCGCAACCGTCGCCGCCCTTGGCAGTCCCCAGATATTGGCGCTCACCGCGACGGCGGCCGACAACGCCTTTACCAAGATCGTCTCCGAGCTGCGCATCGACGCGTGGGTGATCGATCCGACGATCCGTGAAAATCTGCACGTGGTCGACGCGCGCAACCGCAGCGACAAGATCGGGTATTTGCGCGACCTCTTCGCCGAACGCGGCAAAGGCATCGTTTACTGCAACTCACGTAAAGATGCCGCCGAGGTCGCCGGCGTACTTCGCAAAGCAATCGGCAACGAGATCATGTTCTACCACGCCGGAATGCCGACGGCCGATCGCCTCGAAGTCGAAAGCTTCTTTCGAGATGGATCGCTGCGTGTGATCGTCGCCACCTCGGCCTTTGGAGAAGGCATCGATCTTCCCGACGTGGAGCACGTCGTGCTCTATCATCTGAACTTTGACTTCGCAGAGTTCAACCAGCAAGCCGGCCGCGCCGGCCGTAACGGCGCCGCGGCCCAGGTTCACCTGCTGTACGGCGAAAACGACCGCCGCCTCAACGACTATCTCATCGACCTCGACGCGCCGACGTTACCGGTGCTGCGGGAAGTTTATCGTGGCATGCGCGGGATGGCGCACGATGGAATTCTGCGAAGTGCGAACGCCGACATCGCCGAGATCCTCGGCCTCGACAAAGTTCGCGACCGGACGGTGAGCGCAGCCTTGCGCATCTTTAGCGACTCGAAGCTCGTCGAGGTAAGCGAAGACGACGAGGGCCGCTTCATTCGGTTCTTGCCAGTCGACGGGAAAGTCGACATGCAGGAGAATGAGCGCTTTGCCGAAGGCGAAGCGATTCGCGATAGCTTCGACCGCTTTTGCGCGTTGGCGCTCAGCGCTCCGGCCGAATCGCTCGAACGCATCATCAACCGGCCGATCTATCCATCCCGCGTCGACCACCGCCGCTAGGGGCGTTTGATTTTAACCCATATTATTGTCGGCTCGGGGCTCATTTGCCAGGCGCAGTAAGGATCAGAAGTAACGCCGTGTGGTAGTAGAAGGGAGGCGCAGGCTACGCGCTCCTCTGGAGGGTCTGAGGCATTTCTCTCGAGCTGTGGAATACGCTTGCGACCGTCGGCACATTTGTGATTATCTCGGCAACCGCATTGGCCGCCGTGGTGCAGCTGCGACACATGCGAGGAAGCAACCAGATTGCGGTGCTGACCGAGCTTCGGGCGAGTCAGCAAGCACCCGAATATCTCAAAGCGGTCCACTCTATATTCAGCGAGTTGCCGGCCAAGATGCAGGATCCGGCCTTCCGCTACCAGCTGGCCAATAAAGCTGCCCGAACGGTGGAAAACATCCGGTATATCTCCTATGCAGAGACGGTCGGCGATTTTTACGAAAACATGGGCGTGTTTGCAAAAGCCGGATTGGTGGATCGCCGGCTTCTTTTGGACGCCCATTCGTCGCTCGTCATCGATACGTGGAACGCGTTGGCCGAGCTAACCGCGATTTTGCGAATGCGCTACGGCCGCGCATTATACAAAAATTTCGAATACTTGGTGGTGCTGTCCCAGGATTGGAATGCCGCGACCCCGGACGGTAGCTACCCGCGCGACGTGCGTCGAATCGACCTCCCTAACAAGTGGCTTAGCGCTGACGAGAAGTACGCTGCGGCGCTGGAGAAAGGCATTCAGTGATGGAAATGGTTCCTGAAATCCACGAAACGCGGCGGCTCCCTGCGCCCGGACCGGAGCCGCTCGGATTCGCTTTCGACGGAGCGACCTTGTGGATCGCAAGCCGTGTGGCCCACCGACTCTATGCGACCGACCCGGCGACGCTGACCGTGAGGGACGAAGTTCAGACGCCCGGGGCTCCATTCGGTATCGCCGTCGTTGGCGACGAACTCCAGGCGGTGATTGGGTTCGGCGACGATGACGACGATCGATACATCTATCGATTCGTTCCGGGTCGCGGCTTCGAGAGCGATCGCATTGAATGTCCGGATCTCAGCGGAGCGCACCTCGCCTTCGATGGCGACACGCTGTTCCTATCGCAAGCGCATAATATGCGCATCCTCGCCCTCGGCCATGCCGGCGCGGTAACTCGTGAGATTCGGCTCGATCGGGTGCCCGTCGGGATGACGATCGTCGATGGGGCTTTCTACCTCATTACGGCCGACAAGGCTTTCAAGAACCCGCAGCTGACGAAGCTCGACGTCAGCGGCGAAATCCCACGCCTCACCGCGCTTGCGTCAATACCTTTTCGCGCGCGGGGGCTGGCCTTCGACGGCTCGCGCTTTTGGACCGGCGATCGCGAAGCGAACGAGATCGTCGCGTTTGGGATGCCCGCGTAGAACCCGAACGAGCTTTAATGAGCGTCGCGGAGAATCGCGTCGCATTTGGCGGCGAAGACGAAATCGCTTTCGGTCAACCCGCCGATCTTATGCGTCCAAATCTCGACGCCGAGCTTCCCCCACGACACGTGGAGATCGGGATGGTGCTGCTGTTCTTCGGCCATCCGGCCGACTGCCGCCGCCGCATTCATAGCGCCGGCGAAGTTCTTGAAGCGATAGGTTCGCTCGAGAACGCGCACGTTGCCGGTGGGGCCGGAGCGCTCGGCTACGCTCCAACCTGGTTCGAGCTGTTCCAGCAGCGGCGCGATGCCTTCGCGGGTGAGCGCCGGTACGCCGCCACGGCATGGAACGCAATTTCGCTGCGCGAGACCGCTCACCAAAGCGATACCTGATCGAGAGTAATCTCTTGCGAGCTATAGTTGGGATTGGCCGTCGCCGGCCGGGAAAAGATAGCGTTCGTGGGCGTATATTCGACGTGGGTCGGAAAGGCGCCGTCGGCTCCGGATTTCGTGTAGGCGAGACTTCCATGGAGAACCATGGTGTCGATTTCCCCGCGCTTGACGGCGAAGATTGCGGAATATGGAAGTTCTTGTCCGGGACGCAACGTATAGCCGCTACCGTATTGCGGCGAAACGAGGCGGGTGAGTTCAACGAGGCGGTAGACCAGCGTGCGCGACGAAACGTGTGCGTCTCGTTGATACGGCGTGAGCCCGTTGATCGATCGATCGACTATCGCCGCGGTATTCGGCGAATAGCGAAGTCCGTCGGCCGCGAATCCGGCGGCAATGAGGGAAGCGTCCGTATGCCCGTTGTTGACGCGGATCCCGAGCTGGACGAGACCCTGGTGCGCACCCAGCTCGTGCAGCGAGCCGGACAGGAGCAGCGACGGGGGTTCCGCTCGCCGGCTTGATGCGCTGCTCGTAGGCGAACACGTAGATCGCCCACATCCCCGCGGCCGCGATGGCAATGATTTCGATAACGTCGCGCAAAATGGAAATCGCGTCGTTGCGTCCGTGTCTACCGAACATGCGGCTTCGTTCGTTCTCGATACGGAGCGCCCTATCGAAGGCGCCACCTTCGGAAAGAAACACGAGCGCCGGGTACGATACCCGCGCGCTCGTGCCGTTGTGACCGAGAGGCTATTTCTTGACGACCGGATACGCCGCGACACCGAGCGGCGTCGACGTGCCGCTGAGCGTCGAGAACGGGGATGTTTGCATGCCCTTGTATCCGACCACGTTGAGACCTTGATTCGACTGGAAATATCTTCCCGAACTTGCGAATCCACCGAGCGTTGGTCCGAACTGCTCGATGCCATTGGTGATCGTGGAGGTTGGGCTCGTCGAACCGGACGCATAGACGTTGACGCTCGAAGCCGCAAAGTTGGAAACGTAGATCACGCCCATTTTCCCGATCGAAACGCCGATCGGTCCGTCCAGACCCGTCAGGCCGGAGTTTTGAACCGTTTCCGATCCGGCAGTTATTACGAAGACGGCGTTGCTCGAGTCACAGGCGACCCAAATGTTATCGTTGCCGTCTACGCCGAGGCCGACCGCTTGACCGTAGTTGTTGAAGTTAATCGTTTCGAACGGCGACGTGGCACCGGCTTGGTATGCGGTGATGTCGTTGGTGTTCAGGTTGCTGACGAATACGTTACCGGTGGAATCGACCGCGATTCCGTACGGACCGCTGATTCCGTTGCTAATGGTTAAGCTCGGCGAGGTGGCGCCGGGCGGATAGACCGTTACCGTATTGCTCCCCTCGTTGGTAACGTAGAGGTTGCCGGCTTGATCGGCCGCAACGCCGGCCGGCGCGCTCACGCCGTTGGTGATCGATCCCTCCGGCGATGCATTAGGCGTTTTGGGGTTGTACATCAGCACGCCGCTCGATTCATCGGCGGCGAAAAGAATCTGACGATTCGGCGCAGCGGCCGGCCAACCGCGGGGGGCCTTGGGTTGGCGCGGAACGTCGGGCACGATCATCGGGCCCGCGACATCGGGACCTGGAAGGACGCGCATGCCCGCGCCGGCGTGGCGCGCGGAAGGCGTCAGCGACGTGGACTGGCCGGGTGCGAGAGAGCCCGAGTTGCCGGAGCATCCGGCGGCGAGAGCAGCTGCCACGGCTGCGATCAGCACGCGGCGAGGGGTTTGGTTCATCAAACGTACCTCCGAGACCCTGGTGGTTAGGCGATGGTATTTCCGTTTTGGAGACTCCACGCCCTCGGCATCCGGCTAGCACTTTGGTGTCATCTTCGCTATCATCGGTTGCATGTTCGAGGCTTGGTAGTGCGCCGCCGGGCGGCCGTCGTCATCGCGATTTTTCGAACGGCCCCGCACGGCATCGTGTTCGTCGAGCGGGCCGCACACTTGCGCGATCATCCAGGGCAAATCGGACTTCCGGGCGGCGGCGTTCACCCCGAAGACGCCAACCTCGAAGCGACGGCGCTGCGCGAGCTGCACGAAGAAGTGGGGATCGAGCCGGCGCGCGCGACCGTCGTCGCCCGCTTGCCGATGCTGCGCCAGCGCTTCGTGAATAATTTCGATGTGACGCCGTTCGTGGCCGTCGTCGAAGCCGGCGAGCTGACGATCGATGGCGACGAAACGGCCGGCGTTTTCATGGTGCCGCTCGGGACCATTCTCGACCAAGGTCTGCGCACGGATAGCGTTGACCACGGCGGCCGGCGCGTCTCCAGTTTGGTCCTCGACTACGAAGGGCGCCGCATTTGGGGGCTGACGGCGCGGATTCTCCAAGACTTTATCGCGCAGTGGAGGCGCGGCGAACTGAGCGAGCGCGTTGGCGCGCATCTCACGCGCTAGCGCCGCGTTCTACGCACTCGGTTTCGGCGACGGACACTCCTTGAGCAGCGTATAGCCGCCGGGCCCGGTATGCGCGATGACGTACTTCACCAGCGGGGGTTCGTTCGCGAGTCGATTCGGCGGCGGACTCTGGAACGTCGTTGGAAAATTGGGATCGTTCAAATTTTGGTCCGACCACGGGTTGGAAGCTGCGTTCGTATAGTACCACGGGTAATCGAGCAGCATCGACTCCGAACGGCCGTCGGGAAAGCGCACGGTCAATCGAATATCCACCCAAAACCCTCGCGTCGACGCATCGAAACGCGAGCCGTGCGGATTGGAGAAGTCGACGAATCCGCACGGTTCGCTACCGGGCACCGCGCCGTTTCCGTTGCCGGCGCTTCCCGCGCCGTTTCCCGCGATACCGTTGCCGGCGCTGCCGGCTCCCGAACGATTCTCCGAGCCGGCTCCTTGAGCACGGGCGGGGATATCCCAGATGGGTTTGGTGTGCGAGAATTGCGGCGGTTTCGGACGCGCGGCGCCGGCGCGATGCACGATCTCCTTACGCGCTTGAGGTCCGGTCGTCGTGTGACGCACGACGTGCGCTTCGGCAAGTGCGATCGCTCGCGCGTGGCTGACGGTCCGCGGGGGCGCCGGCGATGGCAGCGGCGGCGCTGGGGTCGCAACCGAGATGCGCGTGAGCCGAACGTGGGTCACCACCTCGCGCCGTGCTGCGACGCGTGGCGGCCACGACGGCAGCAGTCCGGCGAGAATTTCGTGCACGCCGATGGCGACGGCGAATGCGATGAGCAACCGCCGGGTATCCGAATCTCTAAAGAAGGCGACGAACCATCCGCGCCCGGACTCGGCGCGCCGTGAGCGCTCGATGTTTTTCGGACTCCTAACCATCGGCATCGAACTCTCGAAAGGGTGCCCAAGAGGCGGGTGATGGCGTCCCGCGAACCCCGTTCCTCGTGGAGATCGACGCCCTAATTCGACCGATCCCGGATTTTCCGATTCCCGGGATCTTGTTCCGTGACATTACCCCGTTGCTAAAGGATTCGCAAGGCTTTCGCCAGGCAATCGATCTCTTCGTCGATCGTTTCAAG
The DNA here is from genome assembly GCA_003140835.1 of Candidatus Tumulicola scandinaviensis. Lineage (GTDB taxonomy): Bacteria > Vulcanimicrobiota > Vulcanimicrobiia > Vulcanimicrobiales > Vulcanimicrobiaceae > Tumulicola > Tumulicola scandinaviensis. The sequence goes on along the minus strand of PLLA01000031.1, from coordinate 24,552 downwards.
GATAGGAACATCGACTACGTCGTGGGCGTCGAAGCGCGCGGATACATCTTCGGTGCGCCGTTGGCCTATGCGATCGGTGCGGGGTTTATCCCGATTCGAAAACCGGGCAAGCTTCCGCACGATAAGCTCAGCGAGGAATACGCCCTCGAATACGGGACCAACTGTCTTGAAATTCACGCCGATGCACTCAGCCATGGCGAGCGCGTCGTGGTCGTCGACGACGTGCTGGCAACCGGCGGCACGGCGGCTGCAACGCTACGGCTCTTACGGCGGTTGGGCGCAGAGGTCGAGGCCTTTGCGTTTCTGCTCGAACTCCCAGACCTTAACGGACGAGACGCGCTGCGCGACGTCGAAGTCATTGCATTCTTAGGCTCTTAGGATCCGGCATCCGCATGCACGTACGATTCATCCGCACCACGCTCCTCACGCTCGGGATTGCCGCCGCCTTGGCCGCACTGGCCGGCGCGCGGCCGACAGCGACTCCCACGCCGGCACCGACGCCCACGCCGGTTGCCGACCCGGCCGTTACCAAGGTGGCCCGGCAGCAGTTCGTGGCCTGGCAAGCCGGCAGCATCAACAAGGCGTTGTACGCACCGGAGATCGTGCCGAAGCTCACCGACGCGAAAATCAACGGCGTCGCGCGCGCGCTCGCCGCGCTAGGGCCGCTCACCGACACAGCCTTCATCGGGCCGTTTTCGGCGAACGACATCCCGCCCAACGCGCACGGCTACATCTACCAAATGCATTGCGCCGACGGGAGCATCTATCTGTGGCTCATCATCGACGCCGATGGCAAGATCGCCACCATTTTCTTCAAGGATAAGCTCGACATCGAGACCATCGAGCGCCCCGGGACGCCCGCGCCCGCCTCCTCGCCGTTCTAGCACGGCGCGAGGCCGGGCAGCCGCAGGGCCCGGGGGACGCCTGGCGCTTGGCGCGCCACGCGCTATAATGGGCGGATACCGCCATGCCCATCCACGCTCTGATCGACCGCGTCCGCCAATACGATCCCTCGCTCGACGAGGCGTGGCTGACGCGCGCCTACGAGCTCGCCGATGCCGCCCATCAAGGCCAGCGGCGTGCGTCCGGGGAGTCGTATATCGAGCACCCGCTGGCGGTTGCCGGCGTCCTCGCCGACCTCGAGATGGACCGCGAGACCATTGCGGCGGCGCTCTTGCACGACGTCGTCGAAGACACGTCGGTCACCAGCGAGCAAGTCGCCGAGCAGTTCGGCGAGGAGATTGCCCAGCTCGTCGACGGCGTCACGAAGCTGACCCGCATTCCGTATCAGTCCAAGGAAGACGCCCAGGTCGAGAATCTGCGCAAGATGTTCATGGCGATGGCCAAAGACATCCGCGTCATCATCATCAAGCTGGCCGACCGCCTCCATAACATGCGCACGCTGGCGAGCCTTCCGCCGGCCAAGCAACACGCGATCGCGCGCGAGACGCTCGACATCTACGCGCCGATCGCGCATCGGCTTGGGATCTGGAAGATCAAGTGGGAAATCGAGGACAACTGCCTGCGCTACCTCGACCCCGAGCCGTATCGTGAAATCGTCGAGCTGGTCGCCAAGACGCGGCGCGAACGCGAGGCCGACGTGCAGCAAGCGATCGTGCAGCTACGCGAAGACTTCAAAGAGATGAAGATCAATGCGGAAATTCACGGACGCCCGAAACACTTTTACTCGATCTATACGAAGATTAAGTCGGGGCGCGACTTTTCGACGATTTACGACCTTACGGCGATACGGATCATCGTCGACTCGGTGAAGGACTGTTACGGCGCGCTCGGAGCCGTCCACGCCTTGTGGACGCCGCTGCCGGGCCGGTTCAAAGACTACATCGCCATGCCCAAGCCCAATATGTATCAATCTCTGCATACGACGGTCGTCGGACCGACCGGCGAACCGCTCGAGATTCAAATTCGAACGTGGGAGATGCATCGAACCGGCGAATACGGCATCGCGGCGCACTGGCGTTACAAAGAAGGCGGCAAGGCGGACCAGTTCGAGAACAAGCTGTCGTGGTTGCGGGCGTTACTCGAATGGCAGAAGGACATGCGCGACTCGCGCGTGTTCATGGAAAATCTCAAACTCGACCTCTTCGACTCCCAGGTATTCGTCTTTTCGCCGCGCGGCGACGTCTACTCGATGCCGGCGGGCGGAACGCCGCTCGACTTCGCCTATTCGGTCCACACCGACGTCGGTAACCACTGCGTCGGGGCGAAGGTCAATGGCCGAATCGTTCCCCTCGACTCGCAACTCAATAACGGCGACATCTGCGAAATTCTCGTCAATAAGACCAGCGGTCATCCGTCGCTCGACTGGCTTTCGATCGTGAAGACCTCGAGTGCCAAACACAAGATCAAGCAGTGGTTCCGGAAGGAACGGCGCGAAGAGAACGTTCTGGCCGGGCAAGAATCGCTCGAACACGAGCTCGCGCGCGCCGGCGTTCGCGTCGACACGGCGCGCGGGGAGTTGATCGAGCGCATCGCCACGCGGCTCAACTACGCAACCCCCGCCGATCTGTACGCCGCCATCGGCTTCGGGGACGCCTCGGCGCAGGCCGTCGCCAACCGGCTTCGCGACGAAGTGCGCAGCGACAACGTCGTCGATTTCACCAAGCTCGGCCGTAAACCGGTGCCGCGCAAGAATGCCCGCAGATCGAGCGGCGTCCGAATCGCCGGCGTCGACGACGTGCTGGTACGCTTGTCGAAATGTTGCTCGCCGGTGCCCGGCGATCCAATCATCGGCTACGTAACTATCGGGCGCGGCGTCAGCGTTCATCGCGCCGATTGCCCGAACGTCGCCTATATGAACGCGACGCCCGAGCGCATTTTACAGGCTCAATGGATCGGCAACGCCGATCTCACGCACGCCGTCGAAATCGAAGTCGAGGCCGAGGACCGGTCGCAGCTGCTGCAAGACATTATGGGCGTCTTTGCCGAGGTGAAGACGCAGGTGAGTTCGGTTACCGCGCGGGTTCGGCGCGACGGGCTCGCGGTCGCCAGTTTGACGGTGCAGATTCACGATCTCGATCATCTGCACAAGATCATCACCAAACTCGAGTCGCTCAAAACCGTGCGCCGCGTCTACCGCGTCACCAAGCGCGAGCGCGTCGCGCCGTAGGCTCCGACGGCCTTTTCGTTGACCATACCACACGCCGTGCTTCCGGGTGCGGCGGCGTTCTTCGCCGGTGCCATGAACAGTGTGGCCGGCGGCGGAAGCTTTCTCTCGTTTCCGGCGCTGCTGTTTGCGGGCGTACCGGCCATTTCGGCCAATGCGACCAACAATGCCGCCATGTGGGTCGGCACTATCGGCAGCGCCCGCGGCTACAAGGAAGAGGTGGCGACACATCGCGCGCTGTTGTTACCGCTCATCGCCGTCAGTCTCGCCGGATCGCTCATTGGCGCGCTCGCGCTGCTCGTTACGCCGCCCACGCTGTTCGAGCGGATGGTGCCTTGGCTGTTGCTGTTTGCTACTGCCGTGTTTGCGGCCAGCCCATGGCTCAAGCGGGCGCCGCTTGAGGCACCGCGTCACGCGCCGTGGCAACTCGCCGTGCAGTTTCTCGTCGCGATCTACGGCGGCTATTTCGGTGCGGGCATGGGCATTCTGATGCTGGCGGTGCTGGCTTTTTCCGGATTGCCAAGTCTCAACGCCCAGAATGCCGTAAAGAACGTGCTGTCCGTGTCGATCAACGGGATCGCCTTGGTGCCGTTCGTCATCGCGCGCGTCGTGGATTACCGCTTTGCGATTCCGATGGCTGCCATCGCGCTGCTCGGAGGGTATTTCGGCGCGCGCTTCTTCCGGCGCGTTCCCCAGCCGCTGTCGCGAGCCATCGTCATCCTCATCGGCGCCACGATGACGGTCGTTTTCTTCACTCGATGGCGCTGATCGGTTCTTCGACGAAATCTTCCTCGCCGCGAACCGGTTTGGCCTCGGCGCCGCGATGGAAGCCTCCCAGCCGCGGCTCGAGGTGCTGCACGGCCCAAAGGTAGAGCGTCGGCACGACGATCAAGGACAGCGTCGTTGAGACGGCGAGCCCGCCGATGACCACGACGCCCAGTGGCGTCTGCGTTTGGCTGCCGGCCTCGATGCCGAGCGCGATCGGCGTCATGCCGCCGATGGTGGCGAAGGTCGTCATGAGAATCGGGCGCAAGCGCATGGGCGCGGCGTGCAGAACGGCATCGCGCGCATTCATGCCGCGCTCGCGCAGCTGATTGCTGAACTCAACGACCAGAATAGCGTTCTTGACGACGATCCCCACCAGCATCAGCACGCCGATGAACGCGGTGAGACCGAAGGCCATCGGCGCGAACGGCTGGCGAAAGATCGCGTCGCCGGCTTGCCAAATCAGGTTCCGGAAAAAGATTCCGAAAACAACACCGGCCGAAGCCAGCGGCACGGAGATCATGATGACGAGCGGATGGAGGACCGATTCGAACTGCGACGCAAGCAGCATGTAGATCAGCAGGATCGCAAGCGCGACGATTAACCCGAGACTCGAAAACGTTTGCCCCTGTTGCAGTACTTGGGGCCCAAATGCCCAGTAATAGCCGGGTGGCAGAGTAATTGAGTTCATGACTTTGGTCGATTGCGCGACCGCATCGCCGAGCGGGATGTTCAATCCGGCGTTGATGTCGATTTCGCGCTGCTTGTTTTGCCGGGTGATCTGCGACGGTCCGGTACCGAAGACGATTTGTGCGAGTTGCGCGAGCGGCATCGTTTGCAAGGTGAACGCGCCGGTCGGACCGGCCGCAGAATTAAACGACAAGCTGCCGTTCGTACCGGCCGCCACCGGCGCCGTCGATGACGTGTTGACGATCAGCCCCGTCGGCACGGTGGCGACCGGAACCATGAGGTTTTGAATGGACTGCAAACTGCGGCGTTGATCGGGCGGAAGCTGAACTTCGATCGGATATTGCGTGCCGTTGATCTGCATGTAGGATGCCGTCTGGCCGGCGGTAGCGATGTCGACGACCTGCGAAATGGTTTGAGTGCTCACGCCGAGTTGCGCGGCCACGCCTCGGTTCACGCTGATGTCGATCTCGGGTTGCGCATTGGTGATGCCCGGCTGAGGCGGTTGTAATCCCGGAATCGCGGCTTGAAGTTTCGGAATCGCGGTGAACTCGGCAAGGTTGTATAGCGTATTGACGTTCGGCCCAAAGATCTGAATTTGGAGTGCGTCTTGCCCGCGCGCGATGATGTTCTGAACGATGTCGATCGTCCGTCCGAAGACTTGGAGCCCGGGGATCGGCTGGCCGAAGCGCGCGCGCAGTTCCTTGAGCTGCTCCGGGGTGAATGACGAGGATGCGCGACCGCGGCCACCCGACACGGAACGCGAACCGGTCAATGCCGCCGTCCATTGCGTCACGAAGCGCTGCGCCTGGTTTCCGAGAACGCCGGGCTTGAGGGTGACCGAAAGGCTCGCTTCATTCGTAACCTGCGTGCCGCCGACGGGACCGCTCGAACCGACGAGGGCTCCGACGTCGGTGACCCGCTCGTCTTTACGCATGCGGTTTTCGACGTCGATGGCGACGGCGTTGGTAACCGAGAGCGCCGTACCGGTCGGCATTTGAAGATTGAAACGAGCGAAGCTGGAGTTCGATGGGGGAAAGAGTTCGGTTTTTACGGCTCCGAGTGCAACTGCAACCAGCGTAATCGCAAATACCGCGCCGGCGATCGCGAAGATGATCCCCGGGCGGTCCACGGCGCGCGTCAACAGCCGCGCATACCATTGGGCGAAGCGTTCGTAACGTTGATCGAAGGCGTGTGAAAAGCGCGCGTACGCTCCGCGCCGGCTGCCGTTGGTTGCTGTGCCGTTCCCGCTCGAGTTCCCGCGCTTTCGCAGAATCACCGATGCGAGCATCGGCACTTGGGTAACGGCGACGACGAGAGACAAGCCGACGGCAACCATGACCATGACGGCGAACGGCGTGAAGAGCAACCCTTGCAGTCCTGGGATCAAGACGAGCGGCACGAACACCGTGATGACGGTGATCGACGACGCCAGTACGGCCGAGAATATCTCGGCAGTGGCCGTTTCGGCGGCTTCCATCGGCGTTTGGCCGCGCGCCATATGACGGTAGATGTTCTCGATGACCACGATCGCGTCGTCGACGATCAACCCGACCGCCAGCGCTAAGCCGCCCAGCGTCATGATGTTGAGCGAATAGCCGAAGACGTAGGCCGCGAACAGCGTTCCTAGGATCGAGACCGGCAGCGAGACCGCGACGATCAGCGTCGATCGCCACGAGTGCAGGAACAGCAGGATGACTAAAATCGCGAGTATCGCACCGTACAGTGCGGTGTGCTCCAACGCCGCGATCGCTTGGCGAATAAAGCCTTGCTGGTCGAAGACCACGCCGAAATGCATGCCGGGATAGCGGGCGGTAAGCTGTTTGATCTTGGCGTAGACGCCGACGGCCGTGGCGACGATGTTGGCGTTCGGTTGCGCGTTGAGGGTGATGCCGACGGCGGGCGTGCCGTTGAGACGCTGAAACGTCCGCTGCTCGAGGATCGAGTCGCTAACCTTGGCAACTTGATCGAGCCGGATCGGCGCGTTGTTCTTCGTCGTGACGATGAGCTCGCCGGTTTCCTGCGCGGATTGCAGGAGGGCACTCGCTCGCACGAGGTACTCGCTCTTGCCGACTTGCACGATGCCGGCCGGAAGGTTGATGTTCTCCTCGGCGACGCGCTGCATGATCTGCTGCAGCGAAATTCCGTTCACCGCGAGGGCGTCGGCGTTCGGCTCGATCATGATGGCGCGCTGCTGGTCGTTGCCGACGGTTACCGCGGCCACGCCGTCGATCGAGGAAAACTCGTCGCCCAGCTGATTGGTAAAGAGATCGCCCAAGTCGCGGAGCGTCATGTTGGAGTCGGTTACGAACATGCGAACGACCGGCAGCGAGTTCGAATCGAACTTCGTGATGACCGGCTGCTGTAAATTCGGATCGTTCGGCAGCGTACCCCAAATCCGCGAGACCTGCTCCTGGACGTCGACCGCGGCGGTGTCGATGTTCGTGCCGAAGTAGAACTGAGCCGTGACTTGAGTATTGCCCTCGGAACTGCTCGAGTTGATCTGTTGGATGCCGTTGACTCGGCTGACGGCGTTCTCGATCGGCCGCGTGATCAACGTCTCCATTTGCTCCGGGCCGACGTTGGGGTAGGTGACCGAGACCGTCACCACCGGCTGGGTGAAGTTGGGGAGCAGGGCGATCGCCAGACGCGGAAAGGCAAAGAAACCCAGCACGACGATCGCCAAGGCGATCATCGACACGGCGACCCTTCGGTGGACGGCAAACTTGGCGATCGGCACGGTTACCCTGATTTTCCCTCAATTGAAGAGCGTCTACCGGTTGTCACGCCGCCGAGCGTCGCTCCCTTGGTCAAGGCTAGCGCGGACGCCTTCGAACTCCCTGGGGAAACGTCTAACGGCCTTCGGGAGAGCCGTGCCAGGGTCATTGCTGACTTCGCGAAACGTGTGATAGGATGCGGGGGTTCTCGGCCGCTCAAAGGCCGGGGCCAACCCGCTGCCCGCCGCGTGAGGCGGGCCGCTCGTTTCTGCGAGCGTCCGTAGATGGGGAAACGATGACCGATTACGAGGTGACCTATATCCTGCGTCCCTCCCTCGAGGAAAACGAGGTGGAGGAACGCGCGAACGCGATTTCCGAGATCGTCAAGAATCAACGCGGCGAGGTCGTCAGCGTCGAAAAGCTCGGAAAAAAGCGGCTTGCCTACGAGATCAACGACGTGCGCGAAGGCCACTACGTGGTCATGCAGTTCAAGAGCGACGGCGCCGGTTCGAAGGAGCTGGAGCGCTTGCTGAAGCTGCACGAAGACGTCCTGCGTGCGCTGGTCGTCAAGCTCGACGCCAAGATGATCGCCCACATGGCCGCCGTGGCGGCGGCCGCGCCGCCCGCACCCACGCCGGTCTACTGACCCCTCGCGTCCGCAACCGTTCCATAATAAGCGAAAGAGAGTAAGCGATGGCAGGTTCGTACAACCGCGTGATCCTGGTCGGTAACCTAACGCGCGACCCGGAGATTCGTTACACGCAATCGGGCAAAGGAGTCACCAAGTTTAGCCTCGCGGTCAACAATCCGCGCAACCGCGAAGAGACGACGTTCGTCGACATCGTCGCATGGGATCGCCTTGGAGAAACCTGCAACACGTATCTCAAGAAGGGTATGAACGCCCTGGTCGAGGGCCGTCTCGTGATTCGCTCGTACGACGACAAAGACGGTAACAAGCGCAAAGCCACCGAGGTGGTCATCGACAATATGCAGATGCTCGGCTCGCGGCGCGATGCCGGCGGCAGCGGTGGAGACGAAGGCGGCGATGCCGGCGGAGGCTATAACGGTGGGAGCCGTTCGGGCGCGGCCGCGCCGGCTGCATCGTCGGGTGGTGACGCGTTCGGCGACGACCTCGACGACGAGATTCCGTTCTAGCGTTCTAAAAAAGAGCAAGTATGCAAGTTGAAAAGAGCCCGGCGAGATTCGCCGGGCTCTTTTAAGGCTTCCAGTCGCGATGGCCGGCGAAACGCGCCGCGCGCCCCGCGACCGCGCTTTATTGCGGCGTCGGCGTCGGCTCCGGCGCGGTCACAAACTGCTTGTAGAAGGCGTCGGTGCTCATCGGCCGTCCCAAGAAATTGGTAACCTCGACGTCGGGTTCGTAGGTGCGTGCCGGCGCCAAAATCGTCTCGCGGTAGCGTTGCCCGACCGCGGGGTTTTCCAAGCCGCCGTTTTTGAACGCCGTGAACATATCTTGCGCGTACACCAGCGCCCACAAATAGCTGTAGTAGCCGGCGTCGTAGCCGAACAGATGTACGAACGATGCTTGCGGATGGGTTCCCGAAACCATCGCGAGCGGCGTATACTCGGACGAAACCTGAGCCCACACGGCCGTCGTATCGACGTGCGGACCGGTCGAGTGATAGGCCATGTCGACCATTCCCAGCTTGATTTGGCCGATCGTGAAATACGCCTCGTCGACGTAGCGCGCCGCGATCATCTTTGCGATCAGGTCGTCGGGTAGCGGCGCGCCGGTGGTCACGTTGGAACTGACTTCCTTGAGAATAGCCGGCTCCCACATGAAGTTTTCAAGCATTTGCGAAGGCGCCTCGACGAAATCCTGACGGAATCCGGCACTCAGCGTTTCGTACGGAGCGGTTGCGAGCAGGGCCGCTAAGTTGTGCCCGAACTCGTGGAAAAACGTGATAACGTCCTGATGCGAAAGTAATGCGGGTGCGTCGGGAGCCGGACGCGGCCAATTGCCTAAGATGGCGGTGACCGGCGGGCGATAGCTTCCATCGGCAAGGCGTCGCGCCGGTACGAGCGGCCAGTTTGCGAAGTGCGAGAACTTGCCGGGCCGCGGATAGAGATCAAAATACGTGGTGCCGATGAACCGTCCAGTTCTTGTGTCGAACACGTTGTAGCTAATGACGTCCGGCGCCCACGCGTTTGGATCGGCGACCTTCACGAACGTTACACCGAGAATCTTGTGGTACAGGTTCATAATGCGGTCGATGACGACGTCAACCGGAAAATACTGCCGGATTTGCTCGTTGTCCACCGAGTACTTCGTTTTGATGAGTTGGTTGTAATAGTACGTAACGTCCCACGGCTCGATGGGCGCTTTCGAATCGCCCGTGTCCTGCGCCCTGAGCGCAGCCCAATTCGCCAGGTCGCGCTTGGCTTGCGGCATGAGTTGTGAGTCCAGAGAACGCTCGAACGAGAAAACGCGTGCGGGCGTCTGGGCCATGCGATTGGCCAGCTGATAGGCGGCCCACGAATCGAATCCGAGCAGCCGGGCGAGGCGGTAGCGCACGTCGATGGCCGCTTCGAGCACCGCGACGTTGGACACGGCGCGGTTGTTGTACGCCACGAAATAAGCCTTCCGGGCTGTCGCGTCGCGCTGGTTTTGCAGGAACGGCGTAACCGTGCTCTCGTTGACCTTAACGGTATAAGTGCCGTCGGCGTTGTGCGTCAACGCGTTTACCAATCCCGCCGGTAAGCTCTGGGCTTGATCGGCAGTGATCGTCATCGTCGTCGCATCGTTGTTGAGCGCTTCTTGCCATTTGCTGCTCAGAGCGGTCAACTGGTCGGATAGGGCAATGAAGGTCTTGCGTTTGTCCGGCGATAGCGCCGCGCCGGACCGGCGCGCGCTGACGAGATAATACTCGAGCAGCTTCTTGTCGGCCACCGTCCTGGCCGTTTGGCTGCGTTGAACCTCAACCAACGCGCGATAGACGTCCGGCCGCGCTCCGAACACTGCAAAGTAGTTGCTCTGGGAGATATTGCAGCGATCCGATGCGTCGCGTACGCGCTTGTCCACCGCCATATTGAAGAGGAACCCTTGCGCCACCAAGCGGTCGTTCAAATCGGACTCGGCGTTTTCCAGCGGAAGCAGCGTGTTCTGGAACGTACGCGGGCTACGCAGTGCCATAATCCGCTTAACGGAAGCATCAAAATCGGCGATTTGTGCGGAGCACGTCGACGCAATCTGCTCGGGCGTAAGATTCCAATCGATTTGCGTAGGGCGAGCGGGCTGAAGCGGCACCGTTTCGGCGGGGGCGGCGCCGATCGCCAAGGGAACCATCAGCATTGCGAGCATCGCCGAGACGATGCGAACGGTCCTATCCATCATAGAGCGACATCTTTCGAGGCGGGGTGGCAAGATTCCGACCACTATCATTCATCGCGCGGTTCCGAAGTTCAATCGGCGCGGACTTCGCATCCCGAACATTTGAGCCTTTTTTGATGCTACCCTTGCGCAAGCCGTCGTGCCGGCTCGCCGAAACCTGCTTTCGGGAGCAAAGGCCCTTGCGCCGCGCCCCGCTCTGTGGTACAAAGACAGTGACTTTGTAGTGCAAAGTGAAGGGAACGATGGATCTCCAGCGGGCGCTCTCCGACCTTGCGGAAGTACGCGATCGGTTAGCCCACGTCCAGCGATTTGAGGGGTATTCGGGGCCGGCGGCGATCGTCAGCGGCGCGGGCGCTTTGATTGCCGGCTACGTGCAGTTTCAGCTCGCGCCGCTGCCCAAGACGCCTGAGGCGCTAGGTGCATACGTCGCCATTTGGATGACGTGTCTCGCGGTCGCACTGGCGCTCAACTACGGCACGGTCGCCGTCTGGGCGCTGAAGAACCGTGGGCCGGGCGCGCAAAGCCAGTTTCGTTCCGCCGCACGCTCGATTGCGCCGAGCGTCCTGCTCGGCGGCGCCTTGACGATGGCGCTCGTCGAACGCGCCGATTATGCGTTGCTGCCCGGCACTTGGTTTGCTCTCTACGCGCTCGGCTTGTTTGCGTCACGCGGCGTGATCCCGGCCTCGACGCTTCCGATAACCTTTGCCTTCGGCGGCCTCGCGTTGCTTTTTTTGGTGACGCAGCTCGCGGCGTTTGCGCTCGCCTGGTGGGTAATGCCGCTCGGCTTCGGCGTCGGTCAGATTGCCATCGGGGTTCTCATTTGGCAAGGTCGAACGGCATGAGCGCCGATCGCGAAGCGCCGTTTTCCTATCCCGGCTTGGAGCGCATCTTCCACGAGCGCGGACGGCTGGCGATTTGCACGTGCCTGATCGCCCATCCCGACGGACTCAGCTTTAGCGATCTCCAGGCGGCCTGCGACCTCACCGACGGAAATCTCAATCGCCACGTACATGCGCTGGCGGATCTCGGCATCGTCACGACTGAAAAACAGCGCGGCAGCGGACGACCGCAGACGCTCTACCGCATCACCAAGCGCGGCCGTCAGCGATTTCTCGCGTATGTCGACGAACTCGAATCGGTCGTTCGTGACGTGCACGAGCGCTCGCAGTCCACGGTCTCGCCGCGAAAGCTGGCAACGACATGACGCCACGACACGTCGCCATCATCATGGACGGCAACCGGCGCTGGGCGACCGATCGCGATTTGCCGATTGCTTGCGGATATCAACGCGGCGTCACCGCCCTGCGGCGTATCCTTCGCGTCGCCCGCCAGGCGCAGATTCAGGTCGTCACGGCCTACGCGTTTTCGGAAGAAAACTGGAGCCGCCCAGCCTCGGAGGTCGACCTCTTGATGAAGTTGTGCGCGCGAGCGGCGCGCGGCGAGTTGCGCGCGCTGGCGAAGGAAGAGGTTCGCGTGCGCCTGTGCGGACGCAACGAGCGCTTGCCATCGCGGACGTTTGCGGCCCTCGAAGATTTGGTCGCCGAAACGGCCCATAACAACGGCATCACGCTCAACTTGGCGATCGATTACGGTAGCCGGCGCGAAATCGGCGATGCCGTGCGCGCGCTCGTTCGCGAGGTGAGCGGAGGCTTGCGCGATGCGGACTCGATCGACGAGGATGCGGTTCAAAGCCGGCTGTATACTGCCGGACTCCCCGATCCCGATCTGGTTATTCGCACCGGCGGCGAGCTGCGTCTTTCGAACTTTCTGCTCTTTCAGGCAGCTTATGCCGAGTTTTGGGCGACCAAAACGTACTGGCCGGATTTTGACGAAACGCATTTGCAGGCGGCCCTCGACGCGTTCGCGCTGCGACAGCGCCGCTACGGAACGTAACTGTTGCCCGCGGCCCCTGGCATTGCCCTCGTTGGCGGTACGCTCTATGCCGCTCCCGAGCAGACGCCGATTCGCGACGCCGTCGTTCTGGTAAGCGGTTCGGAGATTCTCGAGGTTGGAACGCGCGCAAACGTGCGTATCCCCGCCGGCGTCACGGTGTTCGATTGTTCCGGCCGCTTCATGACCGCGGCGTTTTGGAACAGCCACGTGCATTTCTTCGAGCGCAAGTGGAGCGACGCCGCCGCCATACCCGCGCACGATCTGCAGCGGCAGCTTCTCGATTTTACGCGGTACGGGTTTACGAACGTCTTCGATCTCTCGTCGCTTTGGGAGAACACGATCGAACTTCGAAAACGCATCGAAGCCGGTGAAGTTTCCGGCCCGCGAATTTACTCGACCGGCGAAGGGCTCGTTCCGCCGGATGCGCTTCCTTCGGCCGACGTTTGCCGGGTTATGGGGATGATGGAAACGCCGCTTCCCGAAGTTCGAAATGCCTCGGAGACGGCCGAGTGTGCTCGGAAGCTCGTCGCCAAGGGTAGCGACGGCATTAAACTGTTTGAGTCGTCGCAGCGGGGCCTCACGCTTGCCGCCGGCGCGATCGAGGCTGCCGTCGAGATCGCGCACGGCGCCGGACGTCCCGTCTTCGTTCATCCGAATACGGCCGACGACGCGCTCGCGGCGATGCGCGCCGGTGCCGACGTCGTCGCACACACGACTCCGGGCTCGGGTGATTGGGACGGAGCGCTGCTCTCCGAAGCACGATTGCGAGAATGCGCGCTCGTCCCGACGCTTAAACTGTGGCACGACGTTCTGCGCCACGACCGCGTCTCGGTGCGCGACCGGGGTCGTGCAGACGGCGGTGCACCAGGTACGTTCGTGGTGTGACGCCGGCGGAGCGGTGTTGTTCGGAACCGATCTCGGCGCCGTCGACTGCGATCCGACGCTGGAATACCGCTTGATGGCTGAAGCCGGCCTGAGCTTCGACGCGATTCTCGCGTCGTTAACGAGCCTTCCGGCCAAGCGCTTTGGCTGCGCGGACCGTCTGGGGCAAATCGCTCCCGGTTTCCAAGCCGATGTCGCGATCCTCGATGCCGACCCTGCCGATCGCATCGAGCATCTCGCCGCCGTGACGGCAACTATGCGCGCGGGGGCATGGGTTTACGGCAGCGAGCGCCTCAGCACTTTCGCGTGAAGGCGTACCCGCCGCCGTGGATGCGTTTCCCGTCGGACGTGATCGTCATCGTGTGCGTTCCGTAATAGGTGAGGGTCACGGTGTTTCCGTAGAGGCCCCAGTTTCCTGAGACGCCGTCGCTATCGGTTAACCCGCCGTTTACGTCCATCTGCAGCGTCAGTCCCGGTTTGTCGTCCGCCGTCCACGTGCCAACGAGGCTTGCCGTCGTACAACCCGTCGGAATCGGCGTCGGGCTGGGAAGCGGTTTGACTGGCTTTCCGGAAAAGTTGTGGGCGATGTCGAGGCACAACGCATCAGCGGGATACGGATTCCCGGGTATCTGCACGACGCAGGTAAAGGTTACGACGTAACCTTTCCCAACCGCATTGCACCGAACGACGGCGGCAGCCGTGGACGGTCCGGTGACGCCGAGTGGCCCGGTGGCAACCCATTCGCCGCCGCCCGTCGATTGCTCGGTGACGTTTTGCAGATATGCGGTGAGCGCGGTTTTGGCTTTTGCGCTGCAGTCGTCGGCCGAGCCGCTCGGGATGACGTACCGGATGCCGGTCGACATTTCGACCGCCGCCGGCGCCGCCGAGACGCACAGCAGCGCAGTGAGAACGAACGCGCCCGCGCAGAGCCGGCGACGACGGCCAAAGGCTAACGCCACCGCACACCTCCGCGCACCGGCGTCGTTATCGAGGCGGTTTTTTGAGCGGGAAACGCCGCCGCAAGTTTGGCGCACAGATTGGTCGCCGTATCCGGATTCGGTGGAACCTCGACCGCGCATGTAAACGTGACGTAGTAGCCGGTGTCGACCGGGTAACAGTGAATGGCGGCGGTGGCCGAGGAGTGGCCGGAGCTGTCGAGCGGTCCGTAGGCCAGCCATTGACCCGTTCCGTCACCGGCTTCGAACGCGTTTTGAAGGACCGCGTTCAAGGCCGTCTTTGCCTTCGCGCTGCAAGCGCTCACGGGTTCGTTCGGTACGGTGGTGCGAGCACCGATGACCATTTCGATTTCGGCGGGCGCCGCCGCGGTGAGCAGCGCCGCACTCACAGCGAAAGCAACTGCAAAGCTGACGAGTCGATGGCGAGACGAACGGTTCACACACGGCCCTCCTAGGCGAAAGGCGTTTTGACGGCCTTTGGGGTCACTCCCCTAAACGCCCGGTGCAAAAGCCCGGTGACTACGTCAAGGCGCCTTCTTTGATCCCTTGGCGTATCTGATCGCGTAGCTCGGGCGTGTCGGTGTGTCCGTGCTTGTCAACGGCGTGGCGGGTCGCCGCTTCGAGCAACTCGTCGGTCGTGTCGGCAGCCATGGCCACCGTGCATTTCGATTCGCTCGGGAACTCGCGGCAATCAATGACCTTACGCGGCATCGTGATGCTCCATTCACCGTGCGATCTGCACGGGCGGCAAATTGTAGTGCCGGCCGCCGCAAAGGTCGCAATTCGCGCGGTTACTCGGTTTTAACCAGCCCGATGACGTGGCCTTCGGGATCGGTAAAGAGTGCGAACGTCGGGCCGCCCGGCACCTTATCGGGAGGCATCATGGTCTTGCCGCCCAGCGATTCGATCTTCTCGAGGGTAGCGTCCAGATCGGGCGTCTCGACGTAGAACATTACGTGTCCGCCGTAACCTTCCGTTCCGCCTCCGATGCCGCCCGCGATCCCGCCTTCACCGCGCGGGCGCGCCATCGCGTAGCCCTGCGCCTCGGCCATGGGTGGACCGACTTCCCAGTCGAACGCCTGTGCGTAAAAGCTTCGCAGCGCCGCCGGGTCCTGCCCGATCACTTCGAAATGTACGACTTGGTTTGCCATTACCGGATCCTCTCCAACGCGTAGAAGGTCGTTACGCGCGCGAGATTACGAGCTTGGGGCCGTCAACTCTTTCTCGCCGCTGGGGCAAAACGTCTCGTGAACCGAATGCCCGACGTAATACGCGTGAATGTCGTAATGTGGAATCGGATAGCCGGCGTGGCCGTACGGAACGTACTCGACGTCGACGTGATCGATCGCGTATCCGGGCAGCGGCTTCAAAACGTCGAGGTAGCTCTTTCCGGCGGCGAAATTTTTCTTGTCGACCATGATTTCGGTGAATACCGGCTTGCTCTGATACACGCCGTAGATCGGCCCTAGCGGCAAGTTTTTCGGGTTGGCCCAGTGCTCGCCCATCGCCTGGATGCACGGCGAAACGAGCACCGCGTCTGCCGGTATTCCCACCGGACGCACTTTGGGTTGCGGTGGTAGGGGCGGCATCGCCGGCGACGCGAGTGCCGCTGCTCCGGTCGAGGCCAGCGCGATTAGCAACGTTAAAATTCGTAACGACATGCGTTTCTCCCTATGGGTTTGGTGCGTGGATCGCATCCACTTCGGCGAAGTGGTGCGTTAGCGGCTGCGCGAGACCGGGATCGAGCTGCCGTTCGATTTGGGCCTGCAGATCTTCGAACGCGTTTGGGTTGCTTCCATAGATGTATTGGCGCGTGTTGACCAGGAACGCGTAGTGGGTGGCGTTCGGCAGTTGTTCGGCCCACGTATTCGTTCCGGGCATCGATCCTTCGCGCGCCCAGTCGGCGCCGGGCTCCGGCGTGCCGACGCCCCAAATCAGATACTTCCGCATGAAGGCGAGCATGGATTCGGCGTTGGTCGCGATGGCGGCCGCGCCGCCGGCGACCTCGAGCACCATATCGTCGCCGCCGTACGGATAGGGGTACCGCTTGTTCGAGTCCACGTACACGGCCGACAGTCCGCCATACGAAGAGTAGTAGCGAGCGACTTCATCGGAAAGCCGTTTCCCGACGGTGGGCGAGATCTCGACGTTACGAACGCCGAGCGGCGCAGCCACCTCGCGGGCCACGTAGTCGGCGTAGGTCGATCCCGACGCTTTCGCAACGACCATGCCCAGCACCGCATAGCAGAAATTGCAGTACGCGTACGTTGTCCCAGGCGTCTCCTGCAACGGCTGGTGCAGCTGATAGCGAACGTAATCGACTTGACCGACGGCGTGTTTGAGATGAAGCGCCCGAGCGATCTCGCGCATGGCAAACGTTGGATCGTAGTACGGCGGTTTCGAATCGTCCCAACCCGATTCGTGGAGAATCATATCCTCGATCGTGATGTCGTAGACGCGCTTATCGACCTTTGCCTTCGCGGGAAGCGGCTTGGTGATGCCGAGGTAGGCGAAGACCTTTGCATTCGGATCGATCTTCCCAGCTTTAATGAGATCGTACAGCGCCCCGGACGTCCATGCTTTGGTGTTGCTGGCGAGCCGCATGATCGTCGCAGGTACCGTCGTCGAAGCGGCGAGGCCGCGATAGGTGTACGCGTGGGAAAACGTCGTCTTGCCCTTGACGGAGACCGCGAGCTGCGCGTTGGGAACCTGCTGCGATACCATGAATTGCACGACGAGACGGTCGAGCGCAGTATTCTTTCCCGGCCCGTCGATGTGAATCGGCGAATTGGCCGGGACTGAAGGCGCGCGAGCGGGAGTTGGAACGAATCCCGCGGCACTCGGCCCCGGCGGTTGAGCGCACGCTGCGACCAGCGCCGCGACCGCGAGCGCAACGATTCCCGCACCCGATCGACCGAGGCTTTTCAATCTCCGACTCCTTGAGGTGAAACCCACTCGCCAGGGTTCCCCCGCGTGTGCTCTTCCCCTTGAGTCTTTTGGGGAAAGTAGGCGCGGAAGGGAGCGCCAAGCGCGAACCCGTACGCCGGTTGGCAGCACACATGGAGAGCGCCATCGTCGGGGCGGCGATAACCGCCTTCGTCGCGTTGTTTCCGATCGTCAACCCGGTCGGTGGCCTCGCCGTATTCTTCGCACTCACCTCGAGCGATAGCGAATCTCAGCGCCGTTCTACCGCCGCACGCATTGCCGTCTACGTGTTCGCCATTCTGGTAGCGTTTGCGCTGGGAGGCTCGTATGTACTGGAATTCTTTGGGATCTCGCTATCGGCGTTGCGCATTGCCGGCGGCCTCATCGTCGCGCACACGGCGTGGACGATGGTCACCGCGTCCAGCCGGCTGACGCCCGCCGAGAACGCCGAGGCGGCCGAGAAGGACGACATCGCGTTTTCGCCCATGGCCATGCCGATGCTCGCCGGACCCGGCGCGATCGGCGTCGTGATGGCGCTGGCGGCCCGGCCCGACCCGATCACCTGGATGATCGGCATCGTCATTGCGGTGCTCGCGATGAGCGCCGTCATCTACATCCTATTGCGCGCCGGCGCGCCGCTGGCGAAGCGCATGGGGCCGGGCGTGCTGGGCGCCATCGATCGGATTCTGGGATTCCTGATTCTCGCGATCGCCATCGAGCTGATCATCACCGGTTTCCGCGGCGTCTATCCCAAATTCGGCATCTAACGCCGGCAATTTAGCCAAATCCACAAGCCGAACGTTCCACATGGACAAAGGCCGCTGCCAAAGGCCACCCAATGGCATGGATACCACGCGACCCGTTTGAAGGAGACAACGAACGAGGATGACGACGAGAATGCAACCGGTAAACCCAGCGGACCTTCGCGACTTTCTGTCGCTGACGTACGGCGAACTCGAGGATCTCAACCTCGGCGCAAAACAACAGCGAAAAGATCGAGCGGCGGCACATCAGCTCGCCGAAGAGCGCCTCAACTACTTAGCCGGTGAGAAGCGCATCAAGGCGGTAACGGTGCTGTTCAGCGACCTCGAAGGCCGCCTGCACATGCTCGACTACGACAAGAAGTTCTTGCTCAACTCGCACGACAACCTTACGTTCGACGGTTCGTCGATTCGCGGCTTTACGCCGCAGCGCGAGAGCGATTTACGGTTGGCGCTCGATTGGAGCGCGTTTTACTGGGGCCCGGCCGATATCTTCGGCCCCGGCAAAGTACTCGTTTTCAGCGACGTGCTCGCACGCGACGGGTCGCCGTTTGCCGGCGACATTCGCGGGGCTCTCAAGAAGCTGTCCAACGACTGTTACGCCGCCGACGGGCTCACCCTCAATGCGGCCAACGAAATCGAAGGCTTCCTGTTTCAAGGGCTCGACGCGGAGCGTCACTATCATGAAACCGGCAAGTTCGAGTACGTCAACACCGGCGGCTACTATCATTCGCTGCCCGGCGATCCGCTGCGCACGTTCATCGACTCGGTTGCCGAAGTGCAGCGTGCGATGGGATTTCAGAACGAAAAAGACCACCCTGAAGTGGCACCTTCGCAGTTCGAGATCAACTACAGCTACGGCGAAGTCGTGGCGGCGGCCGACCAAATTCAGCTCTACAAACTGATTTGCCGCCAGGTCGCAACCCGGCTGGGAATGACGGCCAGTTTCCTGCCTAAGCCGGTCGTAGGCGTGAACGGCAGCGGCATGCACACAAACGTCTCGGTTAGCAAAGACGGCAAGAATTTGTTCTGGGATCCAAATGGCACCGAGCAGCTCAGCCCGTTCGCCTGGGATTTCGTCGATCGCATTCTGACTCACGGGCCGGACGTCTGCCTCATGCTCAACTCGAGCGTGAACGCCTACCGCCGGCTCGACCCTCACTTCGAAGCGCCGAATCAAATCAAGGCGTCGGCCGTGGACCGCGGATCGATGGTGCGAGTTCCGATCGGCAACGAACGCAGCTCGCGAATCGAACTTCGCTCGGTAGCGCCGGATGCGAATCCCTACATGGTCATGCTGGCCGTTTTCAAGACCGGGCTACACGGCCACATCAGTGACGCCAAGAACCTTCGCCAAGCCGACCGTTATTTGTCCGACAACATCTACGACGCCTTGGCCGACTTCCGCGCGTCGTCGTGGACGACAGCAATGCTCGGGGACGATGTAAAAGCTCGCTACGCCGATCTCAAACAGGCCAGCGCCGATCGCTGCCCGCGCCTACTGGGAAGCTTCGTGAAGGCGCAAGAAGTGCAATACCACCACGAAGTCTACAACCAATATCTGTGGAATTTATTCTAGGGAGTGATTTTTTCCAAATCGAGGAGCGGACGGCCGCAGTTTACTATTCGGTAATCAAGGCCGTTCGCGACGGCGAGTTGGAAGAAATCAGCCCTAGAATCGGTGGCCTAGGTGCCAGCCGTGCGTAGAGCACGCGTAAGGCGCGAGCCCAACGCTGGTTCGGGGAATCGCTCGTTCGGCGAGCTTCTTGGTTGCGAACGCTGCTTTCGGCGAGCCGCTCTTGTTGTAGCAGGAACGCGCGCCACCGCTCTTACGCGGTTTAGCGGTCACGCCTTATAGGCCGGCTCGCGTGGCGGGCTTGGCGACGCCGGTCGCTACCTCACGCAGGCGCTGCTGCATGAGCTTGCTCGGTATCTTGATGCTGTCCGCAAGACGCAGGAACGACAAGAGCTTAACGTGCCACCAGGTCATGTCGATTTCGAACCAGCGCAAGCCGTGACGGGCTGAGAACGGAAACGCATGGTGATTGTTGTGCCAGCCTTCGCCGAATGAAATGAGCGCCACCCACCAGCAGTTGGTCGATTGATCGCCGGTGCGAAACGTCCGGTAGCCCAGCATGTGCGCGGCGCTGTTGACCAGCCACGTCGAGTGGTAGCTCAAGACCAAGCGCACGAAGATGCCCCAAATCACGAATGGCCAGCCGCCCAGCGCGAATAGGAGCACGCCCAGGGCGATCTGCAAGGGCAGGCTCATCCATTCGAGCACGCGGTAGAACGGCTCGGCGTACAAGTCGGGAGCGTAGTGCCGCGCCTCTTCTTCGGTCGGCAGCGCGACGTTGTGCTGGTAGATCCAGTCGACGTGCGCCCACTTGAAGCCGAGGTGAATGCTGTGCGGGTCGCCTTCTTGGTCGGCGTGGGCGTGGTGCTTGCGATGAACGGCGACCCACCGAATGGGGTCTCCCTGCAACGCTAACGTTCCGAAGATCGCGAGCAGATACTCGAGCGGCTTGCGTAAGCGCAAGCTCCGGTGCGTCAGCGTACGGTGGTAACAGAGGGTGACGCCCAACGCTCCGGTGAGGTAGGAAACCACCCCCAAGACGATGAGAACCTGCCAGTGGAAAAAGGCCGGCCATAACGCGGCGAGGGCGACGATGTGGATGCCGATGAGCCCGAGGCCCTTGAGGCGGCTAAGCGTGTCCTGACTCATGATGCTTCCCAAAAGAAGAAAAAGAAAGCCCGCGGGAGCGGGCTCTCTTCATGTAGGTTGCGCTAACGAGCGACTGGGATTTAGCGGTAGCTGGGACGTGACGCGAAGCAATCGCGGCAATAGACCGGCTTGTCGCCGCGTGGCTGGAACGGAACCTCAGCTACGCCGCCGCATTGGCTGCAGGTGGCTTTGAACATCTCGCGATGTCCGCCGCCGCCGCCGCTTCCCTGCGAGCGCCCGGCCTTGCGGGCCGCGCGACAGTCGCTGCAACGGTTGGGCTTATTCGTGAAGCCCTTCATGGCAAAAAATTCTTGTTCGCCTGCGGTAAATGGGAACTGACGCCCGCAATCAACGCAGGTGAGCATTTCATTGGTGTACATCTAAACTAACGAGTCTCCTGAAATAATGGTGTTTGTTCTCCGGATCCGACTCGCTTCAGCCATTGGGACCTTTGCGGACTTCGAAGCCTGGGTAACCCGTCCACTATACACCATTCGGAGGCCAGCGTCACGGAATTCTGCCCCTTGGCCGCCAGGAGCGTCCGCCGGGCAATCCGAACGTACGTTCCGAAAATCCGGCCTCCGAGCCAGTCTCGGGACCGGTGGTGGAGCGAGCCTCGCTCCACCTGGCTAGGGTTTTGCGGCCCTCGCGGGACCTGCGAAACCGGCAACCACCTAGTCGAAAGGACAACCTGTGGCAACCAAACCCAAGCGCGCCGTCAAAGACCGGCGCCCGAAGCGCAAGCCGTGCAGTTTCTGCGCCGAAAAGATCAGCGAAGTGAGCTATCGCGAGGTCGGCCGCCTGAAGAAATACGTTTCCGAACGCGGGAAAATCGTGCCTCGACGGATTTCCGGCAACTGCGCCAAGCACCAGCGCATCCTCACCGTGGCGATCAAACGGGCGCGCATCATCGCTTTCCTTCCCTACGTTTCGGAGTAACAGACCGTGAAGCTCATTCTTCTCACCGATGTGAAGTCGCTCGGTAAGAAGGGCGACGTCGTCGACGTCGCGGAGGGGTACGCCCGCAACTTCCTCTTACCGCGCAAGCTCGCAACCGAGGCCGACAAAGGCGCGCTCGCGCAGCTCGGCTCGCAGCAGAAGGCGCAAGAAAAGCGCGACGCGCAGGTCCTTGCCGAGGCGAAAGCGCTCGCCCAGCGTTTGGAGTCGGCGAAGGTAGCGGTCAAGGCCAAAGCCGGCGGTAACGGCAAGCTGTTCGGCGCCGTGACCAACGCCGACGTCGCGACGGCGATTGCCGAAGTGCTCGCGGTGGCGATCGACAAGCACAAGATCGAGCTCAAGAGTTCGATCAAGGCGCTCGGCTCCTATCCGGTCGAAATCAAGCTTCACAAGAACGTCGTCGCTAAAGCCACCGTCGACGTCGTCGCGACCTAAGCGGGCGAAGACGGTCATGGCGGGAAGCGCGCAGCACTCGTACGTGTCGCGCTTTCGGCGTAAGTTCGGCGTCGAAGACGAACTCAACCGGTACGTCACCGCGCTCTACGATATGCTGACGGCCGTGCTCGGCGCGGACAAAATCGTTTTGCGCGCCGGAAAAGTGAACGCGTTGCGTATGATGCGTTCCCAGCACTTGCCCGACCGCCTGTGCGCGCTGCAACGCCTGGTCTTCGAAAACCCAACGCTCGAACGGGTGACTGCGCGCGCGCAGCAGCGCAAGGCGATTGCCGAAATCGAAGAAGCGATGGCCGATACGATCGCCCAACGGCACGCCGAGGACGCCATCGAGCGCCGCGTCAACGAAAAGATGACCGAGCGCCACGACGAGTACCTCAAGGATCTCAAACTCGAGGCGCTGCGCGAGAGCGGCGGTCCGGAAACGCCGGCGTCGCAGGCCAAGCTTGAAGAGCTCGAAGTGCTTTCCCAGCGCACGCTGGCGGCTTCGGCGTTGCAGCAGCTGCGGCCGCAAGCGCTGCGCGACATCGTCGGACAAGAAGCGGCGATTAAGGCGCTGCTGGCAAAAATTACCTCGCCTTACCCGCAGCACGTGATTTTGTACGGTCCGCCCGGCGTCGGCAAGACGACCGTCGCGCGGCTGGTCTTAGAAGTCGCCAAGGCGCGGCCCTACACGCCGTTTGCCAAGAATGCACCGTTCGTCGAAGCCAGCGGAACGACGCTGCGCTGGGATCCCCGCGAAATCATCAACCCGTTGCTCGGCAGCGTTCACGATCCGATCTTCCAGGGCAGCCGGCGCGAGTTCGCCGAGGCCGGCATCCCCGAACCCAAACTCGGCCTGGTGACCAAGGCCCACGGCGGCGTGCTGTTCATCGACGAGATCGGCGAGATGGATCCGGCCCTGCAGACGCGCCTGCTCAAGGTCCTCGAGGACAAGCGCGTCACCTTCGAGTCGTCGTACTACGACGAGCACGATCCGAACGTCCCGGCGTACGTGAAGAAGCTCTTCCGCGACGGCGCGCCGGCTGACTTCGTGTTGATCGGCGCGACGACGCGCGACCCCGAAGCGATCGATGCGGCGATCCGCTCGCGCTGCGCCGCGGTCTACTTCGAACCGCTCACCCGCACGCAGGTCGCGCGGATCGTGCGCGAAGCCGCGCAGCGGCTGGGGGCGAAGGCGAGCCGGCGCGTCTGCGAGCTCATCGCGTCGTACACGATCGAAGGGCGCAAAGCGGTGCAGATCCTGGCCGACGCGTACGGCCACGCGCTCGAGCGTTCCAGCACCGCGCGCGGCGCGTCGGTCCGCGAGGAAGACGTGCTGGAGGTCGTGCAGGCCGGCCGTATCGTGCAGCACACCACGACCCGCGCGCGCCGGGTGAAGGAGATCGGCAAGGCCCACGGTCTGGGCGTGCTGCAGTACGTCGGCTCGATCGTCGAGATCGAAGCGGCGGCGTTCCCGGCGCGCGAGCCGCGCAAGGGGACCGTGCGCTTCAACGACACCGCCGGTTCGATGGCGCGCGATGCAGTCTTCAATGCGGCCTCGGTGATCCGCGCGGTGACCGGCACCGATCCGGCCGACTGGGATCTGCACGTCAACGTGGTGGGCGGCGGGAACATCGACGGGCCGTCGGCGGGGCTGGCGTTTTTCCTCGCGCTGCATAGCGCGCTCGCGCACATTCCGCTGCCGCAGGACATCGCCGTCACCGGGGAGGTCTCCTTGGCCGGCAACGTGCGCGCCGTCGGCGGCGTGGTGGAGAAATTGTATGCCGCTCGACAGGCCGGGATGCGGGCCATCGTGATCCCGCGCGAGAATGCCAGCGAGATCGACGCGGCGCCCGAGGGCATCGAGGTCGTACCCGTCGGGACGGTCGTCGAGGCGCTCGCCGCGCTCGGTCTGCGCGTTCCGGCGCCGCCCGTGCTCCGCTCCCGTTCCCGCCCGAGGGTTTCCCGGTGAACGTCGCCTCGTTCGTTTCCAGCGTCGATCGGATTCCGCCCAACAACCTCGAGGCGGAGATGGCCCTGCTCGG
>PLLA01000031.1:0-286 GCA_003140835.1 Candidatus Tumulicola scandinaviensis | reverse complement strand
TCGACAAGATCGGCGGGATGGCCTACGTCAACTCGTTGATGGACACAGTGCCGACCGCGGCCTCGGCCGAATACTACGCGCGGATCGTGCGCGAGAAGTCGAGCCTGCGCGGGCTGATCCACGCCGGGACGCAGATCACGCAGCTCGGCTTCGAGTCGGAGGAAGACGTCCCGGCGGCGCTCGACCGCGCCGAGCAGATCGTCTACGAAGTCGGGAACCGCAGCGGCCGCAACGCGTTCGCGACGGTCCCTTCGCTCCTGCTCGGGGTCTTCCAGTCGCTCGAGAA
>PLLA01000004.1 GCA_003140835.1 Candidatus Tumulicola scandinaviensis | reverse complement strand
CCGGAAACGGCGGTTTGTTCCGAGGTTCCCCACGCTTACCCTCGATCGAGTTGAACAGGGCCGTCTCTTCTCCGCAGATATATGCCCCCGCTCCGCGGCGAATCTCAACGTCAAACGAGTAACCGCGACCGATGATGTCGCTGCCGATGAAACCGCGATGCCGAGCGGCGTCGATCGCGTGCGCGAGTCGTTTGGCTGCCAGCGGATACTCGCCGCGTACGTAGAGAAAACCACGTTCGCATCCGGCGGCAAAGGCTGCAATCGTCATCGCCTCGATGACCGCAAAAGGATCGTGCTCCATGAGGATGCGGTCTTTGAAGGTTCCAGGTTCCGACTCGTCGGCGTTGCACACGATGTAATGCGGCCGCGACGATGCGGTCGCAACCGACTGCATCTTGCGACCGGTCGGAAATGCGGCGCCGCCACGGCCGAGCAANNACCGGCGACGTGCGGCGGTTCCGGTGTTGTATTGCCGATATCGTCACCCGAAACGGCAGCGACCGCAGCGGCGACCGTGACCGGCGCCAGTTGGCGCTCGCGCGGTTGGGTGCCGGCCTCGACGAACAGCGCGGCCGGTGCTCGATCGCACGATCCCAGACACGGACTACGCAGCCACGTCGTGCGCCCGTCCGGCGACGGTGTTCCCGCGGGTCCGTGGGCCGACTCGAGCGCGCGACAGAGTTCTTGCGCGCCCGCACTCGCACACGCGATGTCGTCGCACACGTGCAGCACGGTTGGCGGACGCGGTTTGGTGGAAAACATCGCGTAAAAGGTCGCGACGCCGTAGGCGTCGGCAGGCGGTACGGCCAGACGCCGGCACGCGTAGTTCAGCGCGCCGCCGCTGATCCACCCGATGCGTTGGTTGATGGCGTGTAACGTCGGCAACAACAGGTGTCGCCGCTCGCGCGCGCGCGCGCCGCCGCTCCATTCGTCGTTGGGCGCGCCGAGAATCCCGTCGATCGCAGCGCGCTCGTCGGGGGTCGGATCGGCAGACGTGAAATGCAGGTCCATTGCGACGGTTACACGCGCTCGATGCGTACGGCCGCCGCTTTGAATTCCGCGGTGCCCGATTTCGGATCGGTGGCGTCGATGGTCAGCAGATTGGTGGCCACGTCGTCGTTGAAATGCGGCGTCATGAACACCAGGCCGGCGCGCAGGCCGTCGTCGATCCGCACGGGCGCCGTGACCGATCCTCGGCGCGAACGCACGCGCACGGATTCACCGTCGCGCAATCCGTATCGAGCGGCATCGGCGGGAGAAATGTCGAGGCTCTCGCCACGCCGCAGCGGCGAGGTGTAGCCGGCGGTCTGAACGCCGGTGTTGAACGAATCCAGCCGTCGTCCGGTGGTCAGACGCAGTGGGAAGTCGTCGTCGAGGGCTTCGACCGGCGGGTCGTGCTCGACGGCGGCAAACGGCGCCCGCGGCCCGCGGATGGGGTCTTCCCAAAGGCGTCCGTGCAAGTAGGTTTCGCCCGGATGGCTCTCGTCGTAGCAGGGCCACGGAATGCCGCCGAGCTTCTCCAAGCGCGCGTAGCTCATTCCGGCGTGCCACGGCGATAGCGACCGGCACTCGTCCCAAATGCCCTCGCCGCCGGCGGTGCCCCAATCGTGCCCCAGACGGCGCGCCAACTCGTAGACGATGGCCGAGTCCTCGCGCGCCTCACCGGGTGGCTCCAGCGCTTTGCGCACGCGTTGAACGCGCCGCTCGCTGCTGGTAACCGTTCCTTCGCTTTCGCACCAGCTCGAGGCGGCCGGAAAAACCACGTCGGCCATTTCGCCGGTCTTGGTAAGGAAAATGTCTTGCACGATGAGGCAGCGCAGGCTTCGTAGCAATGCGTTGGCCCGGTGCTGGTCGGCCTCGGATTGCGCCGGGTTTTCACCGATCACGTAGAGCGTGTCCAACTCGCCGCGTTCTATCGCCTCGAACATTCGGGTGAGATTCCATCCCGGCTCCGGCGGTAATGCCGCGTTCCAGGCGCGCTCGAACTTCGCGCGCGATTCGGGATCGGCCACCGCTTGCCCACCCGGATACTTGTCGGGCAGCGCTCCCATGTCGCCGCCGCCTTGCACGTTGTTTTGTCCGCGTAAAGGACAAACGCCGGAGCCGTAACGCCCGACGTGACCGGTGAGCAGCGCGAGGTTGATCAACGCGCGCACGTTATCGACGGCGTTGTGATGTTCGGTGATCCCGAGCGTCCAGCAGAGCTGCGCGCTCGGCGCGCTCGCGTACGCGTGCGCGAGCTCGACGATGCGTTCGCGGGGAACCCCGGTCGTTTTCTCGGCGTAGTCGAGGGTGTAAGGCGCAACGCATTGCGCGTATGCATCGAAGCCGCTGGTGGCGCGCTCGATGAATGCCCGGTTTTCCAACCCGGCCGCAAGGATCTCGCGACCCACCGCATTGGCCAGCGCGATATCGGAGCCGACGTCGAGTCCGAGCCAGCCGTCGGCCCAGCGGGCGGAGCTGGTTCGCCGCGGATCGACGACGTAGAGCTTGGCGCCGTTATGCACCCCGCGCAGGACGTGATGAAAGAAGATCGGATGCGTTTCTCGCGCATTCGAACCCCATAAAACGACGACGCCGGTGTGCTCAGCTTCTTCGTACGAGCTGGTGCCGCCGCCCGCCCCAAAGACCGTCGTCAGACCGACGACGCTCGGAGCGTGTCACGTTCGGTTGCAGCTATCGATGTTGTTGCTGCCGACGGCGACGCGAGCGAACTTTTGCGCGATGTAGTTCACTTCGTTGGTCGCCTTCGAGCAACTGAACATTCCGAACGTCGACGTACCATTGCGTTCGCGCGCGCTGCGCAGTGCGGTTGCGGCGCGTTCGAGCGCCTCGTCCCACGTCGCTTTACGCAACGAATCGCCGTCTCGAACGAGTGGATGCGTTAGCCGCCGATATGCTTTCATGGCCGGACCTTTTCCGGTGGAAGGGGCGTTACCTCGCGCCTTCGCGAGAACTCGGCATACGGCGTAAAACGAGCGTGACGATCGCCGCTACGGCGGCGTACGCGCCGGCGATGGCAAAGAGCGCGGCGTTACCCATCCACCACTCGACCCCGAGCGCTTCGCCGGTCCAAAACGTTCCGAGCGACAGCAGCATGACGCCGACGAGTGACTTCATCGCGTTTTCCGGCACGCGAGCAAACGGCTTGTGCAGGGCGATTGCCGCGACCGTCACCAGAAAGAGCGCCGCCAGCGCACCGGCGTTCGCCCATGCGAACGATTGCGCGCTGGCCGCTCCGAAGGTCACGACGATGACCGCCACCTCGAGCCCTTCGACGAAGACACCCTGAAAAGCAACCGCAAGACCGAGGCGCCGCTCGCGGTCGGCGCGCAATCGAGCCAGCTCCCGGTCGTAAACCGCTTGCTCGTCGCGCATACTCTTGCGCCCGGCAAACCGCAAAACGGCCTTCCGCAGCCAGTAGAGGCCGAAAAGGATCAAAAAAGGGCCGACCACCAGCTGAATACGGGCCAACGTCGCGGCGGTCGTAAGCAGCGGTCCAAAAACCGCGACGATGAGGCCGAGCGCAACGGTCGCCCCAGCGGTCCCCAGGAGTGCCGCGCGCCATCCCTGCGCGTAGCCGACCGCCAGCACGATGGTCGCCGCTTCCACGAACTCAACTCCCGAAGCCAAAAACGTGGTGCCGGCTAAAACCCAGCCGTTCACCGCGTCATCCCGCATATATCGTTGCTCATCGGTCGGGAGCTTCGGCTTTGCTCCCTCTTCGCGCCTCGTCTGCGGACGAAGCTCGGGCTACGGATTCGAAAAAGGCCCGAACCCGGCGGGCTCCTCCCCGCACCCGAAGGAAGCATCCAGCCCGGTAACGCACCTTCGCCACCCGGGTTGGAAGGGAAGGAGTCTATCGTGGATCTTTCGTCGACGATCGTGTACGCAAACGGCGAGTTTTGCCGGTACGAAGACGCCAAGGTCGGTTTGCTCACCCACGGGCTGCAGTACGGGACCGGGTGTTTCGAAGGAATCCGAGGGTATTGGATACCCGAAGAGGACGAACTCTTTCTGGTCCTCGTGCGCGATCACTACGAACGCTTGATCAACTCGGCCAAAATCCTCACGATGACGCTTCCGAGGAGCACCGACGAGCTGATCGACATCACGTTGGAGCTGTGCCGCCGCAATCGCTTCCGGTCCGACGTCTATATCCGTCCGTTCATGTACAAGGCGGCCGAAGATATCGGCGTTCGCTTGCACGGCGTTCCCGATGCGATGGCGATCTGCCCGGTCCCCTTCACCGCCTATCTCGACACGAGCCGCGGATTGCACGTGTGCGTGAGTTCGTGGCGTCGTGCCGACGACACGATGGCTCCCCCGCGAGCGAAGATCACCGGCTTGTACGTGAACTCGGCGCTGGCAAAGAGTGAGGCCGTCCAAAACGGCTACGACGAAGCCATTCTCCTTTCGCACGACGGCCACGTGGCCGAAGGGTCGGCTGAGAATATTTTCTTGGTGCGGCGCGGCGTTCTGTACACACCCGATCCGTCACAGAACGTGCTCGAGGGGTGCACGCGCCGCGCGATTATGGACATCGCGCGCGACGAGTTCGGCATGCAAATCGTCGAACGATCCATCGATCGCGGCGAGCTCTATTGCGCCGAGGAAGTATTCTTTACGGGCACGGCCGCGGGCATCGCGCACGTCGCATCGATCGACCGCCGCGTCGTTGGGGACGGCCGCATCGGACAGATGACCAAAAGTCTGGGAGAGTTCTACGATCGCATCGTGACCGGCCGCGAACCGCGATACGAACATTGGATCACGCGGACGTACGCCCGCGACCGGATGTCGGTGCCTTTACCGGCGACCGCCTCCGCCGCCGCTCCCGCCTAGCGGCGCCCCGTCGCCCAGGCCCGTACTCCAATAGCGGACGTCCGGCGACGTGCTGCCGCTCGGTGCCTCCGGCGCAAACGGGAAACTCATACCGCTGCTCTCGCGCCAACGCGCCAGGCGAACTTCGTCGGTATATGCGAGTCGCGAAATCGAGTGAATAAAAGCCCGTCCCAAATTTTGCGATGGCAGCGAGGTCGTCATGACGGCAATGACGTACGGCGCATCGTTGGCATAGACGATTCCCGCGTCGTTGAGCGTATCGAAAAAGGACCCGGTCTTGTGCGCGATCGCAATGTCGTCCGGCAGCGGCTCGGGCAACAGCGTGTTGTACTGGTCTTGTTCGAGAATCGAAATCATTTCGTTCGAAGACCACTCGTCGATCAGTTGGCGGTGCGCCATGAGGGCCAGCAATCGCACCAAGTCGGCGGGCGACGTGCGAAGCTTACGGCGGATGTCCCATCCGCCGGTACGGATGTCGTCGGCGAGCCGCGTACGCTCCAACCCGAGGTCGTTCATCGAACGGTTGATGCTCCGCCGGCCGACCAGGCGAATGAGCATATTCGTCGCCGTGTTGTCGCTGACGTCGATCATCTTCTCGAGCAGCGTCGAGACCGGATACGTCGAGCCGTTCGGCGCGTCGCAAAGATCGCCGGACCCGAAGTCTTTATCTCCGGCTCGCAACGTGACCCGGTGGTCGAGGTCGAAGCGCCCGATTTGCAGTTGGCGAAATACCTCGACCATCACCGGAATCTTTATCGTCGATGCGGCAGGCATGCTGGCGCTCGCATTCACACCCATGTGGTACCCGGTGCTAAGGTCGAACACTTCGAGCGCGCTCGGTGCCGGTAGGCGAGCCGCAAGCCTGCGGACGTCACTGTTGAGTTGTGCCATCGGAGCCGGCAAATAGGCTGCGGCGCGCCCCGTCGAAGCAACGAAGGCGAGAACTGCAACCGCGACCGCGGTTGCAACGTAGCGCTGCATGGAGACGCGTTGCGTTGCCTGGCGCCGGTGTTCCTGCCCCAAGTGCTTAGGACCGGCTCACTCCTGCGGCGAACGCGCCGAAGCATGGCAGCACAGGATCTTCGGACGGCTCCTCCGCGCCGCTGGAGCGAGCGGGCGGACGGCATATACTGGCTACCGCGATTGATCGACAAAGCGCGGGCGGCGATGGCGGGAAATCTCGGAGATTATCTCTTCGGGCAAAGCCCGATGGATCGCGCGCTGTTGCAAAAGCTCGGGCTGAGACATCGGGAGTTCGCGTCGATCGTCCGTAATGCGGCCGACGACGAAAGCGTGCTGGCCGCAATTACCGCGCGGGATTCCGGCGCGCCGGCGCGTGCGCGTGCTTGGAGCGAGGGATTGCCGCGACGGCACCGGCTCTTTCTCTGGTTGATCGACGTCGACGACGGCTATCGCACGACCTGGCTGCGCGCTCCGATTGCGGCGGCAGCGATTGCAATTTCGCGCACGGCCAAGCGCTTGTGGCCGTCGCGAGCCGCCCAACGGGCGGCGGGCAATCCGCCGTCCGAATGACGCCCCGGCGCCGGCTCAACCCCTGGGGCTGGTTAACCGACAAGCGCGTAACTTTTGCGCTCAAACTCGTCGGGCTCGTCGTTCTGGTATGCTACGCCGCTCGGTTCGCGTTTGGGTTTTTGGCGCAGATTCGCGCCGTCGTCTACATTTTGATTGGCACGATTTTCCTGGCGTACCTCATTTACCCGATGGTGCACCGGTTACGCCGCCGTATGCCGCTGGCGTTGGCGATCGTGCTCGTCTACGTGGCGATTGGAATCGCGATCGTCGCGCTGGGCTGGTTCGTCATACCCCGCGTGACGGACGACGTCGCCGCTTTCATGCAGCACTACCCGGAGCTGATCGCGCGCGTCAACGGCTTTATGTACGACCCGAACGACCCGGTCATGTCGCGGCTGCCCGACTGGATGCGCGCCGAAATCGCCCGCATCCCGGCCGAGTTTGCGTTGTGGGTGAAAACCCGGGGCATCGAAAGCGCCGGTCGCGTCGTGCTCGTGCTGGCCGGCGGATTTGCGGCAGTCGCGACGTTCGTGATCGTCCCCCTGATGACGGCGTACCTGTTGCTTGACCTGGAAAATCTGCAGCGAGGCCTCTCATCGATCGTTCCGCAGCGGCACTGGCGCGCGACCGTGTCGTTCTTAAGCGATGTAGACGCCGTGGTCGGCGGATTTATCCGCGGGCAGTTGTTGGTGGCGTTGTCGGTCGGAGTGCTGATCACCGTCGCGTTGCTCGTCCTGCACGTTCGATACGCATTCTTTCTGGGAATGATTGCGACGATCGGCGATCTCATGCCGTACGTCGGCGCCGTGCTGGCGTTTCTTCCCGCGTTCACCATCGCGTGGGTGAATAATGGATTCGTCAATGCCTTGTTCGTACTGGCTGCTTTCGTGGCCATCTTCGAGGCGGAAGGGCATCTGCTCGCGCCGAGCATCGTCAGCAAAACGGTTCGTCTGAGTCCATTCGTCGTGCTGCTCTCGTTGCTGATCGGCGGGGAACTCGGCGGCATCTTCGGGTTGCTGGTGGCCATTCCGATCGCGGGTATTCTGCGGGTCGCCGCGCTGCGGGTCTTTCGGCTAGCCCCCCCGAACGAGCCGACACCGTGACCCAGACGCTAACGCAGCCCCGGCGGGTCGACATCGTCGGCGTGCCGATGGATTTGGGTGCCAGCCGGCGCGGGGTCGACATGGGCCCGTCCGCGATTCGCTACGCCCGCCTCCACGACAAACTTCGGCGCCTCGGCATTGAGACGATCGTCGATCACGGTAATCTGTCCGTGCCGATTCGCGAGTCTGCCTCGGCCGACGACGCGACGGCAAAATACTTCGGCGTGATTCAAGAGGTTTGCGATCAACTCTCGGCGGTCGTCGAAACGGCCGTGCACGACGGCGGGATGCCGGTCGTGCTGGGCGGGGATCACTCGATTGCGATGGGAACGCTCGCCGGCCTCAAGCGCGCCCGCGCGCAAGCTCCGGGGCTGGTGTGGATCGACGCGCACGCCGACATCAACAACCCCGAGAGTTCGACGACCGGCAACGTGCACGGCATGCCGTTGTGGTTTGCCCTGAAAAACGGCTTTGCGGAACGCGATCGAACGGTACAAATCGGATTGCGCGACGTCGATCCTGGGGAGCGACGTCTCTTGCGCGAACTCGGCGTCAAAGCGTTCTCGATGAGCGACGTCGACAAGTTCGGGATGATGCGCATCATGGAAGAAGCGCTCACGATCGCGGGAAGTGGCGAGAGTCCGATTCACGTCTCCTTCGACATGGACGGAATCGATCCGAGCGAGGCTCCCGGCACCGGTACGCCGGTAAAAGGGGGCCTGAGCTATCGCGAGGCCCATCTCATCATGGAAATGCTGCACGACAGCGGACGCCTCGGCTCGATCGAAATGGTTGAGATCAACCCGATTTTAGATCAGCGGAACCAGACCGCGATACTCGCCGTCGATTTGATTTGTTCGGGCCTGGGGAAATCGATTCTGTAAACCTCCTCACCGTTGCATTCGTGCGCGCACTAGGACTTACGCGCGCGGGTTCGATGCGTGAGCTCGCGCAGCGTGTGAGTGAGTCCGATCCGGACTTGCTGGCGCTCAGTGAGATCGACGACGGCGACGCGCTGGCGCTCGCTACCAGGTTCGACCGTCAGTGGGCGTATCGGGGCGGCCAGGCGCTGCTGTGGAACCAGCGCTTTACGACCGTAAACGTCCACGATTTGTATCTGCCGGCGGCGCCGCTGCAGCCGTTCGAGCGGCGCGGACTCCTGCGCATCGACGCTCGCTGTGACGGCGTTCAAGCGAGCATTTTCGCAACGCGATTCGCGCCGGACCGCGCCGCCGTCCGGGACCTACGGTTCACGCGTTCGGCGCTCCGCGCGGCGCGTGCGCGTCGCATCCTGCTTTTCGTCACCGACCCGCCTGCCGCTGGAATCGCAGCGTTCCGCGATCTCCGTTTTCAAACGTTGGCGAACGACGCGCCGGATATGATGCTGGGGGTTCGCGGCTTTACGATGGAATCGTGCGTCGCGTCGGCAGCGCAAGACGGCATCGGCGCGCACGTCGTCGCGCGCGTCAAAGTTTGATCGTCGCGCGTCCTTCGCATGAAATGCCGCCGCCGCACACCGCCGGATCCCAGCTTGCGTCGGCGAGCAGCGATTCGATACGGGACTCCAGTTGCGGGTCGACGTCGGGCTGGAAAACGATCCGCTTGGTTCGCCCATCCTCATCCACGGTGACCAGCAGCGTAACGTGAACGCCGAACGAATCGAGTTGCTTGCGGATTCCGGGATCGAGCACCGGGTCGGGCTGCTCGGCGCCGAACGGCATGTAGCCGCCTTTGTCGCGGCCGATGGTGCTCGAAACTGCACGCGTCAGCGGCGTGGCGCTGGCCTGCGGCGCGGCCTCGCCGGCCGTCGTCCCGTTGCCGGCGCGCGGCACGGCACCGGTCGCTGCTGCGGTCGACTCGCGGTAGGCGACGACCGGCGGCGGTGAGGAAACGCGATGCGGCGACGTATGCGCGAGTTCTAGCCGGGTGGTCTGGGCGATCTTCGTTTCGCTGCTGCGGTGCGGGGCTACCGCGCGGGGCTGCGTCCGGGGAGGCTCGCGGCGTTCGATCTCGATGTGCGCGACGCGGGTAAACGTAATCGTTTCGACCGGGGCGCCGGACGTCATCGTCCAAGCGAGTGCCGGAATCAGCAAGGCGGCGAGCGTGTGAAGGCCCAGCGAGGCGAGCATGGCTCGTCCCATCGGTCCCTGCGAAGCGGCCGCCGTAACCATCGTTTTCCTCCGGACCGTCCCTTCGCTCCCAACGCGCAACCACCCCGGCGCGTGACGGATTCATAGCGACGATGCCAGACACGAACATCGTCCTGTACCAAACCGATTGGTGCCCCTACTGCGCGCGCGTTCGGGAGGTCCTGAGCGACCTTTCGCTCGAGCACCAGATCGTCAACGTCCCCGGCGAGCATTCAAAGCGAGCTGAGGTCAAAGCGGTTTTCGGGGTCACCGGCGTACCGTCGATGACCGACGGCGACGTCAAGATCGCCGACGACGACGACGCAATTATTTCTTATCTTCGAGAGAAATACGCCGCGAAGTAAGGACCCTCTTGTCATCCCGGAGCGAGCTTGCGGCGTAGTCGAAGAACGTCCTTCGACTGTGGCTCCTTCGACTGCGGCGCTTCGCGCCTCCGCTCAGGATGACAAAGGCGCTTCGCTCAGGATGACGCGCTACGTTACGAACGCAAAATCACGCGATTAGCGACGAACGTGCCGTTGCTGTAGTAGCCGACGAGTGCTACCCGCTCGCCCGGCGCCGGGGTCGCGCCGACCGGATAGATCGAGGTTCCGTTCTTCAAGTCGACGGTCTGCACGATTCCGTTGCGCCGGTGAACCGTCAGGCGATAGGGCGTGAAGTCGGCTACCACGCCGAGCATGACGTGATGGCGGTCGTACCGATCCGCATCCCAGTCGGGCTGCCACGTCGTATACGTGGCATACGGATACGTCTGCGCGAACGCGGGGATCGACATCGACGCAGGCGCCAGAAGAGCGACGAGCGCTAGGCTCGCGACGGTTATGCGTTTGAAGAGTATCATGGGGTTTGCGTACCCGCACAGCGCGGCCGCCTAAACGAAGAGGACGGTTAGAGTTCGGCTCCCCACGCGTCCCACTTTGGAACCCGAACGCGCGCGAACAGCTCGATGCGCGGCCGGTCTCCGCACAACTCTTCGATAAGCGAGCGGAAGATTGCGGGTTTCTCGCTGTGCGCGCCGCGCGGATGCAGCACGACTTGAGGCTGGGCTAAGTCGAGAATCGGGAAGGGCCTGCCGGTCGGCGTCGTCGTAGCGGCAAGTAACAGCTCGGTAGTCGGCTTGGTGAACGTCGGCATCACACCCTGGCCGGCAATGATCTCGCCGCGTTTGTTGACTTTCACCCACACGTACGCTACGCCGCGATAGTGCAATCCCCACGCTTCGATGAGTTTGATCGCAAACTGTAGACGCGGACACGTCGCCCATACGAATGCGGCGGCTCGTTTGTTGAGAATGCGCCGGACGTCGAGCGCCGCGAGTTCGTCGAGCGACATGAGCGGGTAGTGCTTCCCCGCGGCCGCGTCTTTGGTCGCGCTTCCGTAATACTGCCAGGGCGGATCGACGTACGCAATATCGTAGCTCGCATCTGGGAACGGCGGAAGCACTGCGTGCGGCCGGGCCTCGGAGCGTTTGCTCAGGCGCCGCAGATGCTCGAGGTTCTTGGGTGAGTACCGCGTCCTCATCGCAACGTCGCGAAGGCCGCCAGCGACCCGGCAACCAGTGCGCCTGCTAGCGTTGCGGCGAGATTGACCGCGTCGTTCTCGATCCATTCGAATCCGCGGCGCAGCGACGTTGGAGTGCCGCAGCGGTGCGGATTGGTTTCGCACGCGCGCGCGCAGTGCGGGCACCACCGTTGCGCCTGCAGCGTCGCGCCGATCAGCGAGTCGAGAAGGGCTCCGGCGACGCCGCCTGCCGCAACCGGCCAAAAAGCCGCGAAGCCGGGCAACGCCGACGCGCTGGCGACGACCGAGGCCCCGGCGACGGTCGCAATCGTCCCGACAAGCGTCATGCCGCCCGAAAGGCCGGTCTCGACCGGCCGGAACGTCAGCAACGAGCGTGGCGCGGTGCGCGATAGCGTTCCGATTTCGGTGCCCCATGTGTCGGCCGCCGCAGCGGCAAACGCCCCTGAAAAAGCTGCCGCCACTACCGGGCCGCCGTGCGGCACCAGCAGCGCGCAGAGAGCGGCGACGCCGCCGTTCGCGATCACTTGCCACGCGTCGCGCGGTCCGTGTTTGCCGGCGGCGTCGAGGTGGAGTTTACGCGCGCGCCCGAGACGCGAGAGCAGTGTCGACGGGATGAAGAACGCGAACAACACCAACGCGCCGCGCCAACCGGTTGTGGTGAAAACGAACGTACCGACGACGAATGCGGCGACCGCGCCGCCGGCGGTGAGCGCTCGAGCGCGAAACGCAAGCGCTGCGACGGCTCCGGCAAAGGCCGCACCGAACGCCGCGTTCGTCACGAAACGTGCGTCTCGAGCGCGCCGATCAGTCCATCGGTCGTAAACGTGTCGGCGACGACGTCTACCCGTAAGCCGGCGTCGCGCGCGGCCTCCGCGGTGATCGGACCGATGCACGCGACGGTTTTATCGTGCGCCGCCTCGGCGGCACGCGCGCCGCTCTCGAACTGTCCGCTGAAACCGCGCACGGTGCTCGCGCTCGTAAACGTCAGAACGTCGGCACGTTCGACCTTCTCTTGGAATCGCGGGTCGCGCACCAGCGCGGTGCGATACGCCGCGACCACGGTGGGTTCCAACCCGGCGTCTGAGAGCATCTGCGGTAGAATATCGCGCGCGTCCTGAGCGCGATAAACGAGGATGCGATCGCCGTCGTGAGCGGCTTCGATGAGCGCGCGCGCAATTTCTTCGCTGATGAACTCGGCCGGGACGATGTCGGGCCGCAATCCGTATCGCGCCAGCCGCTCTGCCGTCTTCTCGCCGATCGCGGCGACTTTCACGCCTCCGAGATAACGCGCGTCGGCGTCGAGTGCGGCCAACCGGTCGAAGAACGCGTCGACGCCGTTCGCCGACGTGAATACGACCCACGCGTAGGACGACAGCTCGTCGACGCAGCGGTGAGCCGGCAACGGGTCGTCGGGAGGTTCGATGACGATCGTGGGTGCGAGAATCGGCTCTGCGCCCCGCGCAGCGAGCGCGCGCGCGAATTCGCCGGCTTGCGCGGCCGCGCGCGTGACGAGGACGCGCTTGCCGAACAGCGGTGTGACGTCGAACCAACGTATCTCGTCGCGCACCTTCACCACGTCGCCGATCACGACCACTGCCGGTGATCCGATGCGCGCGCGTTTGGTGTCTTCGCTAATCGTCGCCAGCGTGCCGACGCACGTGCGCTGCGTCGGGCGCGTTCCGTCTTGGACGACGGCGGCGGGCGTGGACCCCGCCAAGCCGTGCGCGATTAACGTTCGCGCGATCTCGTCGAGGTTGCCGCTTGCCATGAGGAAGACGAGCGTCCGTTTGGGGTCCGCCAGCTTTGCCCAATCCAGTCCGGACGCAGGCTTGGCGGGATCCTCATGCCCGGTGGCAACGGTAAAAGCCGCGTTGTGATCGCGATGGGTCACCGGAATGCCCGCATAGGCCGGCACGGCGAGCGCGGAGCTGATTCCCGGAACGACGTCGAACGCGACGCCGGCATCGCGCAACGTTTGCGCTTCTTCGGCGCCCCGCCCAAAAACGAACGGATCGCCGCCCTTCAAGCGCACGACGTGCTTTCCGCCGGCCGCCTGACTCACCATGAGCGATTCGATGTCGGCCTGGGCCATGGCGTGAGCGCCGCCCCGCTTACCCACGAAGATCTGCTCGCAGGTCGCGGGAACGAGCGCGATCACCGCATCGCTCACCAGCGCGTCATAGAGGAGCACGTCGGCCGTTCGCAGCACTTCGGCCGCCCGTAACGTCAGCAGGCCCGGATCGCCCGGGCCTGCGCCGACCAACGATACGCGCCCGGCGTTACTCGTCGGCACGGGCGAGCGTTTCGAGTGGAACCAGGTTGGCGATGTGATCCGCCAACTCGAGCTCGAAAAGTTCGTCGAGCACGCGCGCGTGGGAAAGCGCTTGCTCGCGATCGATGGTGGCTTTTTGGCGAATCTTCAAAATGACCGAGTGGAGCAACTTCGAGACGATCGTGGTCGTCATTCCGGCGATCAGCAGGCGCTCGCGCTCGGTGAGGTCGGGACAACGGGCGAAGAGCCGCTCCACTTCGGCTGCGCGAAGGGCCTCGGCTTTCTGCGTCAGCATCTCGATGACCGGAACCGCGATGCGCGACCGGTACCACTCGCCGAAGCCGGCGATGCACTCTTCGATGATCTCTTCGACCTCGGGAATGGCGTCGCGCCGCGCACCGAGTTTTTCGTCGACGACCGATTTCAAGCCGTCGATATCGACGAGAGTGACGTTAGGGATTTCGGCGATCGCCGGATCCGCATCGCGCGGTACGGCGATGTCGACGACGAACAGCGGGCGCTCGGGCCGGCGCGCCATCGCTTCTCCCACGCGGTCGGCATTGAGAATAAAGTGCGACGCTCCGGTAGACGCGACGACCAAATCGGCCAACGCGAGCGCGTCGACGAGTCCGGGTAACTCCATCACTTCGCCGAAGCCGGCTTCCGCGACCAACTCGCGGGCACGTGCCGCCGTACGATTGGCGACGATGACGTTTGCGACTCCCTCTTGGCGAAGACGCTTGACGGCCAGGCGTCCCATTTTCCCGGCGCCGATCACGACGATCGACGTGCCGCCGAGGCTGCCGAAATGCGCCTTGGCCGCGTCGACGGCGGCCGTTGCGATCGAACTGGATTCGTCACCGATGCGGGTTTGCGCGCGCGCCGTTTTCCCCGCCTTGAGCGCGTCGCGAAAAAGCCGGTGAAGAATTTTGCCGAGCGATTGAGCGTGTTGCGCTTGGACGTACGCGTCTTTGACTTGCCCCAGAATTTCGGCTTCGCCGATCAGCATCGAATCGAGCCCGGTGGCTACCCGGAAGAGGTGCTCGACCGCTTGG
Organism: Candidatus Tumulicola scandinaviensis; assembly: GCA_003140835.1. Classification (GTDB taxonomy): domain Bacteria; phylum Vulcanimicrobiota; class Vulcanimicrobiia; order Vulcanimicrobiales; family Vulcanimicrobiaceae; genus Tumulicola; species Tumulicola scandinaviensis. The sequence continues at coordinate 9,326 of PLLA01000004.1, read as the reverse complement.
CGGCCGAGCAGCGTATATAAGAACGACTCGATGTCGTAGCCGGTCGTGCCGTGCCGGAAGTTCGTCAGGAACGACTTGATCTGCGCGACGCCGGCTTCGTAGTCGTCGATCTCCGCATAAATTTCCAAGCGTCCGCAGGTTTGGAGCATCGCGGCCTCGCGCACGGCTTCGTAATCGCGCAGGGCGACCAAGGCCTCGGCCATCCGCGCCGGCGCGAATGCGTGACGCTCGCGGACCTCGACCGGGGCGGTATGATGCGATAGGCCGACGCACACGATCGGCATTAGAAGCTTCCCGCGCCAGCTTCAACGTCGTCGCCGTCGGCAACGAGGTCGAGCGTGAGGCGATGCGTCAAAATCGACATTTCGCCGGCAAGATCGATGTTGCGCACGATGACCGGAGCGCGCACGTCGAGCGCGATCGGCGCAAAGTTTAGAAGCGCACGCACGCCGAGGTCGGCGAACCGCTTGGCGATCGGCTGCGCCGCACCGGCCGGAACGGCGATCACGCCGATGTTGCAGCCGGCCGCGGCCAGCACGCGGTCCATTTCGCCGATGCTTTGGACGGTGATGTCCTGCCAGGTTTGGCCGATCACCGCAGGCGACTGATCGAAGATCGCGGCGACGCGAAAACGCGCCTCGCGGGCAGTGATAAACGACGCGAAGGCGTGGCCCAGGTATCCGAACCCGGCGATCGCGATGCGCCAGTCATGTTCCAATCCTAGAACCCACGCGAGCTGTTCGGCAAGCGGATCGATCGCATAGCCTTGGCCGCGCCGGCCCAACGGCCCCAGCGCGGACAAATCTTTTCGAATTTGGGTGCTCGCAATCGTGTGGCCGAGCAACGCCGCCAGCCCGTGCGACGTGATGGTGGTTTTGCCGGCCTCCTGCGCCTGCCGCAGCGCTCGATGGTAGGCGTAGAGCCGCGGAATCGAGACGCCCACCAGCGATGCGAGCGGTGCGCCGTGGGCTCGCTCGCCGGGGCCGCGCCGAAGGGCGGGATCGATCACGGTGCCCTCGCCAAGAGGTGCGCGAGGGCCGCGTCGGCGGCCGCTAGCGTTTGCTCGACGTTTCGGGTGGTGTGCGCGGTCGATACGAAACTCGCCTCGAATTGCGACGGCGCGAGGTAGATGCCCCGATCCAGCATGGCGCCGTAGTAGTTCGCGAACAGTCCCGTGTCCGACTTCAACGCGCTCTCCAAATCCGTTACCGGACCCGGCGTGAAAAACGTCGAGAACATCGATCCGAGGTTGGTCGAGTAGTGCGCGATGCCGTGCTTGCTCAGGACTTCGTGGAGACCGTCCACCAGCAGCCTCGTCAGCACTTCAAGCCGGTCGAACAAGGTCGCGTCGTCGCGTACGATTCGCAGCGTTGCGATTCCGGCCGCCATGGCCACTGGATTACCGGACAACGTCCCCGCTTGGTATACGGGACCCTCGGGAGACAGGTACGCCATGACGGCGGCGCGCCCGCCGAAGGCTCCCACCGGGAGGCCTCCTCCGATGACCTTGCCCAAGGTCGTCAAGTCCGGCGCCACGCCTTCACGTTCTGCGGCGCCGCCGCGCTCGACCCGGAAGCCGGTCATGACTTCATCGAAGATCAATAACGCGCCGTTTTTCGTGGTCAGCTCGCGCAACTGTTGAAGGTAGCCCGGCAGCGGCAAGACCAGTCCCATGTTGCCGGGATAGGGCTCGACGATGACGGCTGCGATCGTTTCGGGATTGGTTTCGAACGCGTGCGCGACCGCCGCAGCGTCGTTGAACGGCAGCACGATCGTGTCAAGCGCGGTTGCGTCGGTAACGCCCGGCGAATTCGGAACGCCGTTCGTGAGGGCGCCCGAACCAGCGGCGATCAAAAAGGCGTCGGCGTGGCCATGATAGCAGCCCGCGAACTTGATGATTTTCGCGCGGCGCGTGAATCCGCGAGCCAAGCGGATCGCACTCATGGTGGCTTCGGTGCCGCTGGATACGAAACGCAGCCGCTCGATCGTCGGAACCATCGAAACGACGAGTTCGGCGAGTTCGGTTTCCGCTTCGGTCGGCGTGCCGAACGACGTCCCGCGCGCGGCCGCGGCCGCGATGGCTTTCACCACCGCCGGGTGCGCGTGTCCGAGGATCAACGGACCCCAGGAAAGCACGTAGTCGATGTATTCGTGATCGTCGAGATCGTGGAGCGTGGCGCCGGCGCCGCTCTTCATGAAGACCGGAGACAAACCTACCGCTTTGAACGCGCGCACCGGCGAGTTCACACCGCCCGCGATGACGCGCTTGGCGCGCGCGAACGCCGCAATCGACCGCTCCAAACTCATTGGGCGATCCCTTCAACCCGGCGCAAGTCTTCCGGCGTATTCACGTTGCTGAAATACGATGCCGAAACGGTCGCAAACCGAGTACGGATTCGCTCCAGCAACGCGTGCATCGACGCGTTCTCCTGGGCCAGCAGGACCGTTGCCTCGCGAAGCAATGCGGTCCGCAGGTAGAGGGCGGCGAGCGGTTCGATCCGGTCGTCGTGCTGCGGCACGACCGCCTCGTCGCCGGCCTGCCAGGCGCGAGCCAGCGTAGCGATGAGGCGGGCACCGGCGCGCGGTTCGTCGGCAGCTAAGGCGAAGACGCGGGTGTGCCCGATGGACTCGCACGCGGAAACAAGCGCGCGCAACGGGCCGCCGCCCGGCCACCGGTCGATCAGCATGGACGCCGAAACGCTATCGGCGAGCGCGGGCGAAAACCTTTCGCTGCCGGCGATATACACCGGCCAACCGGTCGCGCGCGCGTTGCGATATGCGCGCCGCCAAAGCGGTTCGCCGTCGAGTGCGACCTCCAGCTTGCCCGGAAACCGCGTTGCCATCCCCCCGGCGAGAATGACGACCGCCGTATCGCCGTCCGTCGCGTTCACGGCGCGCGCCTCGCTGCCCGAGCGGCGTATTCTTTGGCGAAGTAGGTGATCACGACGTCGGCTCCGGCGCGCACGAAGGCGGTGAGGATTTCGTCGATCGCCCGATCGCCATCGAGCCAGCCGTTGGCTGCCGCCGCTTTGATCGCCGCATATTCGCCGCTCACGTTGAAGACGGCAATTGGAACGTCGAAACTGTCGCGAGCCGCGCGTACGACGTCTAGATACGGCAAGCCGGGCTTGACCATGACGATATCGGCGCCCTCTTCGATGTCGAGCGCGATTTCGCGCAGCGCTTCGCGGGCGTTTGGAGGGTCCATCTGGTACGTGCGGCGGTCGCCGGATTGCGGAGCCGAGCCGGCGGCATCGCGAAACGGACCGTAAAATGCCGATGCATACTTTACACTGTAGGCCATGATTGCGACGCCGGTGTGGTCGCGCGCGTCCAGCGCCGAACGAATCGCGCCGACTCGTCCGTCCATCATGTCCGAAGGTGCCACCACGTCTACGCCGGCTTGCGCGTACGTCACGGCCGTGCGCGTGAGGAGTTCGAGGGTTGCGTCGTTGTCGACGTCGCCGCGCGCGTCGAGGATGCCGCAGTGTCCGTGGTCGGTGTATTCGCAGTTGCAAACGTCGGCAATCACGAGCATCTCGGGCAGCGCCGCTTTGATCGCGCGCGCGCTTTGCTGCACGACTCCCTGCGGATCGTAGTTGCTTGAAGCGACCGCGTCTTTGTGCGCCGGAATTCCGAACAGCAAGACGCTTCGAATTCCAAGCGCGACGAGCTCGCGAGCTTCGCGAACCGCACCGTCGACGTCGAGTCGCGCGATTCCGGGCATGGAAGCGATGGGTCCCGTGTCGGCCGGTCGCTCGGCAACGAACAGCGGGGCGACGAGCTGTTCCACGGCCACCCGGTGCTCGCGAACCAAGCCTCGCACGACGTCGCCGCGCCGGAGCCGGCGCGGCCGAACCGCCATCATCGGGTCGCCTCGAGGCGTTCGCGGATCAGCGAAACGAAGGCCGCGATCGACGCCTCGCCCGACACGGCGTCCGGATTGAAACCGGCCGCATGGGCGGCCCGCGCCGAAACCGGGCCCATGGCGAGCACCGCCGGGCGCGTGGCCGACGAGCGCAAGCGCGCCAAGTACGGTTCGGCGGCGGCCACCGAGCCGCTCGAGGGGAAGAGGAGCATATCTACGGTGCGTTCGGCGGGGTCGGGTCCGTCGTCCCCTGCGCGAAGCTCGATGACGTCGATCCCTTCGGCGCGTAGCGCGGTCGCGATCCGGCTCGGGCGCTCCTGGGTGCGCGGCAACACCACAAGCGGGGCGGCGCGACCCCCGAGCAGTCCGGCGGCAAGCTCGGCGCCTAAGGCCTCCGCCCCTTCGACGCCGTCCACCTTACGCTCGAGGCGACGACGGGAGATCGCAGCGTCGGGGCCGGCGGCGTAGGCGGCCCAAACCGCCAGCACCCCATCATGCAGGTGGGCGTGCACGCCGATGGGTGCGCTACAGCCGCCGCGCAAGGCGCGCAAGGCGGCGCGCTCGCAGCGCACGCACAGTTCGGCGGTCGGGTCGTTGATTGCCGCACGCAGTTCGGCGGCGAGGGCGGCGTCGCCGGAGCGCGTTTCGACGGCCAACGCCCCTTGGGCGACCGCCGGGACGATGACGCCGGCGTCAAACGCAACGGTATGGGCCGCGCGCAGCCGCAGCCGATTGAGCCCGGCCATTGCCAGCACGACGGCATCGTAGCGTTCTTCGCGCAGCTTGCGCAGCCGCGTGTCGACGTTCCCGCGAACGTCTTCATAGCTCAAATCCGGACGCAGCGCCGCCAGTTGAACGCGCCGGCGCGGGCTCGACGTCCCAACGACGGCGCCGGCTGGAAGGGCGTCGAAACTCGGAAAGCGTTCGCTGCAAAATGCATCGCGCGGATCCTCGCGCGCCGAGATCGCGGCAATTCGCATGTCGGCGGCGAGTTCACTTGGCAGATCTTTGCAGGAGTGCACGGCGTAGTCCGCGCGGCCGTCGCGTAACGCGGTTTCGAGTTCCGCGACGAAAACGTTGACGCTGCCGATGCGATCGATCGCGCGATCGCGCTGCCGGTCGCCGGTCGTCGTTATCGCCAGAATCGTGGTCGCGATGCCGCGTTCGGCCAACCGCGCGGCGACGGTTCGTGTCTGGGTCATGGCGAGCGCGCTGGCACGCGATGCGCACGTGACGGTTGCCGTCGGGGGCGGTTCGGGATCGTGCCGCAGCCGTTCGATCGTCGCTTCGACGACGTGTTCGGCACCGACGGGATTCATGGATGCAAGTTCGGCAACGGGCAGCGCTGCCAGCGAACGGAGCACGTCGGACCGGCTGCCCGGCGGCAGCACCGTTTTGACGTAGGATCGCATGCGCGCGAGCGTTCGCGCCGCATCGCCGTATTCGGGACCGTACGCTTCGGCGAGTTCGGCGGCGATGCGCTTGGAAAAAGCCGGCGATCCTCCGCCCGAATCGACGCTGAGCGTGACTCCTCCGCGGCGAATCGTTGCCGGCATATTGAAGTCGCCGCGCTCGGAATCGATCGCATCGCATACGAGCACGCCGGCAGCGCGAGCGTCGCGTACGATGCCGGCGTTGACCTCGTCGTCGTCGGTTGCCGCGACGACCAACGCCGTTTCGCGGACGTCGGCGGGGTCGTAGGGCCGCTCGGCAAAACCGGCATCGCCCGCGAGCGAATGCAAGCGATCGTCGACGATCGACGTGGCGACGACGAAAATCGGATATCCGGCGGCAACGAGCGACTCGGCTTTGCGCGCAGCAACGCTGCCTCCCCCGACGATCAGGGCTCGACGACCGTTCGGGCGCAAAACGATTGGAAGCATCTAAGGACCCTCTGAAGCTTTTCATCAAAAGACTTCCGCACCCGTTCGCCAAAAACCGCCGCGAGTGGCCGCAAAAGAAAAGTTCCTTACCGGGGAGCGCCCCGTCCTCGCGGCGTTCGTCGGAGGCGCTGCGGCCGCGCTGATCACGCTGCCCGGTCTGGGCGTGGGCTCGCTTTGGGATAATAGCGAGACCGCATACGGCGAAGTTGCCCGCGAGATTTTGATCGGCCACGACTGGGTCGTGTTACATTTCAATACCGTCCCGTACTTCGTCCAGCCGCCGCTCTATTTTTGGCTCGGCGCCTTTTTTGCTCTGTTGTTCGGCCTGACGTCATTCGCGTTGCGTTTACCGTCGGCGCTCGCGACCATCGCGCTCGCGGCCATGACCGGTTACGCGGTCGCGCGACAAGCGGGCACGCGCGTCGGGATTTATGCCAGCGTCATTTTGTCGAGCTGCTTGATGATGGCCGTCATCGGGCGACTGGCGATCATGGATGCGCTCCTCGATCTGACCGTCGCGATGGCGATTTTTTGGTGGTTCCGCGGGCTCGAGACCGGACGCGACCGTTACATCGTCTACGGCTGGATCGCCGCGGGTTTCGGATTTCTCGCAAAAGGTCTGGTGGCGCCGGTGGTGGGGCTGCTAGTCATCGTGCCGTTCTTCGTGTGGAACGACCGGCACGAGTCGATGGCGTTGCCGACGGCGCGCGCTTGGCTTCTCGGCTTGATCGCATTTGCGGTAATCGTCGTTCCATGGCCGCTGGCGTTGGTCTGGCAGTACCACCTGTTTCCGCTTGAAAAACTCTTCGGCCACTATACGATCGAACGTTATACCGGCGTCATTGAAAACCAATCCGGCCCGATTTGGTACTACGTGCCGGTTTTGCTGCTGGGATTTTTTCCCTGGAGCGCGTTCTTGCCGATGGCCGTGGTCTACGGCTTTCGTCAGCTGCAGGCGCTCCCGCAAGATCCGCACCTGGCGAGGCTCGTGCGGCTCGCGTTCACGTGGATCGTGGTCCCGCTGGTCTTTTTTAGCTTCGCGCGCACCAAGCTTCCCAACTATATCGCCCTGGAGTTTCCGGCCTTAGCGTTGATCGCCGCACTGTATTTTGAAGCCGTCGTGCGGCGCGCCGGTGCCCGGTCGGCGGTTATTTCCGCATCGTTCGTGCCGCTGACGATCGGTGCGGTTGCGTTGGCCATCGCCATCTTCATGCGCAGCAACGAATTCGACTCGACGGTCTCGCGACTCGTTCCGGGTCTGATTGCGATGGGCGCCGTCGTCTTTGCCGGATCGCTGCTCACGGCGCTACTGCTCGCCCTTCGCGCCGATGTGCGATCCTCGCCGTACGCGCTGGCCATTACGATGCTGATTGCCGTCGACGTGCTCGCGCTAGCCGTTCTGCCTCACACCGAAGCCTACAAGCCGATACCCCGGCTGGCGGCCATCATCAATCGCGAGCGTGCGCCCTTCGACAAAGTCGCGATTCAAAGCACGTCGGGCGGGAACGCGCTGCTGTTCTACACGCGGCCCGACGTAGCCGTACTCGCGCCGCCGGGCGGCGGCGATCCCGAAAACGACGGCATCGATCCTCGTGTTGCAATTTGCGGCGCCCAGCGCGCGTGGGTCATCGCGCCCAAGAAACGACCCGCTTACGATCCGACCTACGGACGGCGCCGGCGCTTGATTGCCACCGACATGAACGCCGCATTGTTCCTATACGACGGCCCGCTCTGCACGGATTGAAGCGCTAATAAGTAAGGACGAGCGGTGTCGTCCTACGGCGCGCGGGCCTCTGGACGAGGCGCGGAGGGCTGGATGCCCGAGAGCGCCGAGCCAGGGAGCAGCTTTTTCGGACGGACCCGAAAAAGCGAGCGTCCCGCGCGCGTAGGACGACACCGCTCGCCCTTACGGCTTATAGGCGTTGACTTGCGCTTGCGTGACGGCTGAAGCTTTGTTGTTGCCTAGTGCGGTACGGATGTACGTGATGACATCGGCGATGTCGCCGTTCGAAAGCGTACCTTTCCAAGCCGGCATCTGTCCGTTGTACGTCTGTCCGGCGACCGAAATGGATCCGTGTAGACCGTCGACCAGGATGCCGATGACCTTGTTCGCGTCGCCGGTCACCACCGGGTTGTTCGCAAGCGGCGGGAACGCGCCGGGCGAACCTTGACCCTGCGCGCCGTGGCACGACGCGCAGTTGGTAGAGAAGACTTTGGCGCCGTTGGCGCTGCCCGCAGACGGCGCGCCGCCCGAAGGTGCCGCCCCGCCGCCGGCGGTCGTACTCGTCGAGGTCGTCGACGTTTCCGACATCGCCAAAACCGTAGCTTGGCTCGGCGACGGTGGCGCCGCCGCCTGTTTGGCCATCGTGGTGACCTGCGCGTATACCGAAAGGATGACGATGACGATCACCATGATGGTCGTCCCCCACAGGATGCCTTTCCGCGAGGAAAAACTGCGCGTCGTACTGCGGTCGAGCCACGGGATGGCTAGGACGACGACCAGGAAAACCGTCGGAACGATGATCGTAGCGATGAGTTCCATCGGCAGCGGAATCGGTCCGATGCTAAGCGATGGCGGCACGAGCCCGAGCAGTCCGAACAGCGAGAGAAAATACCAGGCCGGATACGGAACGAACTGCGAGTTGGTCGGATCGGCTTTGGCGTCGAGAAACGGTGGAAAGAACAGCGTCAAGAAGATGATTACGACGAACACTAAAAACGAGACCGCGGCGTCCATGAACATCTGATCCGGCCAGAAGCGCCCGACCTTGAGCTTGCGCGGATCGTCGACGACCGGACCGGCCGAACCGTTGTGGCGGAAGATCGCCAAATGCGCGCCGACGAGCCCGACGAGCGCGGCCGGCATCAACCACACGTGAAGACCGAAGAAGCGGTTGATCGTCGCCGTACCCATCGTCCCGCCTCCTTGCGCGATGTTTTGGAGGATCGGTCCGGCGATCGGCGCGAGGCCGGTGATGTTGAGCGAAACTTGCGATGCGAAGTACGCGTCCATGTCCCACGGCAACAGGTAGCCGGTGAGCCCGAGGACCAGCGTGACCAGCAGCAACAAGACGCCGACGACCCATTGCAGCTCGCGAGGCGACTTATAGGCGCCCCAAATCAACACTTGCAAGAGGTGCAGAAAGACCAGCGCGATCATCGCCGACGCGCCCCAGTAGTGAACCGAGAGCAAGAAGTGCGTGAACGGATTGAGGTAGATCGCGCGGGTCGATTCCCACGCGGTGTCGGCCGACGGCGCGTAAAAGAACGTGAGGAAAATCCCGGTGACGATCTGCACGATCATCGCGAAGAGCGTCGCGCTTCCGAAGACGTACCAATAGCTAGCGCCGCCGGGTACGTCCTCGGTGAGAAAATCCTTCGTCATCGAGACGAAGCCGGTTCGTTTTTCGATCCAGTTCAGCATCAGCGATTCTCTATGCCTGATAGGAGACGACGATACGTTGCGGTGTGTTGGACTGATAGACGATCCACGTTACCTCGGCTGCGCCAGTTTGTTCGCGAAACGGCAAGGGGTCCAATCCGCGTGGCGCGGGCCCCGCGACGTGCGTCCCGTC
>PLLA01000030.1 GCA_003140835.1 Candidatus Tumulicola scandinaviensis | reverse complement strand
CGAGCCCCCTGAGGCGGTCACTATTCTATTGTAACGTAGTCGTTTCGCTCAAGCACCGGGCCGAAACGGATCCGACTCCGTACAGCGCAGACGAGCGCTCCTTCAGCTAGCCGTCCCATCACGACCGCGCCGCTTGGCTGCTAAGATGCACGCCAGCAGCGGTGGCCCCGATCTCCTCGACAGCAATCTGCGTTTCTTAAGTGGATCCTTGCAAGTTATGCTGCCGTCTGAAGCTCAGGCTTGTTTAAAGGGCTCTGTTGCAAAGACGGAGAGAGTTTCGGAACTCTCCTATCGCCTCGAAAACTCAAACGTTGCAACAGAGCGGTTTCCGAACTGTTGATTGTAATGTAACCCAAGCGAAACTTTGACAAAGCTTCCGAAGCCGACTTCCAACGAGAGGGAGTTTCTGTGATAATCGATCACGATGTCCTAGTCCTCGGCGCGGGTCTGGCCGGCATGCGTGCAGCGCTCGAAGCTGCTCGCAATGGCGCTGACGTAGCGGTCGTTACGAAGGTGCACCCGCTCCGCAGCCATTCGAATGCTGCCCAAGGCGGGATCAACGCCGCGATTGGCGAGGGCGACACCTGGGAATCGCACGCCTTTGACACGATCAGAGGAAGTGATTATCTTGCCGATCAAGATGCGGTTGAAGTCATGTGCCGCGAGGCTCCCAGCGACATTATCGAGTTCGAGCACATGGGCGTGATCTTTTTCCGCCGCCATGACGGCAAGCTCGGCACGCGCGCATTCGGCGGAGCCTCGCAGGCGAGAACCTATTTCGTTGGCGACATCACGGGGCAGGCGTTGCTGGTGACGCTTTACGATCAAATCCTCAAGGCCGGCGTCAAGGTCTATGAAGAATGGTTCGCGACGGCCCTCTACCTCGAGGACGGTGCATGTCGCGGGATGGTCGCGTTTGAGTTGATCACAGGAGAGCTACATTTTCTGCGAGCCCAAGCCGTCATCGTTGCGGCGGGCGGTCTCGGGCGAGCGTACGAACCGAGCACGAATGCGCTGATTTGCACGGGCGACGGGTACTCGCTGGCATATCGCGCGGGTGCACCCTTGGAAGACATGGAGATGGTGCAGTACCATCCGACGTGTCTTGCGGACAGCGGATTCCTTATGACGGAAGCCGCGCGTGGTGAAGGCGCCTACCTGCTCAACGGCAAGGGTGACCGTTTTCTAAAGAGGTACGCACCGATCAAGATGGAGCTGGCCGCGCGCGATGTGATCTCGCGGGCAGAGACGGTCGAGATTGCCGAGGGCAGAGGCATCGATGGCAACGTCTTGCTGGACTGCCGCCATTTGGGAGCGGACGTCATCTTGAAGAAACTGCCCCAAATCCATGAGATGGCGCTCGATTATCTCTCGATCGATATGGTCAAGGAGCCGGTTCCGGTTCGTCCCGGGATGCATTATGAGATGGGCGGAGTTAAGACCAACATCGATGGCGCGACGCGGGTCCCCGGCCTGTATGCGGCAGGCGAAGTCGCTTGCGTCAGCGTGCACGGCGGCAATCGGTTGGGCGCGAATTCGTTGCTTGATACGATCGTCTTCGGCCGCCATGCGGGCAAAGCGTCGGCCGCCTACATCAAGAGTGTAACCCGGTCGAAGGGCGGCGAGGACGTGCTACGCTCCGAACAGCAACGAATCACCGACCTTCTGGCTCGACCCTATGCCGGGGAGACGCACGCGCGCTTGCGCCTCGAGCTTGCGACGACGATGGACAAGAACGTAGGAGTCTATCGCGACGAGGCAGGCCTGAAAGAAGCGTTGACCAAGGTAGGGGAATTGAAAAAACGGTACGATCGAGTCTGTGTTGGTGACAAAGGGCGTGTCTTCAACCAGGCCTTACAGTTTACGTTGGAGCTGGGATTCATGTTCGATTGTGCCGAGAGCATCATTCGTGGTGCGATAATCCGCAAAGAAAGCCGAGGCGCCCAAGCGCGAACCGATTATCCTGAACGCAACGATACCGAATGGCTCAAGCACATCGACGTGAGATACTGCGGTGAGGCTGAACCGGAAATCTCGTTTTCTCCCGTCACGATCACCCAGTGGAAGCCGGAAGCGCGGACGTACTGATGCAATTCACGATTGAGATCGGCCGGTATAACCCCGAAGGCACGTACGCGGAACGTGCGGTCCAAGGCGAGTGTTTTCCGCCCCCGTGGGATAAAGCTCCGCCGAAACACTACCAGACCTATACCGTCGAGCTCCCTGAACATGCCGTCGTTCTCGACGCACTTATCGCGATCCGCGAGTACCAGGACGAGTCGGTGGCGGTCCGGTGCGCGTGTCGCAGCGCGATCTGCGGTTCGTGTGCGATGTGGGTCAATGGTCACGCACATCTCGCCTGCAAGAGCAAGCTCACCGAGTTTACCAAAGACGGGAAGACGCGCGTTGAATCGCCTCCATCGATGCCGGTCATTCGTGATCTCGTCTGCGACATGACCACTTTCTGGGGCAAGCATTTCAAAGTCAATCCATGGCTGGACGCGAAGAAGCCCGAGCCTGGGCCGATGGAAGAGTATCGCGTACCCAATGCGGCGATGGAAGAGCTGATCCAAGAGGTAAGCTGCATCAGCTGCGGCGCATGTCTGATGGACTGCGAGTCCTTCGCCGTCAACCCCGATTTTCTCGGACCACAAGCACTCGCGCAAGCATACCGCTACGTCGGCGACCCGCGCGACTCGAAGACACGCGACCGCCTCGGCGAATACAGCGGTCCGGGCGGTATCTGGGACTGCACGCACTGCTACGAATGCGTTACGCAGTGTCCGAAAGGCGTCGATCCGCTCGAACAGATTCTCAAGATTCGCAGGCTCGCCGTCGATGCTGGTTTCACGAACAATCCCGGGACCCGGCATGCCGACGCTTTCGCCACTTCAGTCAAACACAGCGGCCGGCTCAACGAGCTCACCCTGTTGCCTAAGTCGGTCGGACTCTTTAACGTTTTCGGGCAACTCAAAACATTGCCGAGCGCGATCAACATGATCCGCGCCGGCAAGCTGCCCCCGATCATTCACAAGTCGATTCCCGGCGTCAGTAGGATCAAGGCGATCTTCGATCGGCTCGGAGGAAGATTCAAGTGAAAGTCGCGTTTTATCCCGGCTGCGTCTCAAAGGGCGCGTGCCCAGAGCTCTACGTTTCCGCCAAGGCGATCGCCGAGCCGTTGGGACTCCAGCTCGAAGAGCTCACCGAGGCGCCGTGCACGGGTGCTGGCGTGCTCAGCGAACAGAACCCAGAGCTGGCGGATTCTCTCAACGGCTTGACGCTCGCGATGGCCGAAGCTAAAGACGCTGATCTCATGACGATCTGCAGTACGTGTCAGGGTGTGCTCTCGGGCGTCAGCTACCATCTTGCAAAAGACGAGAAGCGACTCGAGAAAGTGAATGCAACGATCGGCGACCAGGGCTTTGGCTTGCGGTACAGTGGGAAGACCAAGGTCAAGCACCTTTTGTGGATGTTGTTCGAAGACATCGGCCTCGAGCGCGTTCGCGCTGCAATCAAGTACAAGCTCACGGGTCTCAAGATCGCCCCTTTCTATGGCTGCTACATTCTTCGACCTAACGAACAGCTCGGCTTGAACGAGCGCCCAGAACGGAAGACCTATCTCGAGCAGCTGATCGCGCTGCTTGGTGCTGAACCTGTCGAATATCGCGGCTCCACGAAGTGCTGCGGCTTCCCGATGCTCACGTTCAATCGGGACAAGTCGCTCTCGATGGCCGGCAACCACATCATCGAGGCAAAGGATAAGGGCGCCGATTTGCTCGTGACGCCGTGTCCGCTGTGCCACTTGAACCTCGACGGCCAGCAGCCCGATGCGGCGCGCGTCTTGAAGACGACGATCGACGTCCCGATCTTCCACTTGCCGCAGCTCCTCGGACTAGCGTTCGGATACAGTCCCAAAGAGTTGCGACTGGATCATCATGTCGTTCCGACGAAGGGTGCGCTCGAAAAGATCGAATTGAAGGTCTAAAGGTCGGTTCCCGAGGGCCACCGACTCGCGCGCTTGTATCTCTTTAATCGCGTGCGCACGTTCCAGGTTACGTTGAAAAGGCGCTGAGCGACTGGTGCATAAGCGCCCCTTACCTGGGTACTGTCAAGAAACAGCCGCAGAGGGTGCGGCTCCCAGAGCGCGTGCCATCCGACCTTTGGAACAAACGAAGCCTGGGCCGGAACCTCAAGCGCCGTCTTGGCGAGCTCGTTGCGAGCTTCGACGATGCTCTTGTGTGCCGCTGTAACTATCAGAGGTTTGGGCTCGTTAATGTGGTCGGTGTCCAGGTGACCCATTGCTGCGAGCGTTTCAACTGTCAGCCTGCCGCGGCTTGGCAGTAGCACGACGATGGCTGGGCTGTTGAGTTCCTGGCGCTTCGGCATCGCTACGAGCTCTCGGTGATCGCCCCATTCGACGGAGCGAAAGCAGCAAAGCTTTGTTTTTCGGCCGGGAGCCTCCCAGGTATGGAGGTACGTCCACGGCGGGCTTCCCATCCTTCGCGAGATTGCCGGCCCTCGGCGGACGAAGATCGCGGTCTCGCGTTCATGATTCGTAGGGCCTACTCTAACGCAGCGTTTCGACGTACCCCGCAACATCGGCGACGTCTTGGGCCGAGAGCGGAGTGGGATAGAGTTTCGGCATGGGCGGCGCCGGATTCTTAATCCATGCTTCCGTCGCAGCAAGCGTCTTGCGCGCGCGCTCGTTTTTGAGCGGCGGCCCCTCTCCGCCCGCTCCGGCAACGCCGTGACAGACGGCGCAGTTTTGCGTGAATAGCGCCGACCCGTGCGCAACGTTCGGCACTACCACGGCATTCGACGCGGATGCCGCGACTACCACGGGCGCCGTGATCGCCGGGGCAACACCGTATCCCCAGATCCCTAACACCGCCATCGCGACGATGCCGATTCCTGACGCCCAGCCGATGCCGTTGGCATAGCGTTGGCCCCCATACCCTGCGACGAGAGCCAGGAACATCAACCCGAGGTGCTCGGCGACGTGACCGTTAGGATGCATCTCGAAAAATGAATATTCCGATGGCCACATCAAGAGCATGGCGAACACTGGCGCAAATATCGCAACGATGAGCCACGCCGCGCCGCTGCGCCGCTCGCGTGCCGACGAGCCGGCGAATAGAATGCCAGCGAGCGCCGCACCCGCCATCATGACCGCATGCAGCGCGTGATGCACGGGGATCGGAATATCGACATTTCGGCGAAAGAGCGGCGCCAGCGCGAATGCAACCGTTGCGAGCAGAATAATCGTTGCGACGATCGTTTGCCTCTTCATACCGCTTCCTCGCTCTTGCGCAAGCGAGTGAGACGAATTCCCTCGATGACGCAGATCGCAAAGCCGGCCACGAACACGATTGCGCCCACCGTCGCCACACTTGCCCAGAACGGACCGGGCGGCGGTTCGACGGCGTAGCGTCGCGGAACGCCGGCCGCTCCCGCGCTATAGAATGGAAGCAGAAACAGGGCGCCGCCACCAAACATACCGAGACCGACGAGCCAACGCGTTAAGAGACTGGACACGGCGTCGGCGCGCTGCTCGAGATTGACGAACACCCACCCGAGCGTAAAGAGCAGCACGCCCTCGAGCAAGTACGTGTGGAAGTGTCCCGGCACCCACAGCGTATTGTGCAGGTCGACGTTGGCCGGAATCGTAGCGTCGAGCAACGCGCCGATGCCGCCGACTACCCAGCCGATCATCCCGGCGTAGAGGAACACCGACCCGAGCGACCAGCGCATTCCCGACCGGTGGGCGAGCATCACGCCGCCGTACACGGTCACGACCACGACGGGAATCGCCGCAAAATACGAGGCGATCTCGCCGACGAACTGCATCCATTGCATCTGAGCGAAATCCATATACAGATGATGGAAGTACGCGATAATCACGAACAGGAGCGTGGCCCACCAGGCAACCGCCAGCTGCGGCGACGTGTGATACGCGCGTTTCGTGCACATCGGCAGCCCGACGTAAACGCCGGCGACCGCCATATACATCGTGAGATTCGCGATGGAATGGCCGAACAAATACGTAAGGTTCTTCGCCCATAGCGGATTGATGGCGACCGACGGATCGATCCAGTGCACGAGCAATGCCGTGCCGATCACGAGGCCGACCGTTCCGGTAACGAATCCGTCGAATGCCGTGATCGCTGCCGCAAACATTGCGGGCGGCGGCGGCTTGCCGCCCGAATCCGTAAACGCGCGGTTGCGAAACACGTAATCGATTGCCAGCATGCCGCGAACGCCACCGTATCTTGCCAGCAATGCGCCGAGGATCTGCGCGCACCAGAGCATGAATCCGAGCATCACGAGGGCGTTGCCGACGAGCCACGTGCCGGTCGCCCAACTCGGCCAATACGTGCCCACGAACGGTAACGGATAGAGCATCGTCCACAACGATCCATATCGTCCGGGAAAGACGCTCACGATGACGCTGATTACACCTGCGACGAAAAACCCGTAGGCGAGAAATGCAATTCGTTCGTCAAGATCCGTTTCCCGGCGAACCAGATACCACAGCGTTCCCAGGCCCGCGATCGCCATCGCGACGATCATGCCGGCACCATGAAGGCTCAAGATCGAATAGAACGTTCCGGGATCGACCGGAAGCCATCCAGCTTGCGCAGCACGCAGTAGAATACCGGCCAGCAACATGAGCGAGAAGATGGCCAATCCCGTTCCGATATAGGTCCACATCACGCGCATCCCCGCGCGGCCGTTCACGACGTCGGCGCTCATCGAACTTCAAAACCTCCTTGCATCGCAGCGTGTGCGATGCCGCAATATTCCAGGCA
Organism: Candidatus Tumulicola scandinaviensis; assembly: GCA_003140835.1. GTDB lineage: Bacteria > Vulcanimicrobiota > Vulcanimicrobiia > Vulcanimicrobiales > Vulcanimicrobiaceae > Tumulicola > Tumulicola scandinaviensis. The sequence continues at coordinate 10,631 of PLLA01000030.1, read as the reverse complement.
CCGGATCGTGTAATGTCCGGCCACCGTAAACGTCATCGGCAGATGATTCACGTAGCCCGGCATCGCTTGCACTTGCCCGACGATAGCGCCGTTCGGACCGTAGATACCGAACCCGTGATTGACGTCCTTAGAAGTGACGTCGAAGATCACCGGCACGTCGCGCGGTATGACCCCCGAAACGGCGAAGTCGTACTGCTGCGCGACGACGCTGAAATGCTTGGCGTTCGCCGATGCGCCGGCTCGAGGATACGGGAAATACGGTACGGTTAGCGCAAAGCTGGCCACGGCGACGGCGAAAACGAGCCAGAACCAGTAGCGCCGCAATGCATAGCCACGCGACGTGACGACCTCCTGCGCCAGCGGCTCGCGTGATCGATAGTTGGCGAGAAAGAGCATCGCGATGATGGCAAGCGCCGCCGCCACGCTGAAAATTTCAAAAACTAGATTCCCGTTCCCCATGACCTCGAGCCCTCCAAAGAGCGAATGTGCTTTGCACGCCGTATGGCAATTCCGGCATTAACGGCAAACGCGGCGGCAGCGAGCAGCCCAATGCTGCCGCTCGCAAAAAAGCACCACGACGGCCGGAAGGCGACTCCGAGCACCAACAGCACGACGGCAGCCTGCGCACACACGACCGTTGCCCAGCTGAGGTGGACGTCGAGGAGTTGCCACGGCCGTGTCTCATCGCCGTCGCCCGCGAACGTCGTTGCGATCACGCGAATCCCTAGGTGATGCAGATGCGCGTTGATCATCTGCCCGAGCCAGCCGGAGAGGACCGCGATGACCGCAACGTCGTAGGCGCCGACCGCCGCGGCCGATGCCGCGAACACTAGCCACAGCAGCGACGCGACGACCAACGCGTGCGCGGGCCGGTTCGGCGTCTTCGCGCGACGCACTCGGTCGAACCCATCGGCCGCATAGAGCGCCGCCGCGACGAGGCCGACGACGAACGCGGTTCGCGTCAGGGCGAGGATGCCGATTCCGAGGGCGACCGGTATGAAAATCGCGCAAAGCAGCATCGTCGCGTTCGAGACGACATGGATCGCACGCCACCGCGGTTCGCTTCCGAGGATCGGCCGAAGCGTTCTCGCCGAAACGCCCATCGTTAGAAGCGTCAACCAGCCTACGAGCGCGACTGCCGCGTGCTCGGGCGCAAGCCGCAGCAGACCCGCATCTCCCGCTTGAGGGCCGTAGGCCAACAGCGCGCCGAGCAACGCTGCCACCGCCAGGAACGCGAACACCATGATGAACGCGCGTGCGATCGCGCCTCCCGTCGCCGAGGGCGCTCGCTGCACGAGCGTCGCGATCGCGGCGATCGCGTAGGCGAGAATCAAGAGCGAAGAGACGACGCCGAAGATCGCAACGCCCAGCCCAAATCCGTTTGCAAATGAAAGGACGAATCCGGCCGCTGCGAACGGCAGCAGGCTAGCGCACCATCGAGCGAGCGTCTTTCCGCGCCACCTAAGGTCGGTAAACCCTGGGACGACGTGAATGAGTACCGAGAGGGCGATCGTCGTAAACGAACCCAGCGCGACCGCATGGACCCAGGCAAGAGCGATTCCAAAGGACGGCGTTACGCCGTACAGGATGACGAGCGTCCACGATAGCGCGCCGAAGAGTGCGCCGAGCGCCAGAGGAACCGGCGGAATCCAGCCTCGCATCACCGGACGCCCTTCGCCGGGTGCGACGGCCGGCGAGTGCGCAACCAAGCCAGCTTTATGAACAAGAGGATCGCGCATACTTGCATGACGGCAGATGCGCCGAGTGCCAGGCGGGCAACTGCGGAGCTCGCGACGGCCGGCTCGGAGAGGATGCGCGCGATCAAACCGCCGTTGAGCAGCAGGTATATCGTCAGCGGCATCCAGCGGAAATAGCGGCCCTGGGTGTCGGGAAACCGTTCGCGATTGAGCGGGAGCAGCCACAGTGCAAAACCGATCACCATGTTGACAAGCCATCCGACGAACGCCAGGTGCGCGTGTTCGATCGCCCAGATCGGATTGACGGAACGCCCGACTGATTCCTCAAGCGCCATCCACGCGCCCCAACAAAATGTAACTACGAGCGCGACGAGCGCGGTTTTGACGAAGAGGCGGCTTTCGATTGGCATCTATCGGCTCTTGCGTTTCTTGCGCACGAGGTCACGCAGGCTCAGCTCGGACAACTGCGACCGCACCTGCGGCCGCACACGCTTCCACACGTCGTGCAGCGGACAGGCGTTTACCTCCGAGCACGGCTCGGACCAAAAGATGCAACGCTCGAAAATATCGTCGCCTTCCAGCGATTCAACGACATCGCGGACGCTGATGCGACCGGCCGGCTTTGCCAGACTGTAGCCGCGTGGATTCCCCCGGTGTCCCCTTACGATCTTCGCGACGGCCAGTCGTTGCATGATCTTCGACATGAACCCCGTCGACGTGCAAACCGCGTCGGCCAGATCGGCAGCCAGGATCACCGTCCCCTCCGGGTAGGTGGCCAGCGAGGTGAGCCCTTCCAAGGCATATTCAGTTTCTTTGGTGAGCTTCATACTTTTGTTCTCGTAATCTTCTCAATTCCGTCGGATACTGTCAATATACTAATTTAGTCCCTTGACTCGAACGCACGCTTTAGAAAGGAATCCGGTCCCCGTGAAACGCCTGACGTTCGTTGCCTCCGCCATAGCCGCGACGCTCCTCCTGCTGCCTACGCTCCCCGCGCGCGCAGAAACGCCCGTCATTCATGTCTCGGTCAAGGACTGGGCATTCACACCTTCGACAATCACGCTTGATCTGAACAAGCCGGTGAGGCTCGTCTTCGTCGCTACCGGGAGCGCGTGAACGCATACAAACCGCGCAAGCGGCACCGTTCACACTATTAGCGAAGAGCCGTGAATGGCACCGCGGCTGCTCACGCTCGGACATGGAACTGCGACTGCGGAAGAACTCGCGCGGCTCATTCGCGAAGCCTCGATCGAGTCGCTCGTCGACGTCCGTACCGTTCCCAGGAGCCGCCGTCATCCACAGTTTTGGCGCGAGGAAATGCAACGCTGGATCCCCGAAACCAGCGGAAGCGTGTATCGGTGGGAACCGGCTCTCGGCGGCTTCCGAAAGGTTCATCGCGATAGCCCTAATGTCGCGCTGCGTCATCCTTCGTTTCGAGCGTACGCGGATTACATGGAGACCGACTTGTTCGCGGTCGCACTATGTGAACTTCTCAGGCAAGCGACGGTCTCGCAGCTCGCAATCATGTGTTCGGAAACCGTTTGGTGGCGTTGCCATCGCCGGCTCATTTCAGACGCGGCATTGCTCCTCCATGGAGTTACGGTCCAGCACCTGATGCACGACGGCACATTTCGCCCGCACATTCCCACGCCGGGCGTTCGCTCGACTGCGGAGAGAACGCTCCGCTACGACGTACTTTTCGAAACCGACGATGCGTGTCGCGGTCCTCGAAATGCACGGCCAGGGTGACTTCACTGACACTCGGCTCGACAACGCGAAGCAGTTCCCGGTGGCGGCGAAGGCGCATTTCGGTCACGTTCGGCACTCTCCGGACATGGTCACAGCCAAGTTGCCCGCGCTACAATTCTACCAGCTGTCGTTGCCGGCGCCGACGGCGCCTCCAGGTTCGTTCGATCCGGCGGCCGCTTCGCGCGGGCAGGCGCTGCTCGCTGGTCGCGCCAGTTGCATCTCGTGTCACCAGGCGCCGCGATTCACTGAAGGCGGCTGGAACATGCACACCGGCGCGGAGATCGGCATCGACAATTTCCAGGCGGACCGTTCGCCCGACCATCGCTATCGGACCACGCCGCTGCGCGGCATCGGCGCTGCGCGTATGAAAGGCGGCTTTTATCATGACGGGCGTTACGCCACGTTGAATGACGTAGTTGCGCACTATAACGCGACGTTGAAGTTGGGCCTTACGCCCGCGGATCGAAATGACTTGGTGCAATACCTCAAATCGCTCTGATTAAATCGTCATCGACCTCGTTGCACAGGGAAACTCGCAACTTCAAAGTGCGATTCGATAACCGAGCTCCTCCGCGGAAAACGGCGCACCCCCAATGCTATGCCGAGGCGACGGTATTCGCGGACTTGAGGGTTTCGAACGAGGATTCGCCAGCGTCCGGAGGGGCTTCGATCTCCGCGGCATTGGCTAGGGGCCCGCGATCGGTCGTCACGCATCCGGCGGTGCGAAAGACTTCCTCAACGATGGTCATGGCGTCGGCGTCATTACCGCAGTACAGGATATTAGCGCCCGCCTGGGGCAGCGGGATCATGGCACGAACGACTCGGTGCGTATCGAGTTTACGAGCGAGCACTTCTGGACCGCTTTCGCCGCCCGGAAGCAGGCCTTCCATGGCATCGACGACGACCGCGTGGGGCGAGATGCGGCCCGCCAGCGCGAGCAGGTCGTCCATCTGTTCCCGTGGCCCGGCGAAGATCAACATTTCGCAGACGGCCGCATCGTTGTAAGGGGTGTCCGCGACAGCACCAGCCTGCTCAGCGGCGGCTTCAGCCGGCTCCATACCGCCAGCGTCGCCGAAGCAGACGTGATATCCCGCGGTGACGAGTAGCCGACCCATGGCTACTGCGCGAGCGTCGGAGCCAAAGATCGCAACCTTCATGGGACCCTTGTACCCAATAGTCAAGGGCATCAGCCGCAGGCATTCGTGAGTTCGCCCGGCGTGTTCGTAAAGTGTCGCCTATCGCCTCGCTCCTGAAAACTTGCCGACCTTACGACAATCGTACGACAACTGATGCGGAAACAGGCGGAAAGCGCGAACGCCAGCGGAGGCAAAGTACGCGCGAGAAACCGCGATTTCACGCGGGAAACCAACTATTTCCTTGGTTTTTTGCTTCGGTCAGGTTTCGCGGGCTTTTTGCTTCGCATGTAAGGGGCCGGGGGTTTGAGTCCCCCCATCTCCACCACGCCAAGGCGCTAAAGCGTCGATTCTGTAAGGAGTTTGTGCGTTTTTGCACGCGCGGCTGGCCGAAGCGATCGGCTGCATTACGACAATCGTACGACAATCGGTTTCGAGCGCCGCAAAAATTCGGTCCGCCGTGAGCGCAACGCGTCCTGCCGAATGGCCGAACAGATGGCCGAACCGCTCGAACATCAGCCGGGTGTCAGCGTGCCCCAAGGTGCCGGCGATTGCGAGCGGATCTTGCCCAGCCCCGATGAGCAGCGAATTCGCAGTAAGTCGAGCGTAGCGTCGCACACAATTATCTCGCGACATGGTTGCTCCGTCAACGTACGCAAGGCACGCTCTGCGAGCCGGTTAGGCGCCATGAAGGTTTTTTCAACTCGGCACATCGTTACGAGCGGCTCCAGTAATAGAGAGCATCCGGTTCGTGCTCCTCGTTGTCCCGGCCGTCGGTCGTTCGCAAAAGCCGGAACCCCAAACGCTCGTAGAACTTGATGGCACGTGCGTTCCTCTGGAAGACCCATAGATGCAAAGCGTCCTTCGCGTCCATGGCTCGCTCAATGAGGGCCGCCCCCAGGCCTTTGCCCTGGTACTCCGGATGAATGTAGAGATGATCGAGCCAGCCATCGCGATAAGCCAGGTAGCCGACTATAGCACTCTCGCGCTCGGCGAGAAGGACATCGCACTCTCGAAAAACTGTCTCGGCGAAAAATACGATCCCCTCTTGGACGGTATGCAGCACGGGCAGATAAGGCATGGACGTTGCCCGCACCAAATGATGAAGGCGAACCACCGCTTCAACCTCATCGGGACGGGCGTGGCGAATCGTGGCGGTCGCACCGTTAGCGTCACAACGCAGCATCCTTTTCCTAGACGGCATTTCACCCATATTGCCGGCGAAGCTGAAGCCAAATCGCTCGTAGAGGCGAATCGCGTCCGCATTCTCCGGCTCCACGAAGAGATCGACGGTGCGTGAAAGGTCAAGCAGACTCGCACGCATCAATTCCGATCCGCAGCCGGTACGACGATGGCTTGGATGAACCGCCAGACTGCGGAGTCGAACCGGGTCAGTGCCGAAATCGAGAAGCGCGTAGCCAGCGATTTCTCCGCCCGTTGAGACCGCTATGAGCGTTCGATAGTCTTCAGCGCCGAAGCGCTCGTACATTTCATCGCTGTACTGATCGTCAGGAGAAAGCGCTTGCCGGTCCAGCTCCTTGATGGCTGGAAGATCGGGTTCGACGAATCGCCGAACCGTAAACGTGCTCTGTTTGTCAGGCTCGTCGACGACATCAAACGCTGGCGGATACTCTACAACGCCGACTACCCCATTGAGCGAACCAGCGCTCAATTCGAGCCCCATCCAATGCGGTCCAGCGTAGGGCGATTGCAAGTCCGACATGACAACGGGTGAAAATCCGAATCGGCCATAGTAGTTCGGGTCGCCCGATGGCGGCAAGGGCCCTGCGCTGCCTGCAAAGCTCTATCCCGGCCTCGATCATTCTGCTTCCAAATCCCATGCGCTGATAATTGGGCATCACTGCCACCGGAGCGAGCGCGGCAGCAGCAATCGAATCGTTGGTTAGGCGGACCTGCAACGAACTAAAAATGGCGTTGCCCACGACTCTGCCATCCACTTCAGCGACCACGGATGATACGATGAGCCGGTCCTCGCGCAGGCGCCGAACTAACGCGGCCTCGGCATCGCGTCCGAAAGCGTTCCTATGAACCGCGTTAATTGCCTCATGATCACTCGACTGCTCCTCGCGAATCTTTAAAGTGCCTCGCATTATGTTTGGTTCATCTGTGCGCTTTGCTTGCGCCTTGCTCCGAAATGATATTGAGCGCCCAAGCACAGATTACAGAGCTATACGGAAGCGCAGAGCATCGACTTCTTCGAAGAGGACTCCGCCGTTCGCCACGATGACGCGCTGCGATGGAACGTTGCAGAAATCGGTTATGATCTCTACGTATGGAAGACCGAGCTTGCGTGCTTCACCGAGCATTAACGAGAGCGCAGCCGTTGCGTATCCCCGCCTGCGTTTCCATGGTACGACGTGATAGCCGATGTGTCCAAAAACATCGGGCGGTAGATCGGCGGTTCCCACGCGCCAGCGCAGCTTGATGGCTCCGGCGAACTCACCGTCCCACATCCATCGATGAAAACCTGGCAGTCCCGACCTGACGTCGCGAGCATTCACGGCTGCAAGAAATCCCCGCGCATCGGCACGAATGCGCGCTAACTCGTCCTCACGCACGTCTTCATGCATGCTTGGCGACCATCCATGTTTTAACGCCTCGACGTAGGCTGGCAGATAATCTTCAGATGGTTTTACAAGAGCCAGGTTAATTCGCGGCATCGAACTGGGTTTATCGAGCCTTGCGTAAGGCTCTCCCTCTTTGCCGCTCGTCACGTCTTCGGCACCTTGACCAACCAAAACTCCACTCCATCGAGCACGATCCGCCGCCGGCTCTTGGAGAGCTGCGGCGAGATCAGAGCGCCATCATCCCCAAAATATTTGCAAAGCTATGCGGTCACGTACGCTCGCTCCTGGTCTCACAGGCGCTTGAGGACGGCCTTGGCGGCGTCGCCGTCGTGGCTGGCTTTCTCCTGAAGTTTCCTGGTAGCGCCTGGACACGAGGCGAACACATGTTCGGCAAGGGATGGGTGGTCCTGGGTTGGGCTCGCCTTGTCGTTTGCTAGTCTCAGTCCGAGGTTCACCTGGTGCGAGGCGATAGAATCCCGATGAACTCCTTCGCGATGCCCTCTGGGTTGGCCGTATATATATTGGTAAGCACCACGATCTGCCAGCCCGATTGCGGGAAGACGGCGTTCATCGCATGCACGCCCGGCAGACCGCCATTGTGCCAAACCATCCGCTGCCCTTTGACGTGATCGACAGCCCATCCGAATGCGTAATCGTTCTCGACCCGCGATGGCGTGGTCGCTATTTGCACGAGCGTAGTGTTGATTATGCGGCCACCAAAGAACGCGTTGTCCCACGCAATCAGGTCGCGTACGTCGCTAGCGACTGCTCCAGCGCCAGCTGCCCAGCTCATGGTAAAAGGCGGAAGCACAACGAAGCGCCCTTTATCAACCTCATATCCACGCGAGGCATCGGAGCCTTGCGGGACGGACGTGCGCAAATATCGCGTTTGGTTCAGCCTGACCAGTTCGAATATGTGCTTTCTCATGAACGAAGCAAAGGATTCGCCGCTCACTGCTTGGACGAGCATTCCGGCGAGGAGGTGGTTTGTGTTGCTGTATTCGAACTTCGTCCCCGGCGCGAACTCCAACGGCTTGGTCGAAATGTACCCGCGTGCGGCGAGGCGTCGCTGAGCGAGTATCTGTCGAGTTGGCCAACGGCGGAGATGAGGTGGGGCGTATCAGGGACATCGGATCTTAGCATACAAATGCGCGTCCAGGACCTCACCTTTCTTGATGACGGCGCTACGCATGATTCCCTCACACTCATAGCCGCACTTTTCCAACACCCGGCGCGACGCAACATTCGGAGCGTACACTGGAGCCTCGATGCGACGCAGCTCATACTGCTCGAAGGCGTACGCCGTCACTGCGCTGCAAGCAGCAGTTGCGATGCCACGCCCCCAGAAAGGCTCTCCGAGCCAATATCCGATGTCCGCGACGATCCGGCGCTCCGCCTGATGCAGCACGAAGCCGACACCGCCAACCACCCGACCATCGAGCACAATGGCAAAATGCGTATCCTGTTCCGCTGCTTCGTTGCGTGCGATCCACGCAGCGGCATCATCATGAGTATAGGGTGAAGGAAAGGTGTCCCTCATGTAGCGTGACACGTTTGGATTGTCGGCCACCGTCACAACGGCATCCTCGTCACCGCGTTGCCATTCGCGCAGCGTAGCGATTCCACAATTTAACGTTAGCATTCCCAAGGGTTCCTACAAGTAGCCCCGTCGCGCTTACGATTGCCAGTCATCAGCCGACGTCGGCTTTCATTTGTTTCCGGAATCTTGAGCACGGCACCGCAGGAAGATTGCGGGACCCAGGCTTCGTTGGAACTACAGCGCCAGCAAGACCAGAGTCGTCGTCGTCGGGGAAGCGCAGCGATCGTTCTGGACTCGCACTCTGAACCCGCCACTCTCGAGCGGGACCGCGTTTGGGATTCTTCGGTTTCTTCATGGTTTCGGAGTGCCGGCGATAGGATCAGTCGCCCAGCCTGCCCCCTCGGCGATGCTTTTGGCATAAGCTTTCCAGTCCTTGCCGCTGGCGTCAATTAGTCTACTCTGCACTCGGCTTTCCTCGACGGCTTCGAGACGCGTCTGCTGCGACCGACGTATGGCGTCTAACGCTCTTTCTTCAGAACCGAATCGCTGGATGAAGCCTTGCCAGTCCTTCCCTTCATATTCCGCTCGATACAATGAACGCAAAGCAAGATGCTCTTCTGGAAGGACGAGCACAACGATTTTGTAACCGAGAGCTGCGCATCGGTCATCCAGATCACGATACCACTTCCAGCTGCTGCCAAGGGCAAGCTGCGAATAGTGGAATCGTTCCAAAAGATGCGGTTGCTGATCGCTCGCTTCAATTCGGTCAAGAATGGATTCGAGCCGGTGCCGCGCGCGCCTCGAAGCCTCTTCAGTGTCAACTAAGAACGCCGCCATGAAGCCATCGAACGTCGCGTCCTCATTGATGAGATTGAACCGCGTGAGCGAAGCCAGTGCCTTGATGGTTGAGGTCTTCCCTGCACCGGTGACGCCTTCGATGATGACGTCGTTCATCTAGTGATCCTGTCGAGGTCTCCGGTTCGAAAGTGCGACTGCTCGCGAGCAGAAACCGGTGACGCTCGCCATGCAGCATTCTCCCGTCAGCGGCGTTCTGACCTTCCTCATGTTCCGCTAACTAACAGCACAGACATGCGTGCTCTATTGATTTCAACGCCCTCGCGCACTATCACTTCGCGCTCATCTATCACCCAGTCGTGCTTTGTGAAAAAAGACTCGGCAAAAACGCTCCCGTCGGAGAATAGTCGCTGGAGACTCAACTCCTTTGCCCGGCCAAGTACGTTGGCGTAAAGCGTATCAGCGACGCCCTTTCGAGTCACTTCTGGCAGGCAGTAAAACATGTCGATATGACCATCAGGAAGAAGGTCGATCCACCCGAGTACCCTCCCTTCGTCTTCCGCGATGAACGCTTCTCGATGCAGCATCCCTTCTCGAATGCGTTCCGCATTAGGACCATTAGCAAGCCACGATCGAACTTGACCTTCGTGGTACCTTGCGGATCCGATGGTTGACACGGAACGCACGAACACGCCGACTAGGGCAGTTTCATCGCCTTCGCGAAATGAGCGTGTCTCGGTCACCGAAGGTACGAAGTCGAGTCACTGGAGCCTTCGCGGCCGGCCAGATCCTCTCGGGCTCGCGCCTCGACCTGCTCGAAGCGTCCCGACATAAGGGGAACAGGCGTTCGATGGAGGGCGGAGCTAACAGCCGAGTTCCTGTCTCGACGGAAAGACATGAGGTATGCGAGATGGTCGCTGACCGGCTATACGTTGAACGGCGAGATGAAGGCGACTATGGGCACGTCCAACTCTATGCCTTGGGAGCCTCTTGCCGCTGATTCATTACCAAGCGGCACGGACATCAATCAAGCTCCATCGTCTCCCGACAATGGTTCATTACATCGGCTATAATTAGGCACTCCCCGTGTCACCTTAGCCGCGGCCGCGGCCGAGTCCACGCGCGTGTG
>PLLA01000078.1 GCA_003140835.1 Candidatus Tumulicola scandinaviensis | reverse complement strand
GCCGGCGCTTAGTACTGGCGTGCGGCGTTCTCGGGACCGCACACATCGTGCTGCGCTCCGTCGCCCCGCAGGCGCGCCTGCCGCTGCTCTGCAACGACTACACCTACGTGCCGTGCCTGGTTCCCTCAAGAATCGGGCGCTCGATGCCGGAACGAAACAACAGCCTCACGCAGCTCGCGCTTTTTCATGCTCCCGAAGAAGACCACGCCGATATCGCCGTCGGGACGATCTTCTCATATCGTTCGCTGATGCTGTTTCGACTGCTGCGCGAGATGCCGCTCGACGTGCGCGACGCGCGAATCCTCATGCAGTATTTCTTGTCGGGATTCATCATCGCCGGGTTCGATCATCCGCAGGCCCCGTCCGGCGGAAAAGCGCTTTGGATCGAGAGCGATGCGTCGACGCCGACGTCGGACCGCCTTGCGATTGCGTACGCGCTCACCGATGACGAGCGCCGTCTCCACGCCGCGCGCGAAGGCGGCTTTCGCCGCGCGCTGCGCGCCCTGGGTGCGTGGCCGATCAAACGCGTTCATCCGCCGCTCGGATCCAGCATCCACTACGCCGGCACGTTACCGTTCGGCCGCGAAGAAAAGGCGCTGACGTTGGGCGAGGACGGCCGGCTGCACGGCACCGCCAGCGTGTTCGTGGCCGACGGATCGGGCTTCACGTTTCTTCCGGCAAAATCGTTGACGTTTTCGTTGATGGCCAACGCCCATCGCATCGCCGCGCGCCTCCTCGGCTCGAGTGCCGCATGACGGAATCGGAGCCGCGCTCGACGCTGCTCGTTACCGGCGGCGGAGGATTCATCGCGACGGCGCTGATTCGCGGCTTTGCAGCGCGCGGCTGGCACACCGCCGGCTGCGGGCGGCACCGCCCGGCGAGCTTTCCGGAAGGTTCGCAATGGCGCTCGTACGATCTCACATGGACGTCGTTACCCGACGAACTCTTCGACGGCGTCGACGTCCTCGTGCATGCTGCCCTCGTGAAAGAGAATGTGGACGTCAACCTCGCCGGCGGAACGTTGCTGCTCGAAACGGCGCAACGCCGGGGCGTCAAAGACATCGTTTTCATTTCGAGCCTGGCCGCGCACCCGCAGGCTCGGTCGCAATACGGACGGCAAAAGTACGCACTGGAACGCCTATTCGAAAGCCACGGTGCTCTCGTCGTTCGGCCGGGGTTGGTTCTCGGTGACGGCGGCCTCTTTGCTTCTATGTGCGCGTACCTGCGCCGCCATCCGTTCGTCCCGCTGATCGACGGAGGAATCCAGCCGCTTCAAACGGTGTTCGTCGACGACCTGGTCGACGCGATGTACCAGGCGGTTTTGCGCAACCTGCACGGTACCTATACGGTTGCCGAGCGCGAACCGGTCCTCTATCGCGAGTTCTACCGCGCGCTCTGCGCGCGCCTCGAAGCTGACGTCGCGTTCATACCCATTCCTTTTTGGGCAGCGGACCTCGCCGTGCAAACCGCGGGACTGGTGCATGCCGGGCTGCCGATCGATCACGACAACCTGCTGGGGCTCAAAGCAATGCAAGTCGACTATGGGCCACGCCTCGAACCGCGCGAGGGTCCGGTTCCGGACTACCGCGAGAATATCGCGCGAGCCGTGCCGGCACCGGTAGGGAGGCACAAGCTGCCCGGCTAAGGGACGACGCAACGGTTAGACCTTTTTCAATAAGAAAAACGGGTGTTACCACGGTGCTATCTCGTATTCTCGTGACGGGCGGCCTTGGGTTTATTGGGTCGACGTTCATACGCTTGATTCTGCGCGAGCGGCCTAGCGCGCAGATCGTCAATCTCGATGCCCTGACGTATGCGGGGAATCGGGCCAACCTTGCCGACGTCGAAAGCGACGCTCGCTACACCTTCGTTCACGGAGACATCTGCGAGGCTTCGGTGGTCCGCGATGCTCTTCGCGACGGCGCCGACGCGATCGTGAACTTTGCCGCCGAGACGCACGTCGATCGCTCGATCCTCGAACCCGAAGCCTTTTTACGGACCGACATTCTAGGAACCCACGTATTGCTCGAGGCGGTGCGCAAACACGGCATCGGCCGCTATCTGCAAGTCTCCACCGACGAAGTGTACGGCGACGTCGCCGAGGGCGACTCGCTCGAAACCGACGCGCTACGTCCGCGCAGCCCCTACAGCGCCAGCAAGGCGGGCGGCGACCTGCAAGTCTTGGCCTACATGACGACGTTCGGAACGCCCGTGCTGATTACGCGCGGCTCGAATACGTACGGGCCATTCCAACACCCCGAAAAGCTCATCCCGCTGTTCGTCACCAATCTCATCGACGATCAGCAAGTTCCGGTTTACGGCGACGGTCTCCAGATTCGCGACTGGCTGCACGCCGAAGATCACGCCCGCGGGATCCTGCACGTCCTCGAAANNNGAAGATCGAGCCGGCCACGACCGGCGGTATGCCGTGAACTGCGCCAAGGCGCACGCGCTCGGTTGGGAACCGAGCATTCCATTCGACCGCGGGCTCCACGATACGATCGAATGGTACAAGGCGAACGAATCGTGGTGGCGGCCGTTGCGGGGACGCGAATTTATGGACTACTACCAGCGCCAGTACGCGAATCGGTAAGCGGGGGAGACGATGAAGGGTGTTATTCTAGCGGGTGGGCTTGGTTCGCGTTTGCGTCCGCTCACCAAAGTCACCAACAAGCATTTATTGCCGGTTTACGATCGGCCGATGATCTACTATCCGATCGAGACGCTTTGCGATGCGGGCATCGACGACATCATGATCGTCACCGGCGGTAACTCGGCCGGCGATTTCCTGCGTCTGCTCGGCAACGGCAAGGAGTTCGGGCTCAAGGAAATTCACTACACCTACCAAGACACCGAAGGCGGAATTGCCGACGCTCTCAAGCTGTGCGAGGATTTTGCCGACGGCGATCGCATCGTGGTGATTCTCGGCGACAATATCGTTCAGGACAGCATTGCGCAGTACGTTCGGAAATTTCGGACGCAGGGATCGGGAGCTCGAATCCTGCTAAAAGAAGTGACCGATCCGGAGCGATTCGGCTGTCCGGAGTTGGACGGCGACAGGATTGTGTGCATCGAAGAGAAACCATCGCAACCCAAAAGCCGCTACGCAGTAACTGGGATTTACATGTACGATTTCAAGGTTTTTGAGTTTTGCCGCCATCTCACGCCTTCGCAACGCGGCGAACTCGAGATCACCGACGTGAACAACGCCTACATCCAATCCGGCGAATTGAAATACGACATCCTCGAGGGCTGGTGGGCGGACGCCGGACAGTTCGAGTCGCTATTCCGCGCCGGCACGCTGGTCGCGCAGTCGCGCCGCCAGGGGATCTCGGCTAATCATGAAGTGGGTGCGCGTTGAGCCTTCGCGCGAGCATTCTTTCCGTCGTCCGCTACCGCTGGCTGCTCTACGAGCTCGTCAAACGCGACGTCATTCTCCGCTATCGCGGGTCCACGCTGGGCTTCGTGTGGACGCTGCTCAATCCGATCATCTTCATGCTGATCTATACCCTGGTATTTTCCATCTATTTGAAGTCGCCGATCAGGTTGTTCCCGCTTTACTTGCTCAGCGGTATGATTCCATGGATTTGGTTTCAGGGTGCGATCGCGCAAGCCGTCACTTCGATTCTCGACGGCCGTTCCTACGTCGGAAAGACTCTGCTGCCAACCGAACTTTTGGTTATGGTCCCGGTGCTGTCGAACGGCGTAAACTTTCTCATCACGATCATCCTGCTCTTTCCGGTCAGCGCCGCATTCGGCGTTCCCATCGGCTGGGCGCTCGTGTTCTTGCCGCTGCTCATACTGATAGAACTGTGCATGTCGCTCGGGTTCGCGTTTCTCGTTGCGACGGCCAACGTGTTCTACCGCGACTTGCAGCAACTCGTCGGATACGCTTTGCTGGCCGTCTTCTTCCTGACGCCGATCTTTTACGCGCGATTCGTCGTGCCGCCGAGCCTGCAGTTCTTGGTTCAGTGGAGCCCGATCGCCGCGATGATTTCGGCCTATCAGAACGTCTTTTACTACGGCATGCCGCCCAGCTGGCGCGACGTGCTGTTCGCGAGCGGCTTCAGCATCGTCATCCTGGTTCTCTCGCTTCTGTACTTCAACCGTCACCGCGACGCCCTCGGCGAGTACGTCTAGTATTACGGCTCGAAAACGATGTCGTCGAGGTGGAAGCCGAGATCGCGCTCGTCGCTGCCTAGGCCGAGATTCTTGAGATTCGCCGTCGCACCGACGGCGAGCCGAATCTTCGCTTTCATGCCTCTGAGCATCCGCACGGGGCAATCCAATGCGAGGCTGCGCGTCGCGGGAACCCCCCGGACGCGAACGCCGTCGACGTCGACAGCGAACTCGGTTCCGCGAGCCATGCCTTCGGCGACCGTGGCATGAACCGTCAGCCGCGTAATATCCCGTTCGGGAACCACCGAAAACGTTAGCGCTAACCCCGCCCATCCATCCTCGAGCGCGCCCTCGGCATCGCCGTCCTGCGCGATGCAGCCGACCAGCGGTAGCCGCGGGGTGGGAATTTCGCCGGGTTCGCCTCGCGGAACCGGCGGTACCTCGAAATATACCGACAGCGCTCGCTCCATCGCATCGAGATCGGCTTCGCCGACGATGCGTTCGGGCGGCCGCACCGAAGCCTGCGGCGTTAGCCCGCGTGCGAAATACGCCGAGTCGGCGGAATCGTTCGCGACGACCGCCAGCATATGCGTCGGAGTGAGATATCCGTCGCGCAGCGCGCGCTCGTCGCAGGCGTGCACGCAGTCGATAAAGGCGCGGTCCCAGCGCGCGGTCGCGTCGAAGTTCGGTCCGAACCCCCGGTCGACGAAAGGATCGATGACGTTGCCGTATGCAATGAACACGTGGAACGCGAATCGTTCCAGCAGAAGCGGCAGCACGTCTTGTGCGCGGATGCCTTCGAACCCGACCGCCGAGCAGTCCCAGTCGCGAAAACGATCTTCGTAGCGTTTGAACTGATGTTGAAAGCGGTGAGATATGGGCAGCTTGCGCCAAAACCGTTCGACGAGATGATGCGCCTCGGGCCACCGCTGATGCCCGTTTCGACCGATGATGTCGTTGATGACGAAGAGCGCACCCGGCGCCAGGGCCCCGCGCACGGCATCGAACAAGCCTTCCAAATTCGTTACGTGATGCAGCGACTGGTTGGCGACGATGCCGTCGTACGTACGCCGCGGGCGCCACTTGTTGAAATCCTTGCGGACAAACGAGAGGTATGGCGCCAAACCGGCCTCACGTGCCTCGCCGGCCGCACGTTTGATCAACGAAGCGTTGAGTTCCAAACATTCGATGCGGAAATCGTCCAGGCCGCTGCGTCGCAGGAGCTGGGCGATCTCCACCTCGTTGTTTCCGTCACCCGAGCCGATGCTCAAGAAAACCGGACGTTTGGAGCCGCAGCGCTCGGCGCTGCGCTGAAGATATCGGGCGAGAAAGCTGGGCGCGGACGAGCAGCCCAGGGGTTCGACCATCGCGCGTACGTACGTGTTCGACCAATAGTGATAGATGGGCGCCAAGTCGTCGAACTCCGACACCATGTCGAAGCGGCGGCGTTCCTGCGCAAGCCGTCCGGCATACGTTTTTTCGCGCGGTTTCGCGTGCATGAACGTCCTTTCAGTCTGCGGCCCTCTCGCCCCCGTCGCACAGGAAAGTTTCCTGCCGCTCGGTAACCTTACGAGGGATGAAACATTTTGGCAGTACCGGGGCGGCCATAATGACGGCGTTAATCTTGCTTATGAGTGTCGGCACTCCGGCACGGGCAGACAACGAACTCGCAGCCGCAGCTCCAACGTTCTACGTCATCGTTCCAGGCAACGACGCCAGCGTGAGCACGTTGGCGCACAAAGTTGCGGATCGAGTCCAGGCACTCTTCAACAAAGCCGGCGGTCCGGGCACCGTTTGGGTCGTTCCGCGGCTCTCGTGGGGGCCGAACGATCTTGGAGACCAATGCCTGAACGATCCCGGATTGGAGAATTCCAAAGGTCCCCAAATCCTGGGCGGCTTGATTCTCGAAAGCACCAACACGTATACGGCCACCGACGGCTTCATCATCTGGGAACACGGATGGACGAAGGTGTCGAGTAACGCCCAACTGGTTTCGTGTAAGGCCGCCGGCTTCAAGAAGCCGACCATTACCTGGATATCCGACGATCTAACCGGTTACGGCTCGCGTAACGGGCTCCGGCTCGAAACCACGTTCGCCGGAATCCTCGCGGCGAACCCCCACAGCTCGGTCGCCGTGGACTACGCCTCCATCGGCCTTGCCATTGGGTCGAATGCGTCGACCCTGCCGACGGTGAACGATGCGACGACGAGCTTAGACGCAGTCGACCGCGTCGTGAACGATCTGTTCGCCGAGCTCGCCGCGGGTTGTGCGTCGACCAACCTCAGCATGCAGCCCATGTGCGCAAAACTCGGTCTGGCGGCGGCGGCAGGTGTGCCGCTCGCGCCGCCGGCAAATCCGTCGTCCGCGAGCCCGCCGCCCGCTAGTCCCCCGCCGAGGTAGATTTCGTGGTGGAAGGCGCGGGCCGGCAGCGGCTTTTTTGCGTCATTCCCGCGTTTCGAGCCGCCGGTACGATTGCGAGCGTCGTCGCGCAGGCGCTTCAATACGCCGACGACATCGTCGTCGTCGACGACGGCTGTCCCGAAGGCTCTGGTGCGGCTGCCGAAGCCGCTTTCCGCGGCGTCGAAAGCGTACACGTGCTGCGGCGCGAACGCAATGGCGGCGTGGGCGCCGCCATGAAGACCGGAATCGAGTTCTGTCTCGATCGTGGCGCCGGCCTGATTGTGAAACTGGACGCCGACGGCCAGATGGATGCCTCGTTCATCGGCATCATCCGCGATCTGTTTGCGGCCGACCCGACCCTCGTGTGCATCAAGGGCAATCGGTTCTTCGACTCTTCGGTCGTGTTACGGATGCCGAGACGGCGTCTATTCGGCAACGCCGTACTCTCGATACTCGCAAAATTTGCTTCTGGGTATTGGAACGTCATCGATCCGACCAACGGGTACGTCGCCTTCAACGCATCGTTGCTGGCCCTGCTTCCCTGGCGGTCGTTCGCCGATTCGTACTTTTTCGAAATCTCGGTGCTCTGCGAACTGGGGCTGAAGCGGCTTCCGATTCTCGAGTTGGAGATGCCGACGATCTATAACGGCGCCCGCAGCTCGCTCTCGATCCCGGCCGTGCTCGGCGAATTTCCGCCGAAGCTGCTGCGCTTGATGCTGCGCCGCGTGATGCTGCAGTACTTCATCTTCGACGTCAATCTCGGCTCCATTTACTTGCTGCTGGGTCTTCTTCTGTTGCTGGCCGGCGGCGGCTGGGGCGCGGCTCAATGGATCGTCAGCTCGGTCACGCACGTATCGCGTTCGACCGGAACGGTCATGCTGGCCGTGCTGCCCTTCCTCATGGGATTTCAGTTGATCCTCAACGCCCTGATGTACGACGTCCAGTTCGCACAAAAGACGAGCCACGAGCTACTGATCAATCTGTACCGGCGCTTCCCGCGCATGAACAAGGTATCTCCTCGCGGTTAGCGCCTCTCACCCGCGGACGTACAGATGGTAGCCGCTGCGGGGCGTGAGCGGAACCTCGCGATAGCCCGCGCTTTCGAGCTGCTCTACCAGCACATGCTCGATACCGGCATCGATGAGCTGCTGGGGGCTGAGAAACACGGCGCGGGTTCCGAGCCCGTTGAGGAATTCGGCGGCTTCGCCGGCGTCGATGGCTTGCAACAGTCGGAACCAGCCGGCGGGTCCGGTCCAGTTGCCGATACTCAAAACGCCGTTGCGCCGAAAATAGTAGTCGAAAGCATTATTACTGATGACGTAGACGTTGCCCGCGTACCCGTGACTGCGCATCCAGGCCGCTGCGATCTGCTCGTCGGGGTAACCGTCGTCATTTTCGAAATACAGGGCAAAGACCGTCACCACGAAGATCGGAATGGCCAAGTCGGCGAGGATTCGCCTTCGAAACAGCGGCACCAGGATTGCGACGAGCGCCGGCACGTAGAGGAAGAACATCAATCCCGACGCGCCGTATTCGCGGAAATCGGACGACGTCGGATGCACATAAGCGCGCACGGCAGGGTGAGAAACGACCGAGGCGATTTCGATGTCGCCATGTCTTGCCAAAGGCCGTTCCACTCGGCGGCTCGCCACAGCCCATCGGTTCCGTGCAGCGCGATGTTGAGCGCCGGCGCGATGGGATCGCCGGCCAAGATCCAGTTGCGCAC
>PLLA01000092.1 GCA_003140835.1 Candidatus Tumulicola scandinaviensis | reverse complement strand
AACGACGCGCCAACCTTCTTTAAGCGGAAGCGATGAGCGATTCTGCTTCGAGTGATACCCGAGCAACGCGTACCGGCCACCGACAATCGGGATCGCCGTCGCGGTACCAGGGCTGGAATGTTTACGCGATTCGCCTCGCGACTCGTCGTCGTTGGAGTTTGTGTTTGCGTCATCGCCGGCTGCTCCGCTCAAGCGGCGCCCACCAACTGGACGCTATGGTACATCCCCAACGGACCTAAGCAGGGCGTCGCTCTCGCTAGGTTGTGCCACACGCTTGTGTTTTCCAATCCGCCGGAAGCGAACACTTTCCGCGTCGCGACAGTCAAGGGCCTAAATGGGAACGGCAAAATCCAAGAAGAGCGCCGTATACTTGAACACTGGCGATGTCTTCAACGGTCCTCTCGAACTAGGGCCGGGTACGATTCACGATGACAGCGCGGGCTACGATTTGAGCGTAGACGTTGTATACACTATCAACTCGTACTTGATGGCGAAGTCTAGAGCGGATGCCGATTGTCCGCCAAAATCGGCTTTCGGATAGTCAACGTATATTCGGATCTGACGGGCTACGAACTCCGTCGTTAATTAACAGGAGGGCCGCCAGTCCGTAGGTCGGCCCTCCCTAGCGCCATCATACTGCTACACTCACCCCCGCATCTAGGGCTTTAAGCCTAAATCAGCCTCTGCCCTCGAAGGTCTTTTGAATCTCACAATTTTTTATAATTGCTTGAAAACCTGGTTCGATAAAATGAAGACGCCCGCTGTGTGCGAGCGCCCTTCGCTGAAAGGACCAATGTCGTGGTATTGGGAGATTTAATACTTACCCGGTCCGACCCCGTTTAAACCCGAGAGAGCGAGCCCGCTTGAACATGCCCCTTGGCGTGGACCTGAGGGCCTGGGGCGGACCCGCTCCAGTCCCATTCTTTCCGCAACGGGACGGTTGGCTATTAAGCTGGCATTGGCGTTTCGGTGAAAAATGGTGAAAGCGAAGTCGGTTCCTCGGCGCATCAAAAAAGGCGCTCGCCTTAAGAAGCGAACGCTTTTTAGTAACCGCCTACCCGCTCGGGCCGCCTTCCAACCGCTCGGTTGGAGAAATACGAAGGGAACCGGCCNNGGCTCGTCAGTAGTTGCGTGTGAATTAGAGGGTTAGAATTTTACACCCAAGCCGACGAAGGGGCCGTTGGCGGTCGACCCAACGGGAGCGTTGCTCTTGTTGGTCAGGTTGACGCCCATCCAACCAGCCTCGATGAAGACCGGGCTCTTTCCAATCACATAGTCTGCGCCTACCTGGTACTTGTACAAATTATACCCCAACTGAAGCGTCCCCGGCGTAAGGCCCGGGTGTGCCGTGATCGGCTGGGGAAATTCGTCGTTGGAAAAGCTACCGGTGATGCTCGGGTAGTACCAGAAACTGCCGAAGAACGAGAGCGGAACGTTGAGATCCGGCAGCTTCTCGATGCCGAAGCCGACGCCGCGTGTGGCCGGGTACCCATAATTGGTCCAGCGCCAAAGGTATCCCACGCCAATGTAGACGCGCGGATTGAATACGCGAATACCTAAGCGAGCGTCGACGTCGGTATCGCGAGCCGAGAATGCCGGAACGAAGGTCTGATAACCTCCGCCGATCCCGGTGACGAAACACTGTGGATCGATCGACGTCGAACTTGGGGAGCTCCCGCAGTTATGCGGATAGCCGTATTGCTCGAACGAGCCTTCGATCATCCACGGAATGTTAAGGGCCGTGAACTCGAAGGCGCCACGCACCGCGTACGAATTCGTTCCGGTGTTACCCGGGCTGAATTCGTTGTACACCTTGGGCGAGATGATGTAATCGCCTGCGACGAAGAGATCGTTATACGCGGGCTTGGGCGTCGGCGCCGGCGTCGGAGGCGGCGGTGGCGGCGGCGCGGCGGTTGCCGGCGGCGGCGGTGGCGTACTCGGCAGATACCGAACGACCACGACGTGCTGATCCGGAACCCACTGCACGTATGCTCCCATGCCTTCCGAAATTACGCGGACCGGCACGAGGACGTTGCCCTGGTAAATCATCGGCGGAACGTCCAACGGACGCGATTCACCGTTGATCAGAACTTCCGGCTTCCCGACGGTGACTTTGACCTCCGAGCCGGGTTTGCTCACCGTCGCCGTTTTGCTTCCCGCGTCGTACGACACAGTCGCTCCCATTTGCTCGAACATTGAACGCAACGGGATCAGCAGCGTGCCGCCTTTGACTAAAGCCGCTAGAACGCGAGCTTGTTTGAGGACGTCGGGTTTGGTATAGACGTGGTGATCGTTATAGAGTATGGGAATCTGACCCGACGGCGGAGTTCCGAAGTTTGCCGCCGGTGTCGACCCCGCTTGCGCTACGCGTACGCCGACAGTTGATGGCGCAGCGATCGCGCCAAGAGTGAACGCGGCAACGATCGAAATCGCAAGCAGAGCGGTGCTGATGGTTTTCACGAATGGCCCTCCTGCATAAATAGTAACGGGAAGTATTGGTTCTTCGCTGGGTATGATTGTTCCCTTTGCTAGCGCACCCTTAAACGAGCCACGAGCAAACGTCGCACGATCAGTAAAAAATGCACCCACCATCGCATTACAAAAGTAGATGTTGCACCGATCCGGAGGTTTGCGGCGGCGCTTTAGTGAGCGGAACCGACATCGCGACCCCCGATCTGGATTGACCAATATCGGGCCCGCTCGAGGCAATCTTGCCCCTATCCGACAATTTTAACTCACACAGTAACTCGCACAGTTAGAGGTGGGGCTATGAGCGCCGTGCGGGTGATAGTGGATTAGCACATGCCTTGAACCTTGTCGTTCGTAACGTTCTGTCGTACACCCTCTTCACCAGCCGCGTTGCAAACTCCACAAAACCATAGTTCGACAGCGGCAAGAATTGTGCGCCGCTTGGCTGCGTAATGTACTTTCTGGGGTGGACTTTCGTTACGGCCGTATCCACGCATGTCCGATAATGTAAGGGTCCAGGTTTAAACGCTGTTTTCTATCACCGCGACCTATCAATAGCTGGAATCTCACGCGCGGGACGCACTGTGCGGAGCTGGTGGGACAAGAAAACGCCTGAAGTGCGCCCATCGCGATAGCGAGGAGGATTCACTCGCTGGGGGTGGCGCCGGGGCTATATCGAACGATATCGTGTAACGTCGCCACCGCAATGATCTCGCCGCGATGGAGCACCTCCCGCAGAGGGACAACGATGCCCCGTCGTTCGATTTTTCGTCGGTCGAAACGAGCGAAGCGTAACCCGGCGTGAATCCAGATCTTGCCGCGATACGGTACTCGACGTAGAAGGTCGCCGGCATTGTCTATTGGCTTGACGCCTTCGATCTCAAGCCGCCGGACGTGACGCCCGTCACATTCCTCGGCCATCGCGGGATCGCTTTCTCACCTTCGATCAGCTCGCTATCTCAGATAGCGATCAACTCTCGCCTGGTTCACATCTGGTAAAGGCGCCCGGTGTCGCCTACGATTTTTTGTCCGCGACCTGTTGATGTGCCCGATCGTTGCGCCGTGATAATGAGCCTTATCGTTAGCTGTTCACCAACTATCTCGTCGTCGGAATCCAAGCGCGGGAGCGTTTCAGCCCGCAAACCGTTAGCCGCCAATCTAGACGCTAAGAGCCAGTCCAGTAGGGCTTTGCGAACGCGGGATTCGTCTGGATACCAGCGCGCCAGGCTTCGAAGACTCGTGCCGTGGAACTCGAACTCGGCCAGAGCGAGGACAAGGTCAGGAGGTCGGGAATGCCCCGTGCCCCGCGTATGTAGCCTCAGCACTTTCGAACGACGAGTCGACCGCATCGCGGACGCGGTCGAAGGCTATCTCGCATTCGTGTCGCTCTGGAATGGCCCGGTTCACCAATGCTCCAGACGTCCGGAAGCATCAGGGCGTACCGTTCACGGAACAAGGAGAGAGAATGACTGCGGTCCGCACCATGTTTTGCTGGCGCTGCAACAAGCCCGTGACCGGCATCGGCAATTGTCCGAAATGCGGCGCCTCCCTGCATACGCTGGCATTCATGAAGCGCCTAGGTTGGATTGCTGTCGTTGCTGGGGCGTTTGTGGTCATCTTGATAGTCGCTATCGGGATCTACATCGCGCTTCAGAGCGCGATCCTTTGCGATCTTGCGACGCGGGGCAAGTTCATCGGTCGGATCTACGTAGCGTTTGACCTTATCGTGGTCTGCGGGCTGCTCGCAATCGTCGATGGCATTTGGCAGCTTCGCTCGGGCGGCCCAATTGGTGCTCAAGGTCTCGATATTCTCGCTGTTCGTACTGGCTTGCGTCGTCGGCGCCGATGGGGCCGCCGCATGCGATCCTTCGTAGCCTAACGCATCCTAAAAACTGCCGGCTATCCTGAGGCGCTAGGTTTCCCAAGCGGCGTCGATGATACAGAAGAAATTCCGCCGATATTGCTAATGCAAGAAATCAAACAGGTGCCGTCAGGTCCGTGGGAAGGCGATCGTGCTTTCCACTCTGGACGCTTAGGGTTCGGTGCCGTTGCGACCAAGGAGGGAATATGAACTCTCGAATAGGCGCATTGGTTGTCGCTTTTGCCGTCCTTATTTTTGCCGGGTGTTCAGGCTCTAATGTCACTCCGGGCAATGGGTCGCTCACGCCCTCGCTTCGATCGTAGCCCGCAATCGGCCGGTACCGGCACGCGCGGCCACACGTGACGGAAACGGTGCGCTATAGCTTCAAAGCCAACGATGCGGATGGCAAGTACCCAGATGCTGACCTAACCTACGTAAACGGCACGCTCTACGGAACGACCCCTTTTGGTGGTGCACACGGCGTCGGCTCGGTTTTCAAAGTCACGACCTCCGGCACAGAAAGCGTACTCTACAGCTTCGCCAGCGGGAGCGACGGCGCGTACCCGGAAGCCTCCCTCACTAACGTGCACGGCACACTCTACGGCACGACGCATAAAGGCGGTGCACACAACCGCGGCACGGTCTACTCGTTGTCGGGATTCTGATTCGCAGATGTCGTAACGCATCGAGCCGCTCGCACCATACGGGCGGCTTTTCCTTGTGGTGCTAATACGTAGCGTTTGCACGTCGCGCCGGTCGAGTATCAAAGTGGGCGCCCTAGGCTGAAGCAGGCGGCAGGGCCCCATCCAGGAACGTCTATTGTAACTAGGTCAAAGGGGGTGCTAAAGCTTTGGACACTGGCGACGTCGGCAATTTGCCTACCGTAAGCAGGCCCAGGATGAGCTTCGCCGTCACAGGATTTGCCCTCGCCGTGTTCGGAATGATGGCTAGCGGTAACGCACAGACGGAGCCGTCACCAAGCTCGCCGCCGCCGTCACCATCTCCGATGGCGAGCGCGACCCCGGAGCCAATGCGCGAGTTGCTCCTCGAAGGGGGCTATACGCTCCCGAAAGTCTACAACAATTACGCCAACGGCGTGACCGGCACCGGGTTTTCGTACGTGTTCGCCGGCGCATACCGCTTCGGTCCCTGGGCCGTAAAGTTCGAGGAGCGCACCGATTTCTTCAACAGCTCCGTCAACGTGGTGGGTCCGCCGGCGGAAACCGGATTCTCGACGCCCGACGGCGGGTATTCGATCGTCCCGCCGTTCAGCGGACGTAACGCGAATTTCGACGTGCGCGCCGAGCACAACATTTTCGGGCCGAACTCCTATGCCGGCGTGAGCTATAGCGAGACGTCGACGTCATACGGATACCCGATCCTCCGGGGCGTCGGTTTTGGTCTTGAGCAATACAGCGACTTCACGCCATTCGGCGTGTACGGCAGCGTTTTCTACTATCCGAACGTCTCCGGATCGTTCTTGCAAACGGATCCGACCAGCCTGAACTTCGGGAAATCGTTCCCCGTTAAGTTTGCCCAACTCAAATATTCGGTGGAAAGTTCGCTGCCGATCTCGCGCGATTTCTACACCTACTTCGGGTACGGCGGCTATCGCATGCTGGTCGGCACGAACTCGAGCGAGAACGTCGAGGGGCCTTACATCGGCTTCGGCACCCGACTCTTTCGGGCCGGCGAGGCAGCGGACGAGCCCAACACAACCAAGATCGTTCAGACGGTTCCCAACTATCCCGGGTACATCGAAGGCGCGCTCCGGTTCGGCGGAGAGAATGCGGTCGGCGCGATTCCCTCAGCACCGGACACGTCCGGATCCTATCAATTCTCAGCCGCGTATCGCGGCGGTCCGTGGGCGGCAACCCTCGACTTCCACAACGATACGTTTGCATCTATGAGCGATCCGGTAAATCCCGTCACGCCGATCACCGAACACGATTCGATGGCCGAGTTACGCGGGCTCATCTCGGTGACGTCTCACGATCTCTATCTCGGCATTGGGCTGCTGCATAAGAGCGGGAACAACGGGTACAGCGCGCAGACGGGTCCGGGCATTGGCTTTTCGAAGCTGCCCAACCTCGTCGCGCACTTCAGCGGTTACGGATCGGTGTTTTACTACATCGCGGGTGCGACCCTCAACGCCGGAGGCGTAAGCACCAATGAAACGCGCCGCTATCTCGTTTACGATTACGGATTGACCTACCGCGCGTTTCGCAACGCCTACTTGTACGCAGGCTTTTGGGGTTACCATGGAGAGCCCGCGAACGGAACGATCGACGAAACGCACTCGGCACCCTACGCCGGGATCGGATTTCGCTTTTGACCAACTCTCAGAACTCAACCGCCGATTACCTAGGCCTTTAAGACGTTTCGGAAGGACGTGCGGAGGACCGAGGACGCGGTCTCTCATTTGGTTTTTAGGTGGTGGGCACCCCGAAAACTGGGCCAGCGGGGCCACACTTTAGCGTCGCAAATTGGGCGGCACGTACCAGCCTTGATCACTAATATAATCACGTTCCGTGAGTATCGAGAAGAAGCATTATCGTGGGCCAGGAGTTGGCCACTCGCTGAGCGGGAGCCACGGACCGCGACTGCTGCTCGCCGACATGGGACATGAGAACCGGTGGAGCTTCGTCGGCGGACGGCCGCACGACGTGCACGGCAAGGGGGCTGTCGTTACGCTCAAAGATTGCAAAGATGACCACGCCGTGGTCGTCGTCAACGCCCTCTGGGAGAGCATCCGAATGCGCTTTATCGCTCATCGTGCCGGCTCAGGAAAAGCGGCCTCACTGCCATCCGATTCTGCGCTCCGATTCTTTGGCGGGATCGGGAGGCCGGCACGGCGCATCGCGCGCTCAAGTCGGTTGGCAGAGTGGTGTTGTTCGTGGCGACGTAGCTTTGCAAGCGTTCACCACAGTAGATCGCTTCGAGCTCGCCACTCATCCGCATCGTGTGCAGTTTCTTGCGGTCACCCCCCGTACCGCTTCTCGGCTATCTGTTGCTCGGTACGATCCATCTTCGCGTCGCTGAGCTCGATTAGCGCATGCAAGGCAGCATCCCCGAACGAATCCTTCCGGATAGCCCAACCCCGCCGTTTCGCCTTCCTTACAGCTGGGCCAAAATTGTGGAATGCCATCCACCGCGCAATCCGCCTTTCGGAAGGCCGGACATTTTACAAGCTTCGTGCACGAATTTTCCTGCTCCAAGCGCAGCTAGAAATATTCTCGCTTCAAGCGGTCGATCGAGCGGTGTAATCTTGGTCTTGACTGCTCGCTTGCCCGGCTTCGTGCGCGCGCGAGTTCCGCCGTCTGGCCTTCTGTGATTGCCTCGCGGCAATAAATCTCGTCCAGTTCGCCGCTCATCCACATCCTGTGCAATCTCTCTTGGTCACCACCCGCGTACCGGTCGGCGGTCCGTTGCTGCCGATCCCCCAGACATGCTTGGATTTGGGGGCCGTACTGCCGCGGCGGATTCACCATAACCGTGCCGATCTTGTCAGAGGGCCCGCCCGCCTCCAGCCGCCCGCGAAGTTATAGAGCTGGCTATACGTGCCAGCTGTCGTCAAACTGAAGACCGTTCCATAGCTGTACAGACCCCCCAATTCGGCCGTGCCGTAAAGCGTGCCGTTCACGTTAGTCAGGCCGGCAATCGGATAAGAGCCGTCGGTGCCGCTGGCCCCGAAGCTGTAGAGCACGGTTTCGTTCAAAGGTGGCTTCGTGCAGTGATGCCGGCCAAGTGAGGGCTGCGAACGCAACGATTGCGGAAGGTCTGGCGCCGCCAGCGAGGGCCCAAGCTGCGATGAGCACCCGACGAACATAAGGAGCGTAAAAGCAGCAACGGCCGTGCCTATTTTTGACTGCATGTTTCCCCGTTTCAGCACAACGGCGGCGAGCCCATCAAGGGCACCTGGTTGGCTGCTTTCATCATATCACCCCGCGCGCTGCACCTGCAAAACGAGAACTATTGCTGGGTGAACTCGGATTGGCCGTTTGATCTATCGATGACACTAAAATATGGGGTTCCACCACTAATCTCGTTTCTGGGCTCGGCTGCCAAGGATCGGCTCCTC
The DNA here is from genome assembly GCA_003140835.1 of Candidatus Tumulicola scandinaviensis. GTDB lineage: Bacteria > Vulcanimicrobiota > Vulcanimicrobiia > Vulcanimicrobiales > Vulcanimicrobiaceae > Tumulicola > Tumulicola scandinaviensis. Next base: position 32,734 of record PLLA01000092.1, on the reverse strand, counting down.
CCATAAAGCAGCCTTCTCATGTGGACTAACTCTCGTCCGCGGGCGTGAGCCGAACGGCGAATCAGCCCTACTCGGTATCGATGAGGACTGTTCATCGTTCAACTACGCGCATGATGCGAGGTCGGTTCGTGCCTAAACGAGCCGATATTGTTTCGCGATTCGCTCAATGCGTTCTGCGGTAGCGCTGCGGGGCTCAGATCGCTTCTTGCATCCAGATCGCGCCAGCCCCGTGTTGTCAGTCCAAGATCGTGGGCTGTTTTCTTCTGAGGGGACGTTGCCAAATACGCGATGTCTTTCGCCAGGTCAGCGCACGCCTACTCGACAATTTTAGATAATGACCTTCACCTCTCTGCTCACTTTAATCTGCTGACCGTCCTTTCGAGGTAAGCATAAGGTTTTATCGACAAGGGGGCGCTCCGTAAGGAAAGCGGCAATTCAGATCAGTTGAGAAAAAGCGCTCGAAGATCTCCTGGACCTTTCGGCCGCCGAAACGGTCGTGGTTATCTGACGCTCGGGGTGGCTTCGATCACACGATTGAGCCTCTAGCGCGGCGGGGGTCGGATATTTTGGTGGCGAACCGCTCAGCGATCTGTGGATCGAGGGGTGGATGACTATCAACGCTGAAGAGCTTCGCGCGATTCAAGCGCCGATAAAAGAGCGGTACAAAGCAAAGCCAGACGCTGCCTTTATCACGCTTAAGGCCGAAGGGCATCTTGGCGAAGGCATTACTTGCAACGTGCAAACCGGGAAAGCACTCGTCGAAGCTGGGTTACATCCCGCAACGGGTGGGACCGGATTGAGCGCCTGCTCCGGAGATATGTTGCTCGAGGCACTCGTCGCCTGCGCCGGAGTAACTCTAAGCGCCGTCGCCACCGCTTTAGGAATTGGTATTCGAGATGGCGTGGTCAGAGCTGAGGGCGACCTTGACTTTCGAGGGACGCTTGGAATAGCCAAAGAGGCACCGGTCGGGTTCAGTCGTATTCGGCTTGACTTTGCGCTCGACACCGACGCATCTGAAGAACAGCTACACACGCTGATTCGCTTAACCGAGCGTTATTGCGTCGTCTATCAGACGCTGCGACAGTCGCCGGAGATATTGGTCTCCACTAGTACTTTGACCTAATTTCCAAGGTGAGGACGACGGCATGCCTACGTATATGGACATCCATGATATTCCGGGAGTTACTGCACAAGCAGTTGGCGCCGCGCACTTAGCAGATATTGCGACTCAGGGGAAGTACGGCGTCGTGTATCACAAGTATTGGCTCAATGAAGCTCAAGGTAAGGTGTTCTGCCTTTGCAGCGCGCCAAACCCCGAGGCAGCCATGAGCGTCCATCGCGAAGCGCACGGTCTAGTCGCTGAGAAGATCATCGAGGTAGCACCTGAGGTGGCTGAAGGCTTTCTTGGCGGATGTGAAGTGAATTCCGATGGTGCGGCTCTTGTGCCGGGTGGCGCCGGCAACGAGCACGATTCCGGCATAAGGACGATCCTGTTTACGGACATTGTGGGCTCGACGTCGCTGACTCAACGTCTTGGGGATGACGCCGGTATGGCGCTACTTAAGGTTCACGACGACATCGTGCGAAGCGCGCTAGAATCGTGCGGAGGTCGTGAAATCAAGCACACGGGCGATGGCGTCATGGCGTCATTCTTGTCAGCGGCAGCAGCAGTTCGATGTGCGACCAAAATTCACCAAATGCTATCGGAGCATATGTGGCAGGGCGACGATTGCTGTGTAAAGGTCCGGATCGGTGCCGCTGCAGGAGAGCCTGTGGAAAGCAATCGAGACCTCTTCGGATCGACGGTTCAACTAGCGTCAAGGATTTGTTCACACGCTCAGCCCGAGCAAAGCCTGGTCTCCAACGTGGTTGCCGAATTGTGCATTGGGAAAAGTTTGGCGTTCCAAGACCTCGGCGTGGTCATGCTCAAAGGCTTCGACCGTGCGGTCCAGGTTCACGCCGTCCAATAGATCGAAGGCAAAGACCGGTTGAAAGCGTTTTTGAGCAACCGCTCAAGGGCGATTGTGCGCGAAATCGGTCGCTGCTAAAATCCCGAATCCAGCGCGAGAACTTGCAGCGCACCGTCAATTCTCGCTGCCCTTAGTAGCGTGCTCGTTTCGTCCGGGAAGAGATACAAACCGGAAGTTTGAAAGCCCTTATGTATCCCTCGCCGAAGCCCACGGGTTAATAAAGCACAGGCCCAAAACCGGGCACTCGGGTTGGTGGGCGACGCATTCGATGAATCGAGGTAATCCGTCAGCCGCTGACCGAGGACACCGTCACGCTGGGATAGGGGATATCATGCACAACTCTGCGCCCCCCCGATCCCGGCGTGGCGGCGGGGCGGCTAGGGGAGTTCTAGTGAGTTCGTAGCTGCGGGTGTAAGTGACTTGCGAAGTACAAGCGCCACGCGATATCGCAAACAAAGAGCCGCCCGAACGTTGCAAACGGCTCTTTGTTTTGCTAGGTGCGGGCGACAAGTTAGCCTGACGTGCACCCTAAGCGGTTACAACAGAATCAAAAACCAGTAAGCGAGTAGACCGTACCGCAACCGCCGCTTCCGCTGCAGCCCGTGCCCCCATTGACGGTCGTGCCGTAGAGCGTGCCGTTTACTTCTGTTAGGCTGGCTAACGGGTTAGCGCCGTCGCCCCGGAGGAGGGACCGAAGCTATAGAGCTGGCTATAACGGCCCAAGGTCGTGATCTTAAAGATCGTGCCGTTTCCATTGGAACCGCCACCGAACGTTATGACTACCGCACCGCAGAATTCTTTGCGGGGCCAAGCTTGCCTGCGCCGCATTGGCATCCTTTAGATCAGCCCGTGCCGGGGCCGGCAGGCCGCGCGCCTTCGAATGGCAGAGCCCTCTGCACGAATAGAACGAGAGACAGTTTTCCGGAGGCCTATAGACGCATACATTGCTTGTCACGGGCTCGAGTTCATGCGCCGACTTGGCGCAGCCGCCACAAACTCAAGGTTGTTGTTTTGCGGTAGAGGCCGCCGGCCAATGCAGGATGCGTTGTTTCTAAGTGTGTGTCCGTAAACCTAAAGCTTTGTGCCAGGGTCCATCCCTAAGTCGGTCTCCGGTGTGTTTCTGGCGACGCCCCCCGGAAAACGAGTAACCCACCCAGCAATAACCCCGAATTGACCTGCCGGCCGGTGCGGGGTTGTCGTTATCGGCCCGTCATCCTAATTCGCCGCGGGTATCATTTCGGCGCGCCTTAATGCGCAATCGCGGTTTCTTGCGAAGACAATGCCATCCAGGTATCGCTCCGTTTGGCGTAGACGTCCGTATATCGCTGGCGCATCAGGGTCTTGCCCGACTGACTGATCGTATTTAGCCCGTGTACCACCGCCGCGTCGCCGGCAAAGTTGACGGTCTGCTCGGTTGCGTGCATCGTAAACGGCTCTTTCGTCACGCCCGCGAGCTCTTGGGCGCGATTGAGCAGCTTGCCTCGATACGTGATGTGCGTGAAGTTCTCGCCAAGGATCAAGGCGATCGTCTTGGCGTCGCCATCGACGATGGCCGTGAGCCATCGCGCCTCTTGATGAAGCACGGCCACAACAGGGGCTGGTGCGCTGGCCGGCGCGGAAGCCGGCATTAGTAGGAGCGCGACGAACGCGGAAAGCGACGAGACAAGGCGGACCTTATTCATATTCATCCCCTGAACTCAACCAGGATCGTTAATCCCGCTACCAGTGAGTGACCGTTCCTGCGCGAACATCAATCTAAGGCTCTGATATCGCAACAGCAAAGAATTATGGAGCCATCCGGCAGCATTCGTGTCTGGGTTATGCGAGCCTTCCTCTTCAAACTAGGTTTCGCCCAAAGGCTGGTTCGCTAGAGTTGTCTAACATTTTCTTTACGGAGCGGCGGGGATCGGGAAACCTCGTTTCGCCCGTTTCTGACGAATGAATGCATATTCAAGGAACCGGTAGCGTGGGAAACGCGCAACCGACGCCGAAGAGTATTATCGAGGCGGCCTCGTATGACGCGCTGCCTTTGGCGCAGGCTTAACGATCAATATGAACCTCAATACGATACGCGAAATCAAACGTCCGAGATCGTCCGACGAGATCCGTCACTGGCAAGACGGGTATGCTTGGCTTGCAGGCGGGACGTGGCTGTTCTCCGAGCCGCAGATCCACACCCACACGCTGATTGACTTGGAAACGCTCGGCTGGCGAGCAATCGCTAGCGGGCCGGGTGGTATCGAGTTCGCTGCGACCTGCAAGATTGCGGAACTCTACGCGTTCCACCCACCGGCCGAGTGGAAAGCCGGACAGCTTATCGGTGAGTGCTGCCGGGCTTTCTTGTCGTCGTTCAAGATTTGGAATGAAGCGACGATCGGAGGAAACATCGTGATGTCGCTGCCGGCAGGCCCGATGATCTCGCTCACGGTGGCGCTCGAAGGAACGTATACGCTCCTGCCGCGTGACGGTGAGGCGCGCGAGGTTCGTGCCGCCGACTTTGTCACCGGAAACCACGCAAACGTGCTCGAGCGCGGTGAGCTACTCCGCAGCATCCACATTCCTGGCACGGCCTTGGCGAAATCGTTCGCGTTCCGCCGCTCCGAGCTCACCCACCTCGGGCGTTCGTCGGTCCTTCTCATCGGCACTCGGGGCGAGCCGGTCGGCGGTCTCCTCCTCACGATAACGGCCGCTACCGTCAAACCAATACAGCTAACGTTTGACGGGATTCCTACAGCCGCGCAGCTTTGCAACGCCATCGACGCCGCAATCCCCGAGTCAATCTATCTCGACGACGTGCACGGCTCGCCGGCACATCGCCGGCATTTGACCTATCACTATGCGGAACAGATTCGCCAGGAGTTGGGCGCGTGAATCTTCAGGTAAACGGCAAGAGTTTTGCGGCGACTCCGGCACCGGGCGAATGTCTGCGGGTCTTCCTTCGCGATCTCGGCTGGTTCGGCGTCAAAAAGGGTTGCGACGCCGGTGACTGTGGAGCCTGCACCGTATGGGTGAACGAGAAACCGGTCCACAGTTGTCTGTATCCCGCGTTTCGAGCCGAAGGGAAAGAGATCACAACGATCGAGGGCCTGGCGAAGGGCGGCGAGCTCCATCCGATGCAGCGTGCATTTCTCGACGCGCAAAGCTTCCAGTGCGGCTACTGCACGGCCGGAATGATCATGACCGCTGCCTCGCTGAGTGACGAGCAGAAGAACGATCTCCCGCGAGCGCTCAAGGGCAATCTCTGCCGCTGCACCGGCTACGGGTCGATTCGCGACGCGTTCGCCGGCGTCAAGAACGTCGCACCCGACGTCGCCGGAGGTTCCCGCGGCGCGAGCGTTCCGAATCCGTTTGCCGAAGCGATCGTCACCGGGCGCGCACGTTACACGAGCGACATTCCACCGATGGACGGCCTCCTTCATCTCAAAGTGCTGCGATCGCCGCACGCGCATGCGAAGATCCTGTCGATCGACCGCTCGGAAGCGATGGCCGTGCCGGGCGTCGTGGAAGTGTTCACCTGGGAAGACGTTCCGCGCCGCCTCTACTCGACGGCGATCCACGAAGACAATCGCGTCGATCCCGACGATACCTACTTGCTCGACAACGTTGCGCGCTTCGTCGGTCAGCGCATCGTCGCAGTCGTCGCCGACACCGAAGGCGCCGCCGAAGAAGGTTGCCGCCGCCTCAAGGTTGAGTACGAGATCCTCCCGGCGGTCTTCGACCCTGAAGAAGCGATGGAACCCGGCGCTCCGGTGCTGCACGACGATGACGGCGATTCGCACATCCTCCATCCAGAAAAGAACGTCTTTCTCGAGCTTCACGGCGAGGTCGGCAGCGTTGCCGACGGTTTCGCCGAAGCCGACGCAATCTACGAGGATACTTACAACGCGCCGCGCCAGCAGCACGTCCACCTCGAAACGATGCAGTCGATTGCGTGGCGCGCCGAAGACGGCCGCCTGCACGTTCGGACCAGCGTCCAAGGCCCGTTCATCGTCAAAGGCAAGCTCTGCTATCTCTTCGGAATCATGCCGGCCGATCTGCACGTCTTTACCGAGCGCGTCGGCGGCGGTTTCGGCGGCAAGCAAGACATGATGAGCGAAGATCTGCCGCTCCTGGCGACGATCAAGACGGGGCGCCCCGTCAAATGGGAATTCACGCGCGAAGAGCAGTTCACCGGTGCGACGACCCGCCATCCGATGAAGACGCACGTCAAACTCGGTGCAAAAAAAGACGGGACGCTCACCGCCATGCAGTTTCGCCTCGTTTCCAACACCGGAGCGTACGGCAATCACGGCGGCGAGACGCTCGCGAACGGCATGTCCGGCCCGTGGGCGATCTACAAGTGCCCGAACAAAAAGGGCGACGGGTACGCGGTCTACACCAATCTCCAGTGCGGCGGCGGCTTCCGCGGCTACGGCACCGGCCAACCAACGTTTGCCGTCGAATCCGCGCTCGACGAGCTCGCCGCGCTCCTGAACGTTGATCCGATCGAAATGCGCCGGAAAAATATGATCGGACCCGACGACAAGATGGAATCGGTTTTGGAGGGAGCCTCCGATCTCACGATGGGCAGTTACGGCTTGGATCAATGCGTCGATGCTGTCGAAAAAGCACTGGCGAGCGGCCGCGGTCTCCCCAAACCCGAAGGCGTGGATTGGCTCGAAGGCAGCGGCGTCGCGTTATCGATGCTCGACTGCGTGCCACCAACCGAACAGCGATCCGGCTCAGAAGTGGCGCTCCGGCCGGACGGAGGCTATCATTTCACGGTCGGTTCAGTCGAAATCGGGAACGGTCTGGTGACCGCGCAGCAGCAAGTCGTCGCGCAGGTCATGGGCTGCCCCTCCGCGCGCGTCACGTTCCTCAATGCCGATACCGACGAGACGCCGTACGACAGTGGAACGTTCGCAAGCGTCGGCATGATGGTGCCGACGAAAGCGGTGGAAAACGCGTCGGTCGCGCTACGAGAGAAGATGCTCGCGTTCGCGGCCCGAACGACCGGGACGAAGCCCGAGGAATGCCGCCTGGATGACGGGGCAGTCATGTGCGGCGACCAGCGCATGCCGCTCGCCGAACTTCATTCCGCAGCAAAACGGGAAGGCGAGGAACTGCTCTGTTTTCGTAAGGCGTATGGGTCGCCGCGCACGGTAGCGTTTATGGCATACGGCGTACGGCTCGCGGTTCATCGCGTCACCGGCGAGATTCGCATCTTGTTCAACGTCGAAGCGGTCGACACGGGCGTCGTGATGAATCCGAATCAGGTGCGCGGGCAGGTGATCGGCGGCGTCGTGCAAGGCATCGGCTGGGCGCTTCAAGAGAAGATGGTGTATAACGCGGCCGGCGCGGTCGTCAACCCGACCTTGCGGAACTATCGGATTCCCGCGTTCGCGGACGCGCCGGTAACCGAAGTCTTCTTCGCCGACACCTACGACGACATCGGACCGCTCGGCGCAAAATCGATCGCGGAGAACACGATCAACCCGGTCGCGCCGGCCATCGGCAACGCACTCAAGGCCGCGACCGGCGTGCGCTTCACCACGCTACCGTTCAGCGAGGATCGCATCTTCGCGAAACTGCAAGGGTTCGAGCCCGCCTAGGGCAGGCTCCTAGAGCAGTCTCCACAGCACGGCGATCTCGATCGCGTAGCAGAGCAGCAACAGCAGCGGCATCGCAAGCACGAGCGCGCGCGGCTGGTCTTCCGGGAAGAGCCAGGGCCGGAAAGCGCGGATTGCCAGCGGCATCAGCGGCCACGTCGTCAGCAAGACGCTGATGGCGTTGCCGGTGAAGGTCGCCAACGCCGGCGGCCACGAGCGCAAGTGTGGGTTCAGAAACTTGATTTCTAACATGACGACCGGAAACAGCGTGAGCAAGACGAGGCACGCCGTCTTCCACATGTTCGGTGGTTTGCCAGTGGCCGGATCGTTGGGAACCCAGCCCGGAAACGACGTGTCGACGCGTTGCGCCTTAAAGCGCTCGACCAACGGCGACGCCTCCTCGATCAGCGCCGCGCGCTGCGGCGACTTTTGCCACACGCTTAGGTGCTGCGCGGTGTCGAATCGTAGTACGGTCGTCCAGCCAGTCTCCTTATGCTGGGGCGGCTGGACGAACGACCCGATGTAACCGGGGAACGTTTCCTGAACCTTTTGAATTTTGTCGGCCCAAGCGCGATATTCTTTTTCCTTGCCGGGCTTGATGTCGGTCACGACGAAGAACGTCACGCCGTGCTGCACGTAATACGCGACGGCCGCTTGACCGACGAGCTGCATGACGATGCCCCCTTCGGCAAACGAGGCGGCCTCGGCGACTAGGTGGCGGTTGGCGTCGCTGCGGCGCCACGTTCGCAACGCTTCTTCGTTCTCGAAGCGCGACAGAGCGACGGCTTCTTCTTGATCCGGCGGTGCCGGCGGCCAGAACTCGAAGCTGAGAGCACCCGGCGAGGCCAAGACGGCCGTCTGCCAGCGCACGTGCCACTGCCTGAATTCGTCGATGCACTCAGGCCGCACGCGCGCGCAGAGCAGCAAGGTCGAAACGTCGTCCGCCACGATGCTAGGTTCCCTAGTCGCCGCCGAGCACCGCCGGAGACGACCCTATTCCCGACCAGATCGCGTGCACGCGCGTCGCGGTGAGCACGTGCGCCTGCGGATTCGAGCGCGATAAACGGAACTTCTCGATTTGCACTTTGCCGCCGGGGGCGCCGCTCGCGAGCAAATCGGCACCGATCGTGGTCGACGTCGTCGCAACGCGAACGCCCGACGCGCCGGCGAACGGTTCGAACGACGCGATCTGGCTGAAGTTGGAGGTCATTTCGTGCATCATTGCACTGTGCAAGTACATCTTCGGATTGCCCTGAAGCGCCGTTCCGGTCGAAAAAACCTTCACGGTCCCGGCACCGGAGAGTTGACTGGCGGCGATCGCTTCGGCGCCGCCGTACGAACCGGCCAGCCACCCGGTAGCGATCGAGATCGGACCGCGATAGCTTGCACCGAACGGCGTAAACGACGCGTCCATATGCGCGTTGCCCGGGTTGTTCGGCCAGGCCGGCGGCGTACCGATGGGCGTCATCAGCGAGTACGAAAACACCTTGACCTGCGCGCCCGTTCCGGGTGCAGTAACGATGCTGTTGCGTCCGGTCAAGAAGTCGACGAATCCGGCCGCGAGACTGACGCCGGACGCGTCGCTTCCGTACGGTACGAAGGATGCGAACGTTGCCGGTGTCGTGCCGACGGCCGGAAGTTCGCTGCTGAAGATCCGAACTTGATCGGTCGTGCCGGCGCCCGAGCCGACGATGATGTTATCCGCCGATCTGCCGTCGATTTGCGTGGATGCAACGCTCACGCCGCCCGTTTGCGCCGCGTCGAACGCTTGGAAACGCGCGAGTTCGGTTGAGAACGGCTTGCCGCCGCTAGATGCACCCGAGTACGCGACGACTTCGGGCGAGTGTCCCTTGCCGGCGCCGACGATGAGATCGTAGATACCGTCGGCATCGACGTCGCCGATCGCCAAGCTGGGCGTTCCGTAGAAATCCTGGAACGGCGTGACGGTCGCTATCAAGCGATCGCCGTGGCCGTCGAAGACGTTGACCGTTGCGGGATGGCCCGGCGAGCCCGGAACGGCCACAGCATAGTCGGAGATGGCGGGAATCACGTTAATGAGCATCATCAACCCGTTGTCTTCGTGGTTGAGCCGATGACAATGCATCACGTACAAGCCCAAGTAGTCGATGAACCTCGTGCGCATCGTCAGCGTTCCGGGTTGAATGACCGCCTCTTGCGGGCCCATCGACGGCGCGGGAACGTTGGCGTTGTCCTCGCCCCACATCTGCGGTCCCAGTTTCGTTCCGGTCGTCGGATCGTAGTACTTGGTCACTTGGAAGTCGTTGACGTGGACGTGAATCGGATGCGCGTCGTTATTGTGGTTGACGAAGTTCCACTCTTCGACCGAACCGAGCCGCGCTTGAATCAAAGGAACGTTGGGAAACGCGTTTCCGGCAAACGCGTAGACGAACGCCTTGGGATCGGCGTTGCTGGCGTGATTGTTAAGAAACCCGCCGTTGATGAGCAGCGTGCGTCTCACATCGGGTGTGAGTTTCGACAGATCGTGGAAGGGTGTCGGCGCGTCGAGTTTCTGCCCCGGGTTAAACGCCGTGGTAACGCCTTGCCCGTCGACTGGATTGGCGTCGAGCAGCGTCTGCGACGGGAAAACGAAGAACCCGTCGGCATAACTGACCGCCGACGGCAAAATGCTAAGCGTTCCCAACCGCGCCGGCGGATTCGGCGTGCCGTTATTGGTGTAGAGGATACCCGGCGCGGAAAGTGTCCTGCCGCTCGAGCCCAGCCCCGGCATCGAAAGGCGCAGCGATCCCTTGGCGGGCATCGTCACGGCGATCGCATACCGCGTCGCCGGCGGAATGAGCAGCTGCGTTCCGTCCTGCTCGTACGCATAGTGCACTTCGCCGTAGGCGATGCCGTCCTGCCCGACGATGGCGATCTTCGGATGGTACCCGGTCGCGGTTTCGGTCAGCTCGACGTTCATGTACGCGATGTCGCTGATGTTGGCGAGCACCCAAATCTCGGTTTGCCCGGGCTTGACCTTGAGGACCGGCTCGAACAGCCCGTTGACCGTAAACTGGACGTCGCGCTTGTAATCGGGAAGCGCCGAGTTAGCCTTCACGTTGGTGCCGCGGGACTCCGCGGTAGCAGTAAAGCGCTGCAAGTTGCTCGGGACGAACTGGAAGCGCCCGCGCGTGTTGTTAATCGAAAGCGGACCTGCGTACCACACGGTGGCCCACTGCGTACCCTTCTTCGATTCCAAAAAGTTCACCGGTGCGAGCGATGGATGGTACGTGCCGTTGGCGAGTTCGTTGCCCTTGGGCGCCATGAGGGTGCTGACCCATTGCGGCCAGTTCGGATTGGTCATCTGCGCCAGGCCGCCCATGCGATCGAAGACCGTATTATACTGCAACAACATAGTGCGGATTGGAATTTTGTTCTGGGTGACGAGCGGGATCTCACTGTCGGCGCGGCCGACGAGCAGCATACCGGCGAGACCGTAGTACGTTTGCGACGCCGTTAGGGTGTGCAGGTGGCTGTGATACCAGTACGTGCCCGGTGTCATGTTCTTGGGGATGTCGTACACATACGTATTCGACATGCCGGCGTCGATGTGCAGCAGGACGTTGTCGGCGTTACCGCGAGGGCTGACGTGCGCGCCGTGCACGTGGAGATTGACCGGCGACGACGTCATCATTTGCGGGTAAAGCGGTACCGCCTGGCCCATGGCCGTGTACTTCGGGTCGTAAAAGTCGCGGATCGTCAGGTTGCGCATCTCGTTGTTGATATGAACGATCAGCCTCTCGCCCGGTTCGACGTGCAGCGTCGGCGCGGGATACTGGTGGCCGCCCGACATCTGGCCGTTGGACGCGGTTCCGCGCTGCACCGAGTAGTCGAAGAGCAGCATGTTCTTGACCAGCTTGGCGACGGTGTCGAGCCGCGCGGTACTCTGACGCGGGGTCAGCGTGACCTCGAGCACGCCGTCCTTGCTGGCCAGCGTCACTGGTTCGGTAAAATCGGGGCGGACGGCGAGATCGCGCGTCGTCGGCATACCTTGCGCCTCGATGCGCATTGCCGACAAGCCGATGGCGCTGAGAATCCCTAATATAGCGATGTATGCGGGAAGCGTTCGGAAAATGCCAGGCATGCTACGTGTCCTTTCGCTCAAACGCGCCAAGCGTCGAGCCCTCAAACCGAGTTGGCAAGCACGCCGCGCTCTATTTTGTTTGCTGTCATTCTACGAGTGATGCCGAGTTCCATCGTAGCATTCTGCCCACGATCGCGAACCCGCGTCCGCCTGGGGGCTCCGGAGCCACGGGGGCGGCCGGCAACGCGTGGCTGTTGAACTCGATTGGAGTCGAATGATATTTCGAAACCGGGAATTCGCCTTAACACATCGCCTTCACCGTTGCGCCAAGCTGCAAACCGCGCGCACCTAGGCTTTCTTCCCATTGCGAAAAACGCAGAGCAATAGGCTGCGCGCTTCATCGCTGATCGATTCGACCGGAATCCGACCAAACGCCGAAAGCATCACACGCATCTGGTCGAGATAGATCAAACAGTAAGGGCATCGCTTATGAGCCCTGAGACCCTTAGTTCGGTTCGGTTTCTAGGTCTCGAGAATAAGCGTTATCGTGGGCTGGGTGCGTCCCAGTCACACCACGGTGCCCACGGTCCGCGCGCTCTTGTGGAGTCCGGGCATCCGAGACGATGTAGCTTGCTCGGCGGTCGTCCGCACGATGTGCAGGGCCGAGAACCGTTGTTGCGCTCGAAGACTGCGAGTATGATGACGAGCGAGTGGTCCTCGAGGACGCCTGGCACGAACTCAGGACCTGCTTCGTCACTCATGGAGCCTCCTGAAGGCGTTACGCTCGAGCCGGGACAATTCAAAGCACCCTCCGTCTGCCGGGAGCAGTCATGCCGATGCAGATCGCCCCGGATGATGCTGGCTGAATCGGGGCGTTGTAGCCCGGAAAAGCCGGTTGGTTGGTGTTGAGTCGACGGGCACGCGCAAATGCCGCTCGTTGGGCAGCGCGTGCCTCTGGTGACTGCCGAGTGCGGGGTGGCGTGGCGCAAATCGCCACCGGTGGGTCAGGCCAGCGGCACGGTCCAGATCCTTTGCGATGCGGCCACCGATATGCCGGACACGTACAAGGGCGACGGCTTGGAAAAGCGCACGGGTGTTTGCCGCCGGGTCCGCTAGACCGCAGCGGCGAGTGCGCGACGCAAACGTTGAGGCCACGGACGACGTACGCGCGGCATTGGCCGCCGGAAGGCTTCATCGCTCGGCAGCGTAGTTGCTTGCGGGCCTTTTCGCTCAACATGGGATGTCATTCCTCGATCGTGCTCCAGCACGGATCAGCTCACTAACCACACCCGATTTTTAGACACAATCACTGACAGCCGCGCCTGTACACGCTTTGAGCATAGACACCGTAGCGTGCCGGTCGAAACGTGCTACGATCGACGTTGAGACAGCAGAGAAGCGACACGCACGAAGCGTGCACGATTTCTGCCATCCCGGCTTGCCTCTAGTGCTCGCTCGCTTCCCGTCGAGCCGGATGACATTTAGATGTTTTACCACTCGGTAATTATGCGATGCCCGTTCCGTAAACGACAACACCGCTCCGACCTGCCTGGGCTTAGTCTAACTCTCCTGGTCGCGTATGGCCGCTGACGCACCTCGACTTCGGCGATCGACCATCCTCTGGAAGAGGGCCCCGAGAGTAGCGTCGTCTGTCTGGAAGCGCATGGTTCCGACGCCCTCCACTTGCAAGCCAAGGCCGTCCCGATACGCTTCAAACGAGAGTACTTTGTTGTACGCGGCGACGGCGATGTCGGGTGAGCCGGTTACCTTGAAGACGATGCGCAGGTTTGAGAGGTAAACGATTCCCATAGGGCCCCACGTGAATGTGTTCACGTTCTGTGAGGCTCCCCGATAGCCGCCCACTCGTCCACGAAAGCCGAGTCCAAGCGGGACGTACAAAGCTGGGCTGGCGCCACTCGAAACCCGCTGCTGGTAGGTTTGCCCGTACTGCGCGGCCCGCTCGTAAAAGAACGATTCTCCGTCAACGGGTATAACCCCGACGGGTTTGATGGGAGGAAGATCACCCTGATCAAAACCCGCTAGCCAGTTGGCGCTGATTGAATCTGTTGCTGACCTCGCCGAAGTCCAGGATTGTGGCTGCGCCTTCACTAGGGCAGCCATCGGGAGCGCGAACGGGCCAAAGATCCAACCGAATGCCGCGTAGTTCCATGCGCGCCGAAGTCCTCGGCCGTAGGCAACGACAACAGCCAAGAGCCAGCCGCCAATCCACACCGCCAGCCATACGTTGGTCGGCGATACCCCGGAATAGCTCTGCGCGGGCGGAGGCTGGTGCGCGTGACGATGAGCAGCGCCCAAGAGAGCCATCGCCAGGGCAACAATTGCCGAGAGATAACGAGGCCCCGGCGGCATTTTCGCGCCTCCTGTCCAGCCGCTTGGGAGATGTGCCTGCAGCCGAATCGGGCGCTCCGGCCATTCCCACTACGCGATGTTTTTGCTCACCCTAGGCGCAGCATCCTTCGTGGTCTATCGAGCGTACCTCCGGCAGTATCATTTGAGTGAAGAGCGCCGATGACGCGAAGGCTCTCAAGCGTCTGGCTCAGGCAGTGCGCCATGCGCGGACGTCCGCTGCAATGACCCAGGAGGACGTAGCATTCACGGCCGCAGTCTCGGTGCGCCACTACCAAGAGCTTGAGTCGGGGCGCCTAAATCCGTCCTTCCTGTGCTTCCTTGTGACGGTGCCGCGGTTTGTCGACGACGCGGAAGGGANNGGGATTAGGCTTGTGGTATTGTCGTCGACGGACTAGCACTTCGATCGCACGTCCCACCACGACGCCAACGCGCTGAATTACCGAGCTGCCGGCGCCGTTCTCGCGCAAAGCTGTATACAGACGATCGACGTCGTTAACGTCTAGCTTTTCCAGGGAAAGGCTCCCGAGGATCGGTGCTGCGTGGACCCGCCACATCGTCTCATATTGGGCGTACGTGTTGCTCGCGCGATTCGGTTTGACATCATTACGAAGCCAGCGCTCTACCCACTCGCCGACGGTGCCCCTTGCGCGCGGTTGAATGGTGCCACCGCCCTTGGCTCTTTCGTCCTCGACTTTCCGAAGCAGCGCTGCTCGTTTCGGCGCATATAGATACTTGCGCTGCCGACGACCGGACGCATCTTTGCCGAGATCGATCGAGTATTGCCAGGTTCCGTCCGGCCGCTGCAGGATCGACCCCTCGCCTTTCGCGCGTCGCTTGGATGTCCCCATTATCGCCAGTCGGCCTGACGTCCCTTAGCGGCGTACAGAGCAGCGCGCAGTGACATGCGCTCGTGATCGGCTAGCCTCTCCGCAAGTTCCTCATCCGATTCCGCCAGTTGAAATACACGAAGACTTTCTTCGATGCCGGCACGATACGCATCTCGCTTAGCACGACTCTCGCCCATCCCTTGGCGGTCGAGCTCGCGCTGGCAGTCTTCCAGGATGTAATCGGCCAACGATTTTGGTGGCGGTAGGAAAGCCCTCAGCCGCTTCCACCAAGAGAGAAACTGGTCAATATCGACGATGAGGCCCTCAACGCGCGTGGCGCATAGGATCGATGTCGCGTTTCTTACGCTGATCGTCTGGTTCACGTTCTCGGCAGAAACGACGGCGTAGAGGCGCGAGAGGCTCAGGCCGGACGCCTTCGTCAGCACAGAAAGAGGCTTGCGGGCTGCATTCAACAAGGCGCCGATGAACTGACGAAAATCAATCGCCGTTGTTAGGTCAGTCTGGGGTCGTTCCGGTGGCCCTCGTCTTACCGTGATCTCACTAGCCATTCTTGCTAAATACAATCTGACGCGCACCCTCTCAGTGCGTTTGCCGTCGATCAAACGGCTTGCCGGCGATTTGTGCGACCAATCTGATCGCGAAGGCTGGGCCGCAAGGCAGCTACTGGAGCGACTCTTCGAACAGGAAATGGCCGAACGCGAAGTTCGGCGGTTCGAGCGGCATCGCGCTGCGTCGGGCCTAAGCCCAGATAAACGGCTATCCAGCTTCGATTTCTCCGCCGTTCCAACGGTTTCGCGCGCTCGCATCATGGCGTTGACCGAAGGGCACGAATGGCTCGATCGCGGCACTAATTTGCTCGCGTTCGGGCCGCCCGGCAGTGGTAAGTCGCATCTCCTCAGCGGCATCGGCCATGCGCTCATCGACGCCGGCAAGCGCGTACTGTTCATGCGCTGCAGCGATCTGGTACAACGATTGCAAGCTGCGCGGCGGGATCTGCGCATGCCGCAGGAGCTGACCAAGCTCGATTGCTTCGACTTGCTGGTCCTCGACGACCTCAGTTACGTGCGCCGCGATCAAGCGGAAACCTCGGTGCTCTTCGAGCTCATCGCCGAGCGCTACGAGCGCAAGAGCATCGCCATCACGGCGAATACGCCGTTCTCGCAATGGGGCGATGTCTTCGTCGACCCGGCCATGACGTTAGCCGCCATCGATCGCCTCGTTCATCACGCGACCATCCTCGAGATGAATACCGAGAGCTATCGGCGACGGAACGCTGAGCAGAAACAGAGACGACTCCCGAAAAATGGGATCCGCGAGTGACCGTGAAATCGAGCAAGTAGCGTACCGCACTACGCTAGCATGGAGCGCGAGGGCGTAACCACCCTCATACCTTGACGGATGACCCTATATTGTCTATTATGTGGATATTATGGCCAAGGGCGAGTACCTCGGTGAGTTCGAGCACGTCGTTCTGCTAACCGTACTCCGGTTGGGAGACGGCGCATACGGGGCGATGGTTCGTGCTGAAATTGAGCGCGTAACGGATCGTTCTCCCGCGATTGGCGCGGTCCATGCGACGCTCGAGCGTCTCGAACGAAAAGGACTGGTGTCGTCTTGGATCGGCAAGCCGACGGCAGAGCGCGGCGGCAAGGCTAAACGGCACTTCAAGATTGAGGCAGATGGCGTCTCGGCACTCAAAACCGCGCAAAAGACGCTCCAGAGGCTTCAGGCGGGTTTGTCGCTCTGGAACGTAGCGGTGTGAGGCCTCCCGTCCTTGCCGAAGCGCTCGTCGCTGCAGCCGCACCTTCAAGCGACTACGAGATCGTGGCTGGCGACCTGCACGAGGAATATGTTCGCATCAGATATTTGAGCGGCGCCAAGGCGGCAAACCGCTGGTATTGGGCGCAAACGCTGCTTTCAATACCACCGCTGCTCTCATACTCTAGATCGAATGGGTCGGTTTTTCGTCAGATTGGTGTCGCGCTCATCGCGCTCGCCGTACTATTTACGATGCTCGTTGTGATTACAGTGATCGAGGCGGTCTTCCAGACTTTGTCCGGCTTTCACCACATTCCAGGCTACGTGTGGTTTTGCATCAACTACGCAGACGCCTTGGTTTTCGGCGCAATTCTTTCATGGCTAGTTCGTACCAACGGCTTGCGCGTGACTTTTTGGGCATCGGTATTTCTCGTTCTGTGTTTCGCCATTCCGGCCGTCGCAGGCAATCCTGGTTCTCAAGCGCCATTGTCGACCTGGCTTCAGCTTTTAGCTGTCGTTCCTGTAATGTGCATCGGCGCCGTTATCCATCAGGTCATTAGACGCAGGGCGAATAGCTCAAACTAAACTCCGTTTTGAAAGGAACCCGCGTGAAAGCATTCACATGCTTGTTTCGTGCTGCCGTGATTAGCACGGTCATCGTCGCACAAATCGCTGCAACGGCACCGCACGAACCGCCGCCGTACAACGTCAATTTATACCTTCATCCTCAGCGACTAATCGACATCGGTGGACGCCGGCTGAACATTGCTTGCACGGGAAGAGGTTCGCCGACGGTGATCCTCGAGGCGGGGCTCCTCGCGGATTCGAGCGCCTGGCGTTTAGTGCAACCGGCCATTTCACGAACCACCAGGG
Source organism: Candidatus Tumulicola scandinaviensis (assembly GCA_003140835.1). Taxonomy (GTDB): domain Bacteria; phylum Vulcanimicrobiota; class Vulcanimicrobiia; order Vulcanimicrobiales; family Vulcanimicrobiaceae; genus Tumulicola; species Tumulicola scandinaviensis. The sequence goes on along the minus strand of PLLA01000092.1, from coordinate 15,285 downwards.
TCTGCTCATACGATCGAGCCGGTTTGGGGTTCAGCGATCCCGCTGGTCCTCCGCGCGACGCGGCAGCGATCGTCCGCGATTTGCACACGCTTCTGCGAAGAGCCGGAATTGCACCGCCCTACGTGCTCGTCGGATGGTCAAGCGGCGGCCTGTATACGCGCCTTTATCAGTACCGTTTCCCGGACGACGTCGTCGGCCTTGTCGAGATCGATCCAGATTCAGAATTTAACACCCTCGACGACTATTTGAAAATCGCCACAACCGTCATGAAAAAGCCGCCTCACTTCTTCGACCCGCAAGTGCGTGATTGGTACGAGCAGTACGACAACTGCGCGGTCAATGTGTCACGAGGAACGTGCGCGTTCTTTCCCGGTGGCCTTGCCACGTATCGTCAGGGTCAACGCGCAGCCGGCTGTCCGAAGATTTCACGCGCAGCGTGCGCCCTTGCAGAAGTGCGGGGAGAGCACTTGGACCAAGCTTCGTTTTGGAAAGACGAGGCGCTAGAACTCGAGGCTTCCGATACAAGCGCGGCGGAGGTTCGCGCTGCGGAGCGTCCGTACGGCAATCTTCCGCTTATCGTACTCACGGATTCAGAAAACGGCGACATCGACGACGATGGTCCGATATCGGTGGCTGCGCAGCGCGCGGGGTGGGTCGCCAAGGACGAGGCCGAAGAACGCGTTGCCAGACTATCGACCGTAGGCGCGCATTTCGTTGTTGCGAATTCGCCGCATGCGATTCAATTGTTTTATCCATCCGTGGTCATTTCCGCTGTTGACGAAGTTGTCGAGCAGGCGCGTTACAACCGGCACTAACAAAGATTGCGCTCCCAAACTAGGTATGCCGCGTAAGGGGGTGCAGCCATGAGACGGTCAGTCAACTCGGCACCGAGGCAACTCATCTCATGCTGCCGATAATGCTGCTGATGGCTGCCTACATTCACGCACTACCGTTATCCGGATAAGGAACTGCATTTTTCGCGCTCGTCTTCCGCGCCCGTTCGCATTCCATAGTCGGCATGAGGAAGAGCAGGACGTGCTTACCCGTCTACCCGAAAGCCGCAACCTATACTGCTACCCGCTCCGGAGCGGCCAGGATGTTGTCGCCGGGCGGTCAGGATAGTTGTCGCCGCGCAGTTATCGAAAACTCGGTTCCTGTACCATTGCTGTTAGGAATATACGTGAACTGCTGCGGTGTAGTAATCAAATGCTGAGGGTAGGGCGGAATGGCTGGGTTCGAGTTTTTTAAGAACTGGATGGCACCTGCGAAGGTGCCTCCCGGAGAGCCGCCGACTTCAACTGCTGACGAGAACGCGGCCCAATTCGTTTGTTGTGCGTTCGTTAATGGCGTCAATCCGTTCCCGCTCGTGTTAAATACAAACCAATCCTTGAAGTTGGCCTATACCGCCGACGCTCATGCCTTTGACGCTAACCTCGCTGACTTAAAGCAGCAGGTTCTTCTTGCCGCGGGCTTATCACAAGCGTAGCAAGACTCGTCTAAGCTCCGCTCAGGCGCTTCCATTCCGTTATGTCGGCGTCGGTCGCCAATGGTCCGAACACCTGTTACGTTCCGTTAGTCTCACAACGCTTGATGGTTCAAGAAAAAAGGGACCGGCCTTAGCGCAGTCCCTTAGTTGCTATGCCCTGGGTTTGCGGGACACCCGCCCCGCGGGCTCAGGGAGCCAAATCTTACTACTTTTGGCGACAAGTGTAAAATGGGCGTACTTAGTAGAGCGCCCTCGCGTATTTGTATCGGCTGAGGTCCGCGTAAAGGTCAACTAGCTCGCGACCGACCTTGGTAACGTCCAACTCTTCTTTCCAGCGATAGCTCGTCTCGCGATGTGCTCCACGCCAAAGGCTTTTGCCCGTGAGAGTAACGAGAAACTGGATGTAGCCTTCATCCCCGGCCTTGCCGTATGCCATGCCGTGGCCGAATCGGACGTTCTCGTAGTGGCCGCCGCCTTGATGCTCTCCGGCTGCCGGGCCTATCCGGTCATGTACAGCCGCGTAAACGTCTTCGACCCATTTGCGGTATTTACTCTGACCGTTGTCTGTTAGCGTATTCATTATCAGCCTCGTGTACTTTGCGGTTGAGGTATCGCCTTCGAAGTGTTCGTTATTTTTTGGCTTCAGCGTTGCACAAGGTCTTGATCCAGAAGTTCGGACTCGGGAGCGAGGCGTGCATCTTGCCCAGGTGTGACCACAAACTTCAAGTCTGCCGTGCATGCGATTTCATCGTCGACGATCGCGACTCCGGACATCCAAAAGATGTTGCGGCGATGGCCTCCCATTCGCACATCCATCATGAGGCGGTCGCCCGGAACAACCGGACGCAGAAACCTAGCCTTGTCAATCCCGGTGAGGTACGGCGGATTCTTCCAGAACTGACCGGGTTCTAACACGATGCAGCCGGCCAGTTGGGCCAGTGCCTCGATGATGTATATGTTGGGGAATTCGGGATTATCTGGGAAATGCCCGCGAAGTACCGGTTCGTTAAAACTGACGTTCTTGTAGCCAAGTATACGTTCAAGAGGATGCAGCTCCACAATGCGATCGACAAGCAAAAACGGAAAGCGATGCGGCAAGATCTCTAAGATCTGGTGCGTGCGCAGATCATACATGACATCGCGCGGTTGCGATGCGGACTGACAGTCATCCGCAAACGTATGGATGATTCCGTCACTCCGAGGAACTCCCGTTTCTATTGTCACTGATCACTGATTCTTTTGTGATGCAATGTTGGCTTTGTTTCCAATCGCAAGACAGATGTGTCGAAGGACATGTCTTGCCGTGGACACCGCGACGAAATGAGCGAGCGACACCTCCATCGAGCGGCATTGCGCGTACTTTGACCCGCGATGCTGAGGAGTGCCTCTTTTGGGGAGATCTCCGCGAGTCGCAATGTGCCGTCGAACCATGGATGATCGTCGCGGCAGGGCTCCCAGTGGAGAAACCACTGACACTCGCTGCCAGCAGAGTGCGCCTGAGATCCAAAGCAGACGAGCAACATTCTGTTGATATACGCGGTTTCGCGATGTATGGAAAACCGCATGAGGCCAGGCCACGGACTCTTGGCGATGTGCTCTTCGATCAGATGGCGAGCGTGAATGAACGGTATCTTAAGTGGCAAGGAGGCACTCAAGACCGCGCCTGCCACTGTACGGCAACCAAGCTGACTTTGAGCGATGTCAGACATCGATCGTATGACGGAGTTGTTCGCGAAGATCAACAGAGGCTTTCGCCTCGTCGTCTCCGACCCCGGTCGCGACGATCTCGTTAGTATCCGCGTCGCGCGCCTCGAGAATTACGACCGGCTTGCCGACATACTCGCTGCCCTGAACGGCTTCCAGCTGCACGGCATCTTGCCGAAGCACGTAGTATGTGGGGTCCCGAAGCAGCACCGCGTCTGGCGTGGTTTGCATGGAACAGCCTCCTCCGTTAAGCGCCGGTCGCGCGCCTCAGAGCGCGCGAACCGTTGGAGTAGGTATGGTTGAATGTTATATTGCGGTATGCTAATATACTACTCGCGATGGTGCGACATTTCAAGGCCGAACTCTTCAAGTCGCTCTCCCACCCGATGCGCATCCGGATTCTGGACGCACTTCGTGAATGGCGAGCTAACCGTTGGCGAGCTGCAGCAGTACCTCGCCGCCGAGCAGTCGACCGTGTCTCAGCACTTGGCTGCCCTGCGAAGCAAGGAGTTGGTCTCCGGCCGCCGCGAGGACACCTCGGTCAAGTACACGGTGTCGGACGCAGCGATCTGGCAAATGCTAGATATCGCGCGAGACATCTACGAGCGGCAACTCAGAAGCCATCAAGTGATGCTGGAGGCATCGCGTTAGGGGGCGCGCAACCCGGCTCCTGATCGCTGGGCGTCCTTAGAATGGCCGGCACTCTCGCTGCAAAACAATGGTGAGTGAAGACATGAGCAATGAAGCGTCGCCGATGCTTCGTTTCGGGGGCGTCACTACAGAGTTCGTTGGGTTGCTTGCAGTGGCCGGAGCTGGTTTTTCCGACCTTGAAGACCTCGCCCGCAAGCGCATGCGCGATTCAAAGGCTGCGTGACCCTTCGCTTGTTTGGCGTCGGCGCGACGTGGGGCGTCTCATTGCTGGGTGCGTGGCTCGCGTTCGTTGCTGCTACGCATGGACCAGCCACCCTCGTTAGCATCCCCGCCGCGATACCCGCATTGGCACTCGACGTCGGGGTAACGCCACTGGCTGCGCCGTTTCTTGGACTCCTCGCGATGCTCGGCGTCGCGGTCGGGGCCTGGTGCCTGCGCGGCGACCGCCCCGTCGATGCGGCGCTCATTTCCGGCTTCGTCGCGGCGATGCTGTTCGTGCTCGTGGCTCGCAGCGTCGCTGCATTCGTGCTGGCGTGGGAGTTGATGGCCCTGGTCTCCGCGTTCCTGGTTGCCGCGGATCACGGTCGCAGGAGTGTGCGACGCGCCACGTTCGTGTATCTCGTCGTCGGGCAGGGTGGGGCGCTCTTCATCTTGGTCGCGTTGCTGTTACTCGCGAGTCAGGCCGCTGGCCCGGCGTTTTCCGATATCGCGAGATCCGCCGCCGCGCTCCCAGTCGGAATCCGAATGGCGGCTTTGGTTCTCGCGCTGATCGGGTTTGGGTCGAAGGCCGGTCTGCTGCCGCTGCACTTTTGGTTGCCGCGTGCACATCCAGTTGCGCCGCCCGGCGCTTCAGCACTCCTTTCCGGCGCGATGCTGAAGGTCGCGCTTTACGGCCTGTGCATCGTTGCGTTCGAACTCGCGGCGCCTGCGCCAACTGCATGGAGCATCGCCCTTGTCGTAATTGGGACGGTCAGCGCGATTGGCGGCGTGCTTTACGCACTCGTCGACCACGACCTCAAGCGGCTACTCGCGTATCACTCCGTCGAAAATGTCGGGATCATCACGATCGGCATCGGCGTTGCGCTGCTCGCGCGTTCGTCAGGCGCCATCACCCTCGCAACACTCGCGCTTATTGCGGCACTCTTTCATGCCGTCAATCACGGGCTCTTCAAAGCGCTGCTTTTCATGGGCGCCGGCATCGTGGCGAAGACGCAGGGGACCGTCGATTTGGAGAAGCTCGGCGGGCTCTGGGGCCGCCTACCATGGACGGCACCGCTGTTTCTCGTTGGCTGTGCTGCCATCGTCGCCTTGCCGCCGTTCAATGGTTTCGCGTCGGAGTGGCTGACGTTCCAGAGTCTCATCGGCGGGTTCAGGCTTGCGGACCCGGCCACGCGTATCGTGCTGCTCGGCGCGACGGCGGGCCTCGCCCTGACAGGCGGGCTTGCAGCCGCTTGTTTTGTGAAAGTCTTCGGAGTCGCGTTTCTAGGCCGTTCACGGCGACCAAAACAGTCGCACGCCAGCGAGCATGAGCAAGAGCGCTTTGACGGCACGACGCTCGCGCAGGTTTTGCTTGCCAGCGCTTGCGCACTCCTCGGCTTGATTCCGGCTCTTGCCGTGGTTCCACTCGTCCGCATCTCGGCGGCAACGCTCGGCGCGCCACTCTCCCTTGGAACCGCGGTCGCGCCGCTCGCGGCACTTCCGATCCTGCCCATCGCGTTAGTCGTCTTACCTGCGGCTGGCATGTTGGCGTGCCTCGCACTCGTCGCCCACCGCGGTCTGCGCCGTGTCCCGACGTGGACGTGCGGGTCCCCAGTAACGCCCTCCGCGCAGTACACTGCGACCGCTTTCTCCAAGCCGCTACGGCTGATCTTCGCGTTCGTGCTACGGCCGGAACACCGCCGTCTCGTCGAAACTGGCCCATCGTCCTGGTTTCCCGCGCGCATTGTCTATCAAATCGAGAGCCGCGACCTGATCGACGAAGCTGCGCGACGGGTCGGCGCGCTCGCACTCCACGCCGCGCGACGCTCGCGTGCGCTGCAGAGCGGCAGTTTGCGGTTGTATCTCGCGTACGCCGTTGCCGCGGTCGGGATTGTCGTGGTGCTGGCCCGCCGATGATCGCCCTTTCGTTGTTGCAACTGCTCGTTATCGCCGCATTTGCGCCCCTGGTACAAGGTGCGATGAAAGTGATGCGCGCGCGCTTGCAAGGCCGGCCCGGACCGTCTGCGGTGCAACCGTACCGTGACCTTGCCAAACTCTGGCGCAAGGAGTCAATATTACCGGATGGCGTCAGCCCTATTGCGATCGTTGCGCCGGGGATCGCGCTCGGCGTCGCGCTGACACTAGCCGCGGCGCTCCCACTTGCGGTGCCGGGCATTCCGTCGCTCGGCGAAATCGTTTCGCTGATCTTCTTGCTCGCGCTCTCGCGCTTCGCACTCGGACTCGCGGCGCTCGACTCGCGCAGCGCGTTCGCCGGAATGGCGGCCAGCCGCGAGCAGACCATCGCGGCCCTCGTTGAGCCGACACTGCTGGTCGCGCTGCTCGGGGCCGCTGCGCTGGGGCGAGGAACGCAACTGTCCGCGCTCCTGCACCTGCCGTTTGGACTCGCCGGGCTGCTCGCCATTGGCGCGTTCTTTCTCGTGCTCCTCGCCGAAACGGCCCGCGTGCCGATCGACAATCAGGAAACGCACTACGAACTGACAATGATCCACGAAGGACTGTCACTCGAGTTCTCCGGTTGGCAACTGGCGCTCGTTCAAGCGGCGTCCTACGTGAGGCAGCTCAGTTTTCTGTTGCTTGCCGGGCTGCTGCTTCCGGGCGGCACGGCATGGACACTAGCGGCATGGGTGATAGTGTTTGCCGCGTTGGTCACGGTGGTTGAGACACTGTTTGCAAAAGTGCGGCTGTTTGAGGTTCCGCAACTGCTTGCGAGCGCTTTCGTCTTGGCGGCTGCAAGCATCGCTTTGCGCCTTCTTGGAGCGACGCTCTAGTGGTCGATGCGACGTTGATAATTGCAGGTGCCGTCCTCCTGCTGAGCACGCGTACGACCCAAATGCTCATCGGTTACGCCGTCTTGGCGGTAACCGTCGCCGTCTTCATCGCCCCGGCGGCCTTGGGCTCTCCGCTTTCGCTTGCGCTGTTTGTCGTGTCGACACTTCTGAAGGTCGTGGTCGCCCCGCTCGGCATCCTCGCATTCGTGCGTGCGAATCCGAAAGCCGGCAATTTGCGTCCCTCCCTAGCGGCACCGGTGCGACTTCTGGTCGTCGTCGCCTTTGCGCTAGTGGCTCATGGTGCGGTAGTTCCTGGGCTGGGCAACGGCACGCTGCAGAGCGTTATGGTCTACATCGTGCTGTGCGGCGTCGGAATCCTAATCGTGCATCGCAACCTCCTCTCGCACGTGATCGGGTTGTTGGTGCTCGGCACGGGCGTGACGCTGGCCGGTGCACTTCTCGCTCCGACGCTCCCGGAGTCGATCGAACTCGGAGCGACGTTCGACGCGCTCGTGGCGACGTTTATCGGACTTGCGCTCGTGCGCGCGTTCTTTGCACACAACGCCCTCCTCGACGTTGACGCGCTGCGGAGTTTACGCGGGTGATTGCCATCTGCATCACCGCGCCGTTGGCCTTTGCACTCTGTGTCCGACTCGTACCGCAACGCGCGGCTCGGCGGGCCGTTCGTCTTATCCTCGCGTTCGTCGCCGCACTGCTACCGTTCGCTGCCGCCGGCTCACTCGACGGACTGTCACTCGTCTTCGTGACGCTCGTATCGCTCTTGGGCTTGCTAGCAACACTTTTTTCGGCCGGGATCCTCGCCGATGATTGGACGAGCGGTTATGCGATTTGGTCGAGCAAACCGGTGTACTTCATTCTGCTCGGCGCGTTCTGGAGCGCGATGCTCCTCGTCGTTTTGGCCGGCAACTTCGCGATACTGTGGCTCGGCATTTCGCTCACGACGCTCGCGACGGCCTTTCTCGTCGGCTACAGCGGTGAGCCGGCCGCACTCGAGGCGGCGTGGAAATATCTCGTGCTTTGCAGCGTGGGCATTGCCTTTGCCTTACTCGGGATTGTCGTACTGGCCCACGTCTCGATCGCTGACGGCGTCGCTCCAACGGCTGCACTGTCTTGGTCCGCGATCGCTGCGCATGGGCAAGCCGGTTCGACGGCGCTTGCCCGGCTGGCCGTGGCGCTGATGATCGTCGGTTTCGGAACAAAAGCCGGGCTTGCGCCGATGCACGCATGGCTGCCCGATGCGCACTCGAAGGCGCCGGCACCCATCAGCGCGCTTCTGTCCGGGGTGCTCGTGTCGTGCGCGCTGTATGCGATCATGCGCGTGCTCGGCGTCGCATGGGACTTAGGCATCGGCGCGTTCGCCTCAAGCCTGCTCGTGTGGTTCGGCGCCCTCTCCATCATCGTGGCGGGGGTACTGATGTTGACGCAGACGGATCTCAAGCGACTCCTCGCGTACTCGACAGTCGAACACGCAGGCATCGTTGCGATTGCGCTCGGTTTTGGCGGGCCTCTCGGCTGGTTTGCAGCCTTGTTCCACGTAGTCGTGCACGCGTTCGCGAAGTCGTCAGCGTTCTTCTGCGCCGGTATCGTGCAGCGCGAGCGCGGCGCGACGGAGATGCGACATCTGCGCGGGTTGTGGAGCAGCGCGTCGGGTCGGATTCTGTTGGGATCGCTGGCTGCGTTGTCGGGAATGCCGCCGTTTGGGCTGTTCGTGAGCGAACTGCTCGTTGTAGCTGCCGGTGTCGCGGCGCATAAGTGGGCTCCGCTCGCAATCGGTATTGTCGGGCTCGTGCTGGCCTTTGCGGCGATTGCTCGCGTGGCGATCGAGATCGAGGCGGGGGTAGCACCAAGCCGTTCCACTCACGCGCCCGTGAGTTCTGCGCGGCCGCACGCGCGGCTCGCGGCCGTGACCGCTGCCTTTGCGCTGACCTGCTCGCTCGTGCTTGCGGCGCTTCCGTGGTCCGCCGCCGGTGCTGTTCTGCAGGCCGCTGCGGCGACGATTGGAGGCACGCGATGACGACGAGCATCCAGGTATTGACCGCAGGGGAAAGCTTCAGGGAGCGGGTCCTCGCGGAGGCAGCCGGACCGGGCGTTCCGCTAGGAGCCTATGCCGACGCTGACTCCCTCCACTACCTGTTCTTGCGCGAGGAGGGCGGGCCGTTTGTGCTCACGCATCGCCTCGGTGAGTCGCTCGACGCGTCGGCTGTCTCGGGGATTTGGCCGGTTTTCTCGTGGGATGAACGTGAGATGGCGCAAGACCGCGGCGTCTGCTTCGAGGAACTTCCAGACGCAAGGCCACTATGGGCGGAACGGGGCGTCATGCCAGAGGCCATGGTGGCATACGGTGAAGGTCTGATGCACTTCGTTGTGGGTCCGGTTCACGCGGGAGTCATCGAACCGGGACGTTTCACGTTTAGTTCGGGCGGGGAAACCGTCGTGCACCTCGACGCACAGTTGGGCTACGCCCACCGGGGCGTCGAGCGTGCGCTCGAGGGGCGGTCGACACTCGCTAACGCGCCCTTTGTTGCGCGCATCTGCGGGAGTTGTAGCGCAGCCCGTTCGTTCGCGTACGCTCGGGCGCTCGAAATCTTATCGGGCGTCGAGGTGAGCGAACCGATCGATCTCGCGCGGCTTGTCTTCGCAGAGCTGGAGCGGATCTACAACCACGTCGGCGATCTTGCCGCGAGCTCTTCGGGTGCAGGTTGGGCAGTGGGCTTCGCGCGCGGTATGGCTCTCAAAGAGGAAGCCATGCGCTTGAATCAGATCGCCAGCGGGCATCGGCTGCTGTTCGACGCGATCATCCCAGGCGGAGTGAGTCCTGCAACGCTTACGGCGCGGCTCGCGATTCGTGCTGGCGTAGCCGCTCTCGAGGAGCGGACCGAACGATACGTGCGCGACGTGTTTGGTAACGCGTCGCTGGTGTCGCGATGGCACGGCGCGGGAGTCGTCTCGCACGACACCTCGCGTGCATTCGGCGCCACCGGTCCAGCGCATCGCGCGTCGCACGGCACCGTCGACGTTCGCACCTTTGCTCCCTACGGCGCGTATTGCAGCCTGCCCATTCGCGTAGCGCGTGCCTCGAGCGGTGATGCGTTTGCACGTTGTCAGGTTAAGAGTGCCGAGCTGACGGAATCGTTTCGCTTGCTCCGCGAAGCGTTAGCCGCTCTCGGCGACGCGGCTTTGCCGACCGTACAGCCCGTGTCGCCTGCCGCTGGATCGGTCATGACGGTCATCGAGGGGCCGCGCGGCGCTGAGCTCGTCGCATTACGTGTCGGGCGCGACGGGACCGTCGAGCGTCTGCACATCATCTCGGCGTCGTATCGAAACTGGCCGCTCGTCGTCCGCGCGATGGAAGGAAATATCGTCCCGGACTTCCCCCTGGTCAATAAGAGCTTTAACCTCTGCTACGCTTGCGCGGATCGGTGATGAGCTTCCGAAAATCGCTGGGTATTCGTCACCTCGTTTGCGGAAGTTGTAACGGATGCGAGCACGAAGTGAATGCCCTGAGTAACGCGTACTACGACATTACCCAGGAGGGCTGGGACATCGTCGCATCACCTCGCCACGCTGACGTCATCACGGTTACTGGTCCGATGACACAAGCCATGCGCGAGGCAGCAGAAGCGACATTGGAAGCCGTACCGCAGCCGAGGATTGTCGTCGGAATCGGCGACTGCGCCACCGGAGAGGGACCGTGGAGCGGTTCGGCCTGTGCCGGCAACGGTGCCGGGATCGAGCTTCGCGCCGAGGTGATCGTTCGCGGTTGTCCGCCGACACCGACCGAGATCAGGGCTGGCTTGGCTTGGGCCGCCAGCTTGCTGCACTCGAAGGCATCCACCGCGCCGAGCATAGGCTCTGTCGCTGAATCTGGAACGAACCGCTGAGCGCCTTTCGGGCCGCGAGCTTGACCTCAACTGCTGCAAGCATTTGGCTGCCGAATCGAATCGCAACCCATCATATGCTCTAGCGGCTTGATTCGTTGTTACAGTCGACGCCGTTCAGCCGCTGTCGACGACATTTATGGGTATCGAGAAGCTGTAGTTATCGCATGTTAGGCCGGTGGCACCCCAGCGGCCGACGTTTCGCGGTGAGAGAAGCGGCGATCGAATCCCACGGTGCCAACGATTGACGACGATCACAGCTCTTCGGTCGGATTGGCATTGACCGCACCGCCCAGCTCCGCTATTTCTTAGGCGCCTTCCGCTTTGGGGCTGCGCTGTTAGCTTTCTTTATTCGATCGAGTTCACGCTGAAGCGCTGCATTTTGCTTCTCCAACTGCTTGATCCGCCCGCGCTCTTCGAGCGCAAGACCGGCGTCGCTACTGCCCTTGCGTGTGTCTCGCGCCACCTTCTTCATGGCTGGCGAAGTTTTCGCTTTTCCCGATTTCGATGGAGTCTTTGCCATTCTACCTACGTACCTCCGCTAGGGTGGGGTGCTCGTCGCTAGTCTAGCAAAAAATGACGCTCGTTCGTCCAATCAGAGTCGATGGACCGCATAGCGATCGCACCGCGGATCGCGAGTCGTCCTCGCAACTGGAGAAAGCGCAGCTCTAGTTCTCAAGCGATAGCTGCGCCATCCATCAGAAGACTCTCCGTCGGCTAGGCACGGTCAGGCCAAGGCAGATCGCCTCGGAGGATGCTGGTTGAATCGGGGCATTGTAGCCTGGAAAAACCGGATGATTGATGTTGAGTCGACGGGCACGCGCAAATGCCGCTCGTTGGGCAGCGCGTGCCTCTGGAGACTGCCGAGTGCCGGGTGGCGTCTTGCATGTCGCAACGGGCGGGTCAGGCCAGCGGCACGGCCCAGATCCTTTGCGATGTGGCCACGGATAAGCCGGACACCGGCACGGGCGGCGACTCGGAAATGCGGAGGGATGTTTGCTGCCCGGGCCACTTGCGCGCAACAGTGAGTGCGCCACGCAAACGTTCAGCCGAGCCATGACGTAAGCGCGGCACTGGCCGCCGGCCCGCACAAGGCCGCAAAAAATCGAAAACCGTTCGACTCGTCTCGAAGCAAAGTCTAGCCTGCGTACGAGGAAGTCATCGCTGCTGCCAGCGCGAAAACGTGCTGATGATGGAATTCTTGGTCATCCCGCTCGGTCTGATATGCCTAGCCGGGCTTTATGCGGGGCTAATTTGGTCGGCGCGGCACTTTGTCAAGCGGCACGTGCGCGAAGGGCACAACGAAGTGCTGATTCCGATCTTCCTTACCGCGGGGACGATCTATGCGGTATTGCTGGCCTTTGTCGTGATTGCCGTCTGGGAGGCGCACGATGCAGCCAACGCCAACGCCGCCGAGGAAGCCTCGACTCTTGCCACGATGTATCGCCAAACTACGGGCATGCCGCCGGACGAACGGCGCGAAATGCGTGGTTTGTTGCGTGAGTACACCGAGGCGGTCGTCAGCCAAGAATGGCAGATTCAAGCCAAAACTGGAGGGGCTAGTCCAAACGCGCGTCACCTCGTCGCCGAGACTTATCGCGTCTTCGGCAGACTCACGCCAGCGGAAGCCTCTGCGCCAATCAGCGTCGAGTTTTTGCGCGCCTTTTCGGTTGTCGCTGCCGACCGAAACCGGCGCACACTCGAGGCCGACGAGCAGCTCCCTAATATTCTCTGGTTCGTATTGCTCCTGGGCGCGGCGATCGTTATCGGGATGACCTTTTTTCTCTACATGCAAGTGTTTTGGCTGCACTATGTGATATCTGGCGCAATGGCGTTTTTGATCGGAACTCTGCTGATCATGATTTTATTATTGAATAGGCCCTTTACCGGGCCGCTCGCAGTGGACGCAGGGTCGTTCGAGCATTCGCTGGGCGTGTACGATTCCGTCGATAGAGGAAACTAATGTCGCAACTCGCGCCGAATGAAAATGTGGCAAGGGTCGCTCGACTGCCAGGATCGCGCCGACGGGTACCTGGCGCGCTCTTCGGGGCGTTAGGAGGAGTTGGTCACTTGCTCGTTAGCGCGTCTCAAGCACGCCGCAGAAGCCTCATACAGACAGCGCGGCTATGGGGCTTAGCGAAACCGCTGCACGTGGCTTTCGCCGTATTCATCGTCGAAGGGCTGCGCTTGTGTTAACACGCCCTAGAACGAGGGCGAAGGCTGGGTGTGAACGCGCTATGTCCTCTGTATCGTAAGTTCCAGGATCTCGGCTCGCTGTGCCACGAGTCCGCGGGTCGTAAAGGCGGTGATGACACGGCGTCACGACAGCGATTCCCGCAATCACTGGAATACCCGCCCGGTCGGTACGCTAGCCTGTGGCATCGGCCGTGCCAAACGAGCGTATTGCTTCGACGAAGGGAGTGCCGTATCGCTCGAGCTTGACGTCACCAACACCACCGATCTGCCGGAATGCCTGCAGCGTGATCGGTTGGTGGGTGCACAGCTCGCGTAAGGTCGCGTCGGAAAAGACGACATAGGGCGGAACGCCTTGATCATCCGCGAGACGCTTGCGCAAGCTACGCAGTGTCTCGAACAGTGCATCATCATGGATGCTAGGGAGAATCGGAAGCCGGCGGCTGCGATGCTTCTCGGCCTTGGCGACGAAGCGCGGCATGGCAAAAGCGAATGCACGGTGGTCTTTGAGCGCACGCAATCCTTCCTCGGTTACGAACAAGGTTCGATGTTCGGAGCCCTGTTCGATGCAGCCGGTCCGCATGAGCTCGGAGAGCAGCGCCATCCATTCGCCTTTACTCTGCTCGGCACCGATTCCGAAGGTCGATAGGCCGTCGTGCCCCCATGCGATGACCTTCTCCGTACGCTTTCCGAGCAGCACGTCGACGATATGATGCGCACCGCTCGAAAATCCGCTGTGCTCGCGTACGCGATAGATACAAGACAGCAGCTTTCGAGCGACCTGCGTGCCGTCGACTTGCACCGATGGCTGCAGACAATTATCGCAGTTGTCGCACTGGTCGGCAACTTCGTGCTCGCCGAAATAGCGCAGTAGGTAACTCCGCCGGCAATGCGTCGTCGTTGCGAAATCAAGCATTTGTCGCAGAAGACGCTCGGCTTTTTCGCGCTCTTGCGGATTCTCGATCTGACGAATGAAATGGCGCTGCTTCGCCGCATCGCCTCCGCTGAAGAAGAGCGCACAATCGCTGGCGAGGCCGTCCCGGCCGGCACGCCCAGTCTCCTGGTAATAGCTTTCGACGTTCTTGGGCAGATCGTAGTGTACGACGTAGCGCACGTTGGGTTTGTCGATGCCCATGCCGAAGGCAATCGTCGCACACATGACGAGGATCTCGTCGCGAATGAATAGCTCCTGGTGGCGAGCGCGCTGCTGCGGCAGGAGGCCTGCGTGGTACGGGCGAGACGAGATGCCCGTCGCGGAAAGCTTCGCCGCCAGCTCTTCTGCCGAGTTGCGGCTCTGCACATAGACGATGCCGCTTTCGTTGGCACGGGCCGTACACCACGACAGCAGTTGTTTAACCGCGTCGGCTTTTTCGAAGACGGCATAACGCAGATTCGGCCGGTTGAAACTTGCAACGAAGCGGCGCGGCTTCCGCAACTCGAGAAAGCGCTCGATGTCGTCGCGCACGCGCGCGGTCGCTGTCGCAGTGAGCGCCAGCATCGGAACGTCGGGGTAACGTGAACGCAGCGATGCGATCTGGCGGTACTCGGGCCGAAAGTCGTGTCCCCATTCGCTGACGCAGTGCGCTTCGTCGACCGCTATGCGGCGCAAGCTCCACCGCGCCAAGCAGACTAGAAACCCCGCCATCACGGTGCGCTCCGGAGCGACATAAAGCAGGCGGTACGCACCACGGTCGAGCGCTGACAGCCGCTGCGCGGCCGCCGACGGATCGAGCGAACTGTTGAGGAACGTTGCCGGAATGCCATTGGCTTCGAGCGCGTCGACCTGATCTTTCATCAATGCGATCAGTGGCGAAATGACCAGCGTAAGCCCTGGTTCGAGCAGTGCCGGCAATTGATAGCAGAGCGATTTCCCGCCGCCAGTCGGCAGGAGTGCGAGCACGTCGTCTCCAGCTAGCGCAGCCTCGACGATCTCGCGCTGTAGCGGGCGAAACGACTCATACCCGAAATGATGCTTCAGTGCCTCGTCGAGTGTCATGATTCTAGTGGCTGGTAACGGCTAATTATGATCTGTGCCATGCGGCGTGTAACATCCTTGTACGTCTGTTTAACCGGGCGCGATGCTCGGTTGGGGCGTTCGATATAACGCGTGATTGTTGTGGCGAGGTTTCGCGTTCACGTGAACACGCCTCGAGCGATCGAGTCCCGCTCAATCTTTGAGAACCAGCGCTGAACCTGATTTAGCCATGACGAGTACCGGCGTGAAAGGCAAGCGAACGCCCGGGTGAGAGTCCCGGAACGCTTGCACGAGCTTCGTTTTGGGCCCGAGAGGTCGTCTGAGACGACATGGACTCATACGCCACTCCCTGGGACACGGATCCCGTGCAGGCCCGGGCTTGAGCGACGC
>PLLA01000056.1:9200-25370 GCA_003140835.1 Candidatus Tumulicola scandinaviensis | reverse complement strand
ACGTCCCGCCGCCGGTCAGCTTTTCGCCGGCCGCGCGAATCTTTGAAAAATTCGCGCCGCTTCCGCTGCCGCCCTTAAAGATGCGCGCTTCACGAGTTACGCCGTCGAAGATGCCGCCTTCATTGGTGAGGTCGTCTTCGATGCCTAAGATGAAGCACGCGCTGACCTGCGGGTGAGTGAACGAGTCGGGTGACGGCTGCGCCAGGGCGGTCGCGGGATCGACGAAGTAGTGACCTTGCGACGGTCCGGAAATTCCGTATGCCCAGTGGAGCCCGGTGTTGAAAAATTGCGGCGAGTTGGGTGCGCCGATTTGGCGCGCGAGCATGGCGCACATTTCGTCGTGGTAGATGCGCGCGTCGCTTTCGGAGTCGAAGTACCCGTACTTCCAGCCCCAATAGGTCCAACAGCCGGCCAGGCGGTTAAAAACTTGGCGCGCATCGCGCTCGGGTCCGAATTGATCGTTGCGCGGGACGTCCTCGAGGGCCGCCTCGTCGGCGACCGAGCGCCAGAGCCATTCCGGCACGCCCTCTTCCTCGACGGCCTTGACCGCTTTCGGGATGCCCGCTTTTCGACAGTATTTCTGCGCAAGGACGTCGACCGCGACCTGACTCCAGGCCACCGGCACCATGACGTCTTTGGCCTCGAAGATCACCGACCCGTCGGGATTGACGATTCGGGACGTTCGCGGCTCGAAAGCGACACCCGTGTAAGGGTCTTCGAGAGTAGAGTATGTGCGCTGAAACTTCATACGAAGCTGCTCCTTGCCTAGCTCGCTCGCTGAGCTCGGGACCTAACTGCTTCGCTGAGAGCGATACGAACACCTGTTCGCTGTATTCTGCTGCTAAAGCAAGCCCCGGGTCACCTATTGTGCCATACCGAGCGCAATACCACAAGATATTGGGGTCACTCTCCACAACTCCTTGTGGGTCGCCTGTGGTTACGCTCGAAAAACGGCGGACAGCTTGGGGACCGTTTTGGCGGCGGTGGTTTCGCTGTGGAGATATCCGAGGATACCGGGGATAGCCGGTGCAACCCAGGGCCAATGTTCGGCCCCAACCGCTTTGCCCCGCGGCTCCACGACGTTCCTCACGAAGAGCTTGAGGCGGCCGGCATTCGAGGCCTGATCGTCGACCTCGACAATACCCTGCTGGGGTTTCGGGAAACGGAATTGGCGCGCGAGCACCTGGAGTGGGTAGCGCGGGCCCACGATCGGGGCTTCCGAATCGTGATGCTCTCGAACAACTTCACCGCGAGGGTTACCAGCATTGCCGCCCAGTTGAACGTCGCGTGCATTCCAAACGCGCTTAAGCCGTTGCCGTTTGGCTTCTTGCGCGCCGTCCAAGCGCTGAAAATGCGCCGCCGCGAGATTGCCGTGGTAGGCGATCAGCTCTTTACCGACGTGCTTGGCGGCAAACTGTGCGGTCTGTATACGATTCTCACCGAACCGATCGAAGCCAAAGATTTGGCTCTCACCAGCTTTTTCCGATTCTTCGAACGGTTGATGCTGCCGAATCGCCGGGTCCCGTGAAGCTCGCGATTATCGGCGACCCGGTCGAGCATAGCCGCAGCCCCGAACTTCATCGGACGTTTTTGGAAGACTCCGACATCGACGGCAGTTACGTAGCGCTGCGCGTTCTTCCGTCGCATGCAGCGCGCGCCATCCGGCGCCTGCAATCCGACGGATACACGGGCTGCAACGTGACGTACCCGCTGAAAGAAGAAGCGATGACGGCTTGCGACGCACTCACCGACGAGGCGAAGCGCGCCGAAGCCGTCAACACGATTTTTTTTGGAAGACGAATTCTAGGCACCAATACCGACGGAATCGGCGCACGTATGGCGATCGAGTCGCTCATCGACGAGCCGGTTGCGCTCAAGCGGATCGGCGTGCTTGGATACGGTGCAACTGCGCGCGCCATCCTTGCAGAGTTGCACGACAACGACGCGTACGCGTTCGTGTGGGGTCGCGATGCAGCCAGCGTCGCAAGTGTGTGCGCGCGGTTTGAAGCCGATCCATGGCAGTTTCAAAACGTCCCCGAAATCGTCGTGAGCACGCTGCCGCCGAGCGCGGACTTGCCCCCCGATCTCGTCGCCGCATTGCAGGCTCCCGACGTCGTGCTCGACGCGAACTATGGCAATCGCGCCACCCTCGCTAAACGGATCGAACGCGAGGTCGTCGCCGGAGACGCGATGCTGGAGGCCCAAGCGCGCGCGAGCTTCGACTTTTGGTTAGCCCATCTCGACGAGGGCGCAACACCTTAGCGTTTGTATCAGGTGCTTGACGCAAAGCGGACGGACGAATCGTTGGAGGCGCCGACGTACCGTCAAATCGTCGAACAGATCCGCGCGACGATCGAACGTGGCGAGTTGCAACCCGACATGGCATTGCCGCCTGTGCGGCAACTCGCCGGCCATCTCGGCGTCGCACCGAATACGGTAGCGAGTGCCTATGCCGAACTGCAGTCGGAAGGCTGATTAATCGTCGACGGCCGGCGCGGAACGCGCGTTGCCGAAGGCATCCCGCGCCCCAATCGCCACCAACGCGCGCGCGGACCTTGCGAGAGGCGATCGAAAAATTCGTTGCGTCGCTGCAGCACCGAGGATTTACGCGCCAAGAAATATCGGAAACGCTGGCGTCCTTCGACTACGGCGCATAGCGCCTCCGCTCAAGATGACAACGGTTGAACGGCGCCTCCGCCCACGATGACGGATTCGGAGAGGGGGAGATTCGAACTCCCGAGAGGCTTATCACCTCTGCTCGCTTTCCAAGCGAGTGCATTCGACCACTCTGCCACCTCTCCGCGAGTTACGGCCCCCGCTTTTCGCGGGGTGAAGTTTTGTTCCCGCCGTTACGCGGCGCCGGTATCGAGAGGATGGCCTGCAAGCGACGCGTAGTACGCGATTCTTGCCGCCTCTTCGGCGAGGTCGGTGAGTGCGAAGGCCTCATCGAGGCTCGCGCCGATCGCCGAAAGTCCATGGCGCTCCATCAGCACCGTGTCGACACCGCGGGCGAACTCGTCGCGACAGCAGCCGGCCAGCTCGGCCGAACCCGGGGGAAAATAGCGGGTCCATCCGACCGGTCCGAGCGTTTCACGCGCGCCGACCGTGTCTTGCGGAAAAACGCAGCCGGTGCGCGACCAAACCACACAGAACGTCGGATGCGTGTGGACGACGCAGCGTGCGTCCGGGCGGACGCGATATGCGGCCAAGTGCAGCGCGAGTTCGCTGGTCGGGCGCCGGTCCTCGCGCGGGCGGCCGGCTGGATCGACGAGGACGATCTCGTCGATGCCCAGGGCTTCGAGCGAGCGGCCGGAAGGCGTGACGAGGACGTCGCCGTCGTCCAGCCTCAGGCTCACGTTGCCGCTCGTGCCGGTGACCAGGTGCCGCTGCCATAAGCGCGTACAGCATCGCACGATTTCCGCACGTGCGTCGTCCCGGTTGGCGGCCACGCGCCCGACGTACGACGGAACGACCTGCAGACCCTCGGCACTGCCGTATGGGCCATTTGGGGAGTGGCGGAAACCGGCGTGGGTATAGAGGTGTTATGCGGGGCTCGACGGGGCTTCGTTGAGATTTTCAGAAAGGATCGATCGTGAATACTACTCAGCCGTTCCTGAGCGACGTCAAAGAACTGCGTCGCCGTGCGCGCGAAAACATCGAGCAAGGCGCGATTACCGACAGTTACGGACTCGATTCGAACGTGGTGTGCGATATTCTCAATCAAGCGCTGGCCACCGAGATCGTATGCGTCCTACGGTACAAGCGCCACTACTACATGGCGACCGGACTCAACAAAGACGCGGTGGCGGCCGAATTTCTCGAACACGCGAACGACGAGCAGAACCATGCCGATCGCATTGCCGAACGCATTACGCAACTCGGCGGGGCGCCCAACTTCAACCCCGAAGGGCTCGCGTCGCGCAGTCACAGCGAGTACAAAGAAGGCAACTCGCTCGTCGACATGATCAAGGAAGACCTGATTGCCGAACGAGTCGCCATCGAATCGTATAGCGAGATCGTGCGTTTCTTGGGCGAGAAAGACCCGACGTCGCGGCGCCTGATGGAAGATCTTCTCGCCGTGGAAGAAGAGCACGCCAACGACATGAACGATCTCCTTCAAAAGGTGCAATAGCGGTCAAGCTCACGCTGATACGGCACGGCGCGACCGCGTGGAACGCGACCGGCCGCTTTCAGGGACGTAGCGACATCGAGCTTTCGCCCGCTGGCCGCGATCAGGCGCACGCGATTGCGGCCGCCTTGTCGCACGAACGAATCGATCGCTTTTACGCAAGCGATCTCCGGCGTGCGTACGAGACCGCTTACATCGTGGCGGCGCCGCATGGTGCGACGGTGGTGTCCGATCCGCGCTTGCGCGAGTTCGAATTCGGGACGTGGGAGGGACTAACGTGGCCGGAAATCGTGGCGGCGCGGCCGCACCTTCGGACGCTGACGGTCGCAGATGCAGCTCGGTATCACCCCGAGGGTGGTGAGAGTTTCGCCGACGTCGCAGCGCGAGTAGGGTCATTCGTGGCGGATCTTCCGGTCGTCGAGCACGGACACGTAGTGGTCGTAACCCATGCCGGGGCGCTGCACGCCATCCTCGACGTTCTCGGCATCCCCGATACCGAAAAGAACGGCGCCGCGCGCCGCGCGTTCTCACCCGCGAGTTTGACGCGCCTTGCCATGGAAGCGGGCGCGGTACGGCTAATCACCCTGAACGATGTACGACATCTCCATTCCGCCGGTTGACCGCGCCGCCGCGCGCGACACTCACGACAGGATTAGTCAGCTCACCAAACCGCTTGGGAGCTTAGGGAGAATCGAAGAGCTTGCGGAATGGCTGGCGGCCATTCACGGCGGTCCTCCGCCGAGCCCGTACGAGCGGCGCGCAATCGTGGTGGGTGCCGCCGACCACGGCGTGACCGCCGAAGGCGTCAGTGCGTATCCCAGCGACGTGACGGTCCAGATGGTCGGAGCATTCATCGGCGGCTTCGCTGCGATCAATGCGTTCGCACGGGTGGCGCGAGCAGACGTCTTCGTCGCCAATTTCGGCGTCGCCGGCGATTTGCCGATCCACGATCGCCTGTTCGACGTCGCGATCGCGCGCGGAACCCGAAACTTTGCGCGCGAAGCCGCGATGCCTCCGGAACACGTCGACGCGGCCCTGCGCGCCGGCATGGACGTCTTCGCTCGCGTTCGCGAGCAGTTCGATCCGCAAATCATTGCGCTCGGCGACATGGGAATCGGAAACACTACGAGCGCAGCCGCAATCATCTGCGCGCTAACCGACACGGCTCCGGAAGACGTCGTGGGGCGTGGAACCGGCATCGACGACGAGACGCTGCGCCGCAAACTCGCGGTGGTCGAGGCGGCCGTCGAGCGCGTGCGCGGGTCGGATTGGAAGAACGTCGCGAGTGAGGTCGGAGGGTACGAAATCGTCGGACTGGCCGGCGTACTGCTGGCCGCCGCCCGGTCGCGCATTCCGATTCTGTTGGATGGTTTCATCGTGGGAGCGGCGGCGTTAGTGGCTCGGGCGATCGCGCCGACGGCAATCGAGTATTGCATTGCAGCGCACCGTTCGCGGGAAGCGGGCCATGCAACGGCCTTACGATCCCTCGGCCTGGTTCCGTTGTTCGATTTAGACCTGCGCCTCGGGGAAGCCAGCGGCGCGGCCTTGGCCTTCCCGCTGTGCGAAGCGGCGGCACGCATGGTATCGGAGATGAAGACGTTCGCCGAGGCCGGCGTTTCGACGGCGCACGAAACCATTCGCGCGTGATCCGGGCGCTGCGCGGGCTGAGCAGCGCGCTAGCGTACTATACGATCGTTCCAGCCGGACGCTCGGCAGAAGATGGGGCGCCGGGTGTCGCCGCACTCGAGTGGCTGCCGTTTGTCGGCGCGCTCGTCGGGTCGATTGCGGGCTTGGCGGGATACGCGGCGTTTGCATGGCTCCAGGTGCCGTGGGCATTTTTGGTTGCGTGGGCGCTGACTATCGGATTAACCGGCGCGCTTCACGTCGACGGTTTCCTCGACGCCTGCGACGGCTTGTTCGCGACCGCTTCGCCGCGGCGCCGCATCGAGATCCTCAAAGACGTTCACCACGGCACGTTCGCCGTCGCGGGGATGGCGATCGTGGCGGCCTTCTGGCTTGCGGCGCTGGCCGCGATTGCCCCGGGGCGTTTTCCACTGGTGTTGGCGTTCAGCGGCGCGAGCGCCCGGTTCGCGGTGATGCCGGTTGCGCTGGCATTTTCGTACGCAACGTCGGGCGCGATGGCGCGAACGTTTGCATCGCGTCCGAGCCTGCTATCGCTGATCCTCAACGCCGTACTCGTCGAAGCGCTGGCCTGGGCGATCGCGCCGTGGGCGCTCGCACTCGCGCCGGCCGCCATGCTCGTCGCACTCGCCGTGGCCTGGTGGGCGAGCCGCCGCCTCGATGGTGCCGTTACCGGCGACGTTTACGGCGCGGCGATCGTGACCACCGAAGTGCTGTTGTTATTAGCCGTAGGCGTATGCCTGCAGCGCCTCGGTTAGCGTCCAGGTAATGGTTACTCGCCCTGGGCGAGCGAATAACCGCGCTCGCCGTTAAACGTGTAGAGACCCTCGGTTTTGATGACGTCGAAGCCGGCGCGATCGGCAGCTTCGAGCAGCTTGACGACGTGCTGCGCGGTGAAGAGTTCGGTTCCATCCGTTTCGAAGCGGCACGACCAGTGATCGCTCCAATACGTATCCGGATTCCCGTTCGGCCATACTTTGGTACCGCGATTGCTGATAATCGTGAGCTTGGTGCCCGGAACCGTCAGCAGCTGCATCGCGCCCGCGATGATGTCGGGATTGCCGTCGCGGCGATCGATGAAGATGTCGACGCCGACGCGTAGCTTCATCGGCGGCTTGCCAGCCGGGCGAATCGCCAGGTTCATGTGCACGTCTTTGGCGTACTCGGCGGGTTTCAGATGCGTGGGCTTCTGCCCGAGCCGTTCGATGACGGCGTCGGCGAACTCGCGCGTGCCGACCTTCTTTTTCGAGACGCCCTCCTTGTAAATATCGTACGTGTGGATGCCGTCTTCGATCGTGCGTAACCAGGCATTGTGGGCGCTCTCGGCAGGGTCGGACTGGCCGATGTGGACCAGCATGAGCAGCGCGCCGTGCAACAATCCCGAGGGATTCGCCAGGTTTTGACCGGCGCGGCGCGGCGCGGAGCCGTGAATCGCTTCGAACATCGAACAATAGTCGCCGATATTCGCCGACCCGGCCAAGCCGACCGAGCCGGTGATCTGGGCGGCGACGTCGGAGAGCACGTCGCCGTAGAGATTCGGCATCACGATCACGTCGAAAGCTTCGGGCGTGTCGGCCAGCTTGGCGGCGCCGATGTCGACGATCCAATGCTCGTTTTCGATCTCCGGATACTCCGCGGCGATCTCGGTGAAGGTCCGATGGAACAAGCCGTCGGTGATCTTCATGATGTTGTCTTTAGTAAAGCAGGTGACTTTTTTGCGACTGTTCGCGCGGGCGTACTCGAACGCATAGCGTACGATCCGTTTGCTTCCGGGCCGCGAGATGAGCTTGAGGCACTGCGCGACCTGGTTCGTTTGGCGGTGCTCGATGCCGCCGTAAACGTCTTCCTCGTTCTCACGAACGATGACGATGTCCATGCTCGGATGTTTGGTAGAAACGTACGGATGGAGGGACGCGCACGGGCGCACGTTGGCGTACATGCCGAGCGTCTTGCGAACGGTCACGTTGAGGCTCTTGAAGCCGCCGCCCTGCGGCGTAGTGATGGGTGCTTTTAGGAAGACTTTAGTGCGGCGCAGGGACTCCCACGATGACGGTTCGATTCCGTTGCTCAGACCTTTATTGTAAACCGCCTCGCCGATCTCGATGCGTTCGAGATCGAGCTGCGCGCCGGCAGCGGTGATGATGCGCAACGTGGCGTCCATGATCTCGGGGCCGATGCCGTCGCCGTAGGCAACCGTCACAGGCACCTTCTTCGCGGTCGCGATAGTGGTGGTCAAACCGTCTCTCCTTACGTTGTTGGGTGGGCGCTTCGCTTCGACGCGCGCTAGCGGGTCCACTCCTGAGCATTCCAGCCTTCGCTGATGCCGTTGGGCGTGAAGTGTTGAAGGCCGGCGACGTGGGCGTAGCGGAGGCCTTGATAGTAAATGAACGCGGCGGGCGCGTCGCGCAACAGCAGGCTCTGAATCCGCGCGTAAGCACTCTTGCGAACCGACCGGTCGACGGTCGACAGCGCCAACCGCTGAGCTGCGTCCATCTCGGCCGAGCAGTAGCGCGCCACGTTATTTCCGGCCGGCGGAATGGCCGCGCAGGTCCACTGCGACGAGTCGTCGGGGTCCGACCCGGAAATCCACGAATACATCGTCAGATCGAATTTACCCGCGTTCAGTATGCCGCCATTTTGGGCAGCCGCATAGAGCGTGGCGTAATCGAAACCTTTGAGTTGGATCTCGACGCCGAGCGGGCGGTACATTTGCTGCACTTGCGCCGTGATGGTGCGCACGACTTGGCTACCGTTGCCGTAAACCAGGAGCAACGATAATCGAGTTCCGTTGCGCACGCGCACTCCGTCGGGACCGGGATGCCAGCCGGCGGAGTCGAGCAGCGCTTTTGCCTGCGCGAGCGAGTACGGTGCCGTCGATAGGCTCTCGTCAAACGCCCAGTAGAAGGGCGAAAGATCGCCGACCGCAAGCCGGCCGGTTCCGTAGGTGTCGTCGCGGACGATCGAGGCGCGATCCATACCGAGCACCAGCGCACGACGGACGCGCACGTCGTCGAGAGGCGGCCGCTTCGTGTTGAATTGAATCGAGGTGTACGCGGGAGCGTCGGCGAGCTGCCGGACGACGCCCGGCGCCTCGGCGACGTCGCGATAAACCGGTGAAGGGATCTCGATGGCCAAGTCGGCTTCGTGCGAGCGAAGCTGCGCTTCGGTGGTGTTGTCGTCGGGAATGATCAGTAGCGTCAGGTGCTTCAAACTCGGCATGCCGCGAAAGTAGGCCGGGTTGGCGCGCAAGATAATCCTATCGCTGCGCAGCCAGCGCACGAATTCGTATGGGCCTGTGCCGACCGGTGCCGCATTAAACGGCACCTGGTTGAGATTTGGATACTTTGCGAGCAGGTGAGCGGGAAGGATGCGCAGCGTCGTATCGCTCTCGCCGAAGATCGTGTCGATGGCCGGCGCAAACATGCGCTTCATATGCATCACGACGGTGTAGTCGTCGGGCGTGTCCATCGTGGCAACCTGGTCGTATCCGCGCCGCGATACTACGTTGTTGCTCGTATTGAGGATCGCTTGCCAGGTAAACTTCACGTCTTTGCTGGTAAACGGGACGCCGTCGTGCCACTTGACGCCTTGGCGGAGATGGTAGGTAATCGTCAGCCCGTCTTTGCTGATCCCGCCGTTTTGCAGCGTGGGCACGAACGACGCCAAGTCGGCGACCTGATGATGAAACTGGTCCTGCGTTACCAAAAGA
Source organism: Candidatus Tumulicola scandinaviensis (assembly GCA_003140835.1). Taxonomy (GTDB): domain Bacteria; phylum Vulcanimicrobiota; class Vulcanimicrobiia; order Vulcanimicrobiales; family Vulcanimicrobiaceae; genus Tumulicola; species Tumulicola scandinaviensis. The sequence goes on along the minus strand of PLLA01000056.1, from coordinate 15,891 downwards.
CTGAAGATCAGGCCGTCGGCGAAATTCTCGTTCGAATTTTGCGGCAAAATCGGGTTGAGCTGCGTCGGATTGATATTGAGGGCAACCCGCAGCTCGTCGCTCGATCCAGCGTTCTGAGCTCCGCTCTTGGAGCAACCGGCCAACGCCGCCGACGACAACGCCAGCAGCGCCAGCAGGCTAAGGAGACGCCGCAACGCAGCGAAACTTTGCGTACATGAAAGGATAGTCGTCGTAGAACCAATTGCGGAAACTGCGGCGCACGAGTTCGCGCGCCGTGACCGGCGACGCGCCTTTCATCACGAAATGCTTCCCGTCGAAGAAATCGGCCGAGTATTGCGGATACGATGCCATCGGCTGGAAACCCGGGAAGGGAGCAAAGGGCGTGTCCGTCCATTCCCAGCCGTTGCCGATCAAGTCGTGCACGTCCCACGCGCTTGCGCCGTGCGAGTGGGCGTCGACCGGTGCGGGGTCGTACCGTTGAAAATCGAAGTTGCCGTGGCGTGCGTCCGGTGCGTCCGCGCCCCACGGATACGGGCGCTCCCCGCCGGCCGGCGTCGAAAACGCAGCCCGATGGTACTCCGCTTCGCTGGGCAATCGCAGTCCCGCCCACTCGGCGTAGGCTCGCGCCTGACGGTGTGAAACGTACGCGGGCCACGAGCGTGGAAGCGGCAGCTCTTCGAAGACGCCGCGAAGCCGCCACTCACCATCGCGCCGAATCCAAAATGCCGGTGGCGGGCCGCCGTCGGCGACGAAGGCGAGCCAATCGGCGTTGGTCACCGGATACGTCATGACGTCGAACGCCGGGACGTCGACGGCGTGCTGCCCGAATTCGTTGTCCCATCCGAAGGCGATCTCGTCGGGATCGGCGCCGAGCGTCGCCGTTCCCGCAGGGATTGTCTGCATGCGGTTGACCGGTGGCGCGGTATCCACGTGCGCTTGTGACGCCGTCGCTTTCTGCGCGGCGTCCAGGCGGCTCACGATGTACATCAGCGTCTCGTGGTGCATCTGTTCGTGCTCGAGCACCGTATACACCGCCTGGGCACGGACCAGTCGTGGGACGTTTGGATCGTCCAAGCGTGCGTTCGCAATGGCGTTTTCGACGCGCTCGTCGCACGTCAACGCGAAGGCTGCCACTTCGCGTCGCGACGGCCAATCCGCGCGGTCGAGGCGTTTGGCGTCGTCCAGCGAACCCGGGTCGATGCCACGCTCGAACAGACGTTCCAGCGGCGCGTCGATGACCGGTTCGCCGAGGGCGCGTTGGTTGAGCGTGAGAAAACTGAAATCCGGTATGTGTCCTTCGTAGAAGATGAAGGGATGGCGCAGCGGGATGGGGCGTGCGTAGAACGCGTCGTCGGCAATTAAACCGAAGATGTGCTCCGAACGGGCGCGATTGCGGCGGTACCGGTCGAGCAGCGCTTTCCGGTCGAGGTCCGGGGTCGTCATCGGTTGCATCGGCGCGTTCCTTACAGCGTTCCGCGCTTTTCCTGCTCGCGTTCGATCGACACGAAAAGCGCCTTGAAGTTGCCTTTCCCAAACGAGAGGCTTCCCTTGCGCTGAATGATCTCGAAGAAGACGGTCGGCCGGTCTTGCAGCGGCTTGGTGAAGATCTGAAGCATATAGCCTTGGTCGTCGCGATCGACGAGGATGCGCTGCGCGCGCAGCATCTCGATTGCTTCGTCGATGCGACCGACGCGTTCTTCGAGCATGTCGTAGTATGAGTCGGGCGTATCGAGGAACTCCACGCCGTTATCCCTGAGCGCTTGAATCGTGGCCGCGATGTCGTCGGTGCGAATGGCCATGTGTTGGACGCCGGCGCCGCCGTAGAAATCCAAATATTCTTCGATCTGGGATTTCTTTTTGCCGTGCGCCGGTTCGTTGATCGGAAACTTTACGCGATGGCGCGCGTCGGTCATGACTTTCGAGCGCAGGGCCGTATATTCGGTCGAAATATCCTTATCGTCGAACGAGATCAGTTGCGAAAAGCCGAAAACGCGCGCGTAGAAGTCGCCCCACGAGTCCATTTCCCCCCAGCCGACGTTTCCGACGCAGTGATCGATGAACAGCAGGCCGGGTTTGCGCGCCGATGCGAGCGTCTTGCGCTGCTCGACGAACCCCGGCATGAAAATGCCGCGATATGCGCCGCGCTCCACGAACGAGTGCACCGTATCGCCGTAGGTGGCGATTTTGGCGTGCACGATGTGGCCGCCGGTGTCTTCGACGACCGTCGGCGGCAGCAACGGTTTGGCGCCGCCGGCCACGGCCGTGTCGAACGCGCTACGGACGTCTTCTACGAGAATCGCGATATCCTTGACGCCGTCACCGTGGAGTGCGACGTGTCGCGCGATCTCGTCGTCGGGCACCAAGCTGGCGGTGAGCACGAACCGAAGCCCGTTTTGCTCGAGCAGATAGCTCGCGCGACCCTTGACGCCGGTTTCGGGCCCGGCATAGGCTACCTGATCGAAGCCGAACGCCGACATGTAATAGTGGGCGGCCTGTTTTGCGTTCCCGACGTAGAACTCGACGTAGTCCCAGTCGATCTGGGCGAGCGGGTTGCTGCGCGATTCGGTCAACGTGCTCATGCGAAGGGCTTGGCGAAGCGCCCGAGGCGCCCCTGTTCGTCTGCGCGAAGAAGCCTCGCACGCATGAACGCATCGATCGCTCCCACCGTCCGGACGGCATTTGACCGGCTCATCGACTATGCCGGTTTGTTTCCACCGGCGAAGCTGCCCATGGAGGAAGCGGTTGCCGAGTACGCGGCCGCGCAGAACGGCGCGGCGAGCTGGGTTCTCGGGCGATTCATCGTGCCGGCTTCGCGCATCTCGGAAGTCGCCCGTCTGTGGGCGGAGCGCGAAGCCGAACCGCTCGCGCTTGCCGTTATCGTGGATGCGTCCCTCGAGCCGCGACTGTGGTTCGCATCGCTCCAGGGTGCGTTGGCGGAGGTCGCCGGCGTGAGGGCGAGCGCACCCTCGGTGCGCATCGCAGCGCTCGAAATCCCGCTTCCGGCACCGTCGAGTGTGCGCGAAACGTTGGATGCACCGATCGGACAGTTGCGCGCCTCGCTCGATCGCGCAAGTCTGCAGGATGTGCCCGGATACGTGGAACTGCCGCGCGTTCGCTGGCGTGAATCGCTGCCGGGCGCCATGACGGCGCTCGCGCGGATGCGATTGAGCGCGAAGCTTCGGTGCGGCGGCGTCGTCGCGGATGCATTCCCGCCGCCCGACGACGTGGCCGCGTTCGTTGCCGCCGCCGCCGCGGCGAACGTGGCGTTCAAGGCGACTGCCGGCCTTCATCATCCGGTTCGGCACGTCGATCCGGCGACCGGGTTCGTTATGCACGGTTTTCTCAATCTCTTAGCCGCCGCGACGTTTGCGCCGCGAGCCGGCGTGGATCTGCTAGCCGAAATCGTCGCCGAAGAAGATCCAGGGTCGTTCGGCCTCGACGATTTGTCGCTGCGATGGCGCGACCAGCGCGCCTCCCTCGACGACGTCGCGCGCATGCGCGCGTCCGCATTTCATGGTTACGGGAGCTGCAGCTTCAGCGAGCCGGTCGAGGATCTAACGGCGCTCCGCCTCCTTCCGGCTGCCGCCGTATGATCGCCGCTGAAGAAACGACCTCAGCCGAGCTGCAGTCCTGGCTCGACGTTTCGCCCGACAGCGACTTTCCAATTCAAAACTTGCCGTTTGGCGTGTTCCGCCGCGCCGACAGCTCGAAGGGCCGCCTCGGCATGGCCATCGGCGACCGGATTTTGGATGTGCGCGTCGTCGCGGAAAGCGGCTTGGTCGACGGCGTCTGCGATCGCCGCTTGCTGTTGCAGCCGTCGCTCAACGAACTCTTTGCCGCCGGCCGCGAGCCGATGCGTGCGCTGCGCGGGCGGGTTTCGTCGCTGTTGCGGCGCGACGGCGATCCAGCGATGCGCTTGGCCAACGCCGATTTCTTTTTCGTCGCGCAGAGCGACGCGCAGATGTTGCTGCCCGTCGAGATCGGCGACTACGTCGACTTCTACTCGTCGTTGGAGCACGCCACCAACTTGGGGCGCCTTTTCCGTCCCGACGGCGAGCCGTTGTTGCCCAACTGGCGCTGGATGCCGATTGGATACCACGGGCGGTCCGGTTCGGTCGTGGTGGACGGCACGCCGATCGTGCGCCCCAGCGGGCAGCGCAAGCCGCCCGGCGCTCCGGTGCCCACGTTCGGACCGACCGCCATGCTCGACATCGAACTCGAAGTCGGCTTCGTCACCGGCCGCGGGAATACGCTCGGCATGCCGATTCCGTTAGGCAAAGCCACCGACCATATCGCCGGTTTCGTGTTAGTCAACGACTGGAGCGCGCGCGACATTCAAGCGTGGGAGTATCAGCCGCTCGGGCCGTTTTTGGGCAAGTCCTTCGCTACCACGATTTCTCCGTGGGTGGTGACGCTCGATGCGTTGGAACCGTTTCGCGTTTCCGGCCCGCGACAGNNCCCGTACCGACCAGCTACGACATTCGGCTTTCGATCGAGCTGGAAAGCCAGCGCATGCGCGATTCGGGGCGCGATCCTGTAGTGATTTCGCGCACGAACTTCAAGGGCATGTACTGGAACGTCGCGCAACAATTGGCCCATGCGACGGTCAACGGCGCGCCGGCGCGAGCCGGCGACTTGTTCGCATCGGGAACGATCTCGGGTCCGGCGCCGGATAGCTGTGGCAGCCTGATCGAGTTGACGTGGCGCGGGGAGCGTCCGATCGCGCTGCCCGACGGCGAACAGCGCAGGTTCCTTGCAGACGGCGACGAGGTCACGCTGCGCGGGTGGTGCGAAAAGCGCGGCGCTCGGCGCATCGGTTTCGGCGTAGCGCGCGGACGGGTACGCTCAGCGTGACGCCGGCACTTCGACCCACGATCGAAAGTAATTCGAGTCTTCGCAGCCCAAGGCCAACTCGGCGAGCATAAGCGGCCGGAAGGTATCGACCATGACGGCGACTTCGTCGGTCGACGTCTTGCCGAGGCTGGCTTCGACCGCACCCGGTTGCGGGCCATGCGGCGCGCCGGCGGCATGCAGGGTCACCGAGCCCTCCTCAACGCCGCGGCGGCTCATGAAGTTGCCGCTGACGTAATAGATGACTTCGTCGCAATCGACGCTGGAATGATTGTATGGAATCGGAATCGCCAGCGGATGATAGTCGAACAATCGTGGGACGAACGCGCAGAAAGCGGCTCCCGGCGCTTCGAACGTGGCGTGCGCCGGCGGCGGCATGTGCAGTTTGCCGGTGATTGGTGAGAACTCGTCGACGTTGAACGCATACGGATAGCAATAACCGTCCCAGCCGACGACGTCGCACGGATGGTTCTGCACGATGTATACGGCGTTGCGATCGGCATTGGTAACGCGAATCTCGTACTCGCCCTGTTCGTTCACCGGCGCTTTGAGCACGGGCGCGCGAAAATCGCGCTCGTAATACGGAGCGTGCTCTTCGAGCTGCCCGAACTCGTTACGATACCGGCGAGGAATCTTCACGCTGCCTGAAGATTCGTGCACCAGCATTCTGGTCGGTGCGGCCGGGATCAGGCGGTAAATCGTGCCGGTAGGTACGATCAGGTAGTCGCGCTCCCGATAGGCGAGCTCGCCGAACTGGGTCTCGAGCACGCCGGCGCCGTGATGCACGAAAAGGAGTTCGTCGCCGCCGGTGTTGCGGTAGAAGTACTCCATCGGCCGATCTGCCTGTGCGATCGAGACCGTAATGTCGGCATTCCCCAGCAGCGGGACGCGCGACTCGATCGCGTCCAAGCCCGAGGGCGGCAACGCGCCGGTTTTGAAATGTCGGTTGCGCAGCGGGTCATTTTCAACCAAGCGTACTTGGGGGCGCTTCCACGGCAGCACGTCGAGCGTTGCGGTCGGCGGGCGCTCGTGGTAAAGCAGCGAGTAGACGCTTTCAAAACCCTTGGTCGAGAGCAATTCCTCGGCGTACAGGCCGCCGTCGGGACGCCGGAACTGAATGTGGCGCTTATGTGGAAGCGATCCGGCTCGGACGTACGAGGGCATCAGAGAACCTCCGTTGGGGCGGCGGCTGCCCGCTGCGACGCGGCAAACCCGTTGGTCTTATGCGAGCCGTCGCAAAACGGTTTGTTTTGCGACCCGCCGCAACGGCACAACGCTACGTCGGCGCCTTCGATGGCGAATACATTTCCCTCGACATCGGTCAACGTGATCGCACCTCTCACGAGATACGGCCCGTTGTCGCGAACTTTAATCGTTACGTCTGGCATCGTGCAAGGCTTCGACGCCTTTGATTCGCACTCCGCGGCTGCACTACGGGTGCGCGGCAGTCGCCTCGAGGGCAGCTCGCGCGATGACGTGCGCGCGCAAGGCGCTTTCGAGTTGCGGGCCGGTCAAGGGCGCGGCGGTGCCGAGATGCGCGACGTCGAGCGCGTAGAGCGTAAAGATGTAGTGGTGAGCCGGTCCGGGCGGCGGGCAGGGTCCGTAGTAGGAGGGCGCGCCGGTCGAGGAGCGTCCGAGGCGAGCGGCACGGAGCGCCGCTCCGCCTCCGAGCGAACGAGCGCTGGCGGGCACGTCGTAGACGACCCAGTGATAGAAGCCGCCGGGAACGGGGGCATCGGGGTCGCGCAGGATGACGGCGAACGATTTCGCCGAGGCCGGGACGTTCGTCCATTCGAGCGCCGGCGGCCGGTTCAGGCCGCCGCAGGCCGCCGGCATGAGG
>PLLA01000056.1:0-9195 GCA_003140835.1 Candidatus Tumulicola scandinaviensis | reverse complement strand
ATCACCGCCGGAGGCCTCGTTCCATCCCGGTTGGCTTGGCGTCTGAGGATGCGACTTCCCGGGAAGTCCTGGCATCCCCACTGTGCTATCATGGCGAGGCCATGATGGGGGTTGGGCATCACGCGGCGTAACCCCGTGAACCCCGCCAGGTCCGGAAGGAAGCAACGGTAAGCGAGCCCTTACGGGTGCCGTGATCCACCTGACTCTCGTCGTGGTATCTATTTATATGCCGATTGAAATCTACGCTGCTGCGGCCTTTGCCGGCGCGCTGGTGGCCCTCGCGATCTATCACCTGTTGGTGGTCCGTCCGGCGCTGGCCGAGGCGCGCCGCTTGCTGGGCGTCCACGACGAATTGATCGCCGGAGGCTCGGGAAGCGCCGCCGGCCGCCTACAGGAGCTGGCCGTTGGGCAGGCAGCCAACCAGGACGCTGCCGAGCGGTTGGCAGCCCGGATCACCGAACTCGAAGCGCTGGCCGCCCGAGACGTTTCGAACATCGGATTCGTTAGGTACAACGCGCTGGACGACACGGGTTCCGACCTGTCCTACGCATTGGCGCTGCTCAATCGCGGAGGCGACGGCGTCCTCCTATCCAGCATCTATTCGCGGACCGACACCCGGACCTACGGAAAAGCCGTCAGCCGATTCAAGCCGGCCGCCAATGCCTCCGAGGAAGAATTGCAAGCTATCGAACGCGCCCGCGACGCGACCGCAGGGTCATGATCCGCGACCGATACTACGTGAAAATCGTTCCGCAGAAGGGCGATAAGGTTCATCGCTTCCACGTGCGCAAGAGCTATTTTGCGACCGTCATCGCCGCCGTTGCCGCGATCGTTGTGGGATCGCTGCTCTTCGCGAGCTTTCAAAGTTTGCGGGCGCACGCGCAAGTCGCCTCGTTGCGCTCGCAAGCCGAACGCCAGCGCGATACGCTCGACGCCATCGACGCCAAGACCGAAGCCTTACGCCGCGAGCTGCAGCACGTGCAGCGTCAGAACCAAGAGATCCGCCAGTTGATCGGCGCGCCCGCGCCGCACCCGGCGGTCGTTCAGAAGACGTCCTGGCTAAGGTCCGGACCGCCGCTGCAAGTCGTCGAAGACCACGTGCGCGCCCTTAGCGCCGCCTCGGCGGTCACCCGCGCAGACTCCGACGGGGTAAAGACGCTCGCGATGCGCGTCCTCAATCTGCAGCATTTACGCAGTCTGGCCCGCGCGAGAGAAATTGCATCCATTCCGTCGATCGACCCGGTGGACGGAGCGGTGGTCGTCGGCTGCTTCTGTTATCGCAGCTTCCCGGATGCCGAATTTCATGAAGGCGTCGATCTTGGAGCCGGCTACGGTCAAGTCGTGCGCGCCTCGGCGGCCGGCACCATTGCCGCTAATGCGTACGACGGTGGATACGGCATCAAAGTCGATATCGACCACGGCAACGGTTACCACACCTGGTACGCGCATCTTTCGCGGGCCGACGTCGCGGTGGGACAGCAGGTGTACAAGGGCGAGACGATCGGCGAGGTCGGAGCGACCGGATTTGCGACCGGACCGCACCTTCATTATCAAATCATGTACGAAGGCCAGCCGGTCGACCCGTCGCCGTTTCTCCACGGCGTTCCTTCGAATGTCTTAGCTGCGCTACCCTAGAAGGCGTCGTCGATGAACGGCATTCTCTGCAATCTGACGCAAATACTCGGCGCCATCGTCAATGTCTATACGGTCGTTCTCTTCGTCTACGCGGTGATTTCTTGGATTCCCGACTTGCGGGGCCGGTGGGTTTACTATTTGGCCGCGATCGTCGAACCCGTGCTCGCGCCCATCCGGCGCATCGTTCCGCCGATCGGCGGATTCGATCTGGCCTTCCTGATCGTCATTCTGCTGTTGCAGTTCCTGATTCGCCCGCTGATAAGTTCGGCAATCGTGAACTCGTGCTTTCGTCTCTACTGAGGCTCGTTAGGACGCGGCGATGCCGGTAAGGCCGGAACATCCCCATCGCCTCGAGGTTTCGAACAACGTTCGGAACTTCTGCATTATCGCTCACATCGACCATGGCAAGACGACGCTCTCGGATCGGCTGCTGGAGATTACGCGGACGATTGCGACGCGCAACCTGGGCGAGCAGCAACTCGACGCGATGGATCTCGAGCGCGAACGCGGCATCACCATCCGGATGCATCCGGTAACGCTGAACTACGCCGCCAGAAACGGCGAGTGGTACCAGCTCAACCTCATCGACACGCCCGGGCACGTCGATTTTTCGTACGAAGTCTCGCGTTCGCTAGCGGCATGTGAGGGCGCGCTGCTGATTATCGACGCCGCCCAAGGCATCGAGGCCCAAACGCTTGCCAACTATCATCTCGCGCTGGAGCACGAGCTCACCATCATCCCGGTTATCAACAAGATCGACTTGCCGGCCGCCGATCCGCAGCGCGTCATGGGCGAGGTCGAGGAGTTGCTCGTGATGGAGAAGAGCGAATGCATCTTAGCCAGCGCCAAGAACGGCGTCGGCATCGAAGAGATTCTCGAGGCGATCGTCACCCGGATCCCGCCGCCGAAGGGGCACCGCGATCATTTGCGCGCCTTGGTCTTCAACGCGCAGTTCGATCCGTACCGCGGCGTCGTGAGCTACGTGCGGGTCGTCGACGGGGAACTCGCGGCCGGCACCCGCTTCATGTCGATGGCGCATCAGCGCGTTTACGAGTGCACCGAAGTCGGCGTGTTCGCACCCGAAATGCGCCCGACCGACAAGCTCGAGCTCGGGAGCGTTGGCTACGCGATCGGCAACATTAAATCGCTGGGAGAAATCGACGTCGGCGATACCATTACCTCGCACGCGAATCCCGCGCACGTCCCGCTGGTAGGCTACCGTAAAGCCGTCCCCATGGTGTACTGCGGACTGTATCCAAACGAAGGCGTCGAATACGACGAACTTCGCGAGGCGCTTGAAAAGCTGAAGCTCAACGACGCGGCGCTGATCTACGAACCGGAAAGTTCGGTCGCGCTCGGCTTTGGATTCCGCTGCGGATTCCTCGGCCTGCTGCACATGGAAATCGTCCAGGAGCGTTTGGAGCGCGACTACGCGCTCGACCTCATTGCAACGTCGCCGTCGGTCGTCTTTCGGGTCGTTCGCAACGACGGTGCGGTCGAAATGATCGATAATCCATCGAAGTTGCCGGCTCCCAACCTCATTCGCAGCATCGAAGAGCCGTACGTCAAGGCGACGATCATTGCGCCGCCGGACTACGTCGGCTCGATTATGGAGCTCGCGCAAAGTCGCCGGGGGACGCTGGCGAACATGGAATATCTCCACGACGGTCGCGTGATCATGACCTACGAGATGCCGCTGATCGAGATCATCGTCGACTTCTTCGACATTTTGAAGTCGCGCACGAAGGGATACGCTTCCCTGGACTACGACGTGATCGGTTATCGCGAAGGCGAGCTGGTTAAACTGGAGATTCTGCTCAATGGGGAGCCCGTCGATGCGTTGTCCTTCATCGTTTCGCGCGACAAGGCCGCGCAGCGCGGACGCGCGTTGACCGAACGGCTCAAGGAGTTGATTCCGCGCCAGATGTTTGACGTGCCCATCCAAGCGGCGATCGGCGGAAAGATCGTCGCCCGCGAAACGGTCAGCGCCATTCGCAAAAACGTATTGGCAAAGTGCTACGGCGGCGACNNGAGGCATTCATGGCGGTCCTGCGCCTCCAGGACTAGGCCGCATTTCAACGCCGTGAAAGTGTACGTCGCCACGAAGAATGCCGGAAAGCTCGGGGAGCTGCGCGCGATTTTCGCCGGGTCGCCGTTAGAACTTCACGCGTACGACGGGTACGGCGACGTGGTCGAGGACGCCGGCTCGTACGCCGGCAACGCTCTTCTGAAGGCACGCGCGTTGGCTCGGCTCCTACGCGATACCAGAGTTGTGGCCGGCACCATCGGCGACGATAGCGGGCTGGAAGTGGCCGCGCTCGACGGTCGTCCTGGGGTGTATTCGGCGCGATATGGCGGCCTCGATGCGTCGTGGCCGCAGCGGCGTGCGCGTCTTCTGGACGAACTGCGTGGCGTCGCGGAGCCGGAGCGAGATGCGCGCTTCGTCTCGGCGCTCGCGTTTGTCGATCCCAGTGGTGAAGAAGTCGCCGCGTTTGGAACGGTCAGCGGCCGTATTGCCGAAATGGAACGAGGGAGCGGCGGCTTTGGATACGACCCCGTGTTCTTCTATCCGCCGCGCGGGCGCACGTTCGCCGAACTGGACCCCGACGTGAAGAACGGCGTGAGCCATAGGCGCGCTGCGGCAAACGCATTGCTCGCGGCGTTGCGCCGGCGTGTCTGACGTAGCCATCGGTCGCGCCGGCGTCGACGACGTTCGATCGGTCCTGCGCCGTCGCAAGTTCGACGAAGCGAGTCTCGGGATTGCGCTGCGGTCAGCCGAGCGGGGAACGGCGTGGGTCGCGCGCGACGACGGGGAAATCATCGGCGTAGCGCTCGCGCAGAGCACCGAGGGCGAGCGATACGTCGGTGAATGTTTCGTCGAGCCATCCTATCGCGGGCATGGCATCGCCGGAAAACTGCTCGACGCCGCCTTCGCCGATGCAGATGCCAATCGCGCGATGGTGCTCGATCCCGGCGATTTCGCTGGGCTGGCTTTGGCGCTGCGCCATGGGATCGTCCCGAGGGCGACGGTGGTTCGCGTTGCCGGTTCGATTCCGCGTGAAGAGAGCCTCATGCGGATGGCGGCGGGCGACTACCGGTTTGCCGTCGACGCCATCGATCCGGCGGGGCATGCTTTCGGCCTCGACGCGCTGGATCGGGAGACACGCGGCACCACGCGCCCGAGCGATCACGAATACTTTGCGCGCAACGCGACGGGACAGGCATTCTTCCTCAACGGCGAGTTCGTCGCGTACGCGTACGTTTGGCCCGACGGCCGGATCGGTCCGCTGGCGGCCAGTTCCACCGCCTATCTCGTGCAGATCTTCGGGTTCGTGCTCGTTACGCTCCAGCGCTCGCACGGGGCCTCGTGGTGCACCGCGTTGATTCCCACCGGAAACACGCGGCTCGCCAAAACGGCGCTTCGGGCGGGTCTTCGTATCGAAGAAACCCTAACGCTTGCAGGCGACGCAACCGCGATCCCGGATCTGTCATGTTATGCAGGTTTTCACCGCTTGCTATTCTAGAAGTATCGAAAATCGGGACGTAGCTCAGCTTGGTAGAGCGCTGCGTTTGGGACGCAGAAGTCGCAGGTTCAAATCCTGTCGTCCCGACCACGTACTTGCCCGGACATGGTATCCTAACCGGGGCCACCGGGCCCCGAGTCCGCGCCCGTGGTCTAACAGGATAAGGCACGAGTCTTCTAAACTCGAAGATGGGGGTTCGAGTCCCTCCGGGCGCAAGTTGTCGCCGCCTGCGGCGGTCGCGTGCTAGAATCGACGACATCGTGGTGATCGTAGCTCAGCTGGTCAGAGCGCTCGACTGTGACTCGAGAGGTCGCGGGTTCAACTCCCGTCGGTCACCCCATGCGCACGTTCCCGCCTTTGGCAATCGAGCGCGCATCCCGGCAGGACGCATGCCCGGGTGCTGCGTATGGTCCAGGGCTCAAAACCGCGCGAGCGCCTTTAGCTCAGTCGGTAGAGCAGCGGCCTTTTAAGCCGTTGGTCCCGGGTTCGAGTCCCGGAGGGCGCACGTTTTTTGCACCGCTAGCTCAATGGTAGAGCAGGTGACTCTTAATCACTTGGTTGGGGGTTCAAGTCCCTCGCGGTGCACCACTTTCTCATATCGGAGCTTGCGGACTTTCCGCATTGGAGACTCTCGTGAAATTCTACGTCGGCGCTCGCGCGCTTCGTTACACTCTTGCTGCGGCCGCGATTTCGCTGCTCGTCGCCGGCTGCTCGGGCGCCGGTTCGTTGCCGAGCGGTGGCGTCGCGAATCTCGGGAGCCAATTTGCTTCGTCGCAATCCGGATTCGAGACCGCGCACGGATTCCTCACCGGTCTTTCCGGCGAGGCCGGCGCGCTTCCCGAATCCGACAACTCGAACCCGTGCTTACATCCGAAGTTTCCGCTTATTTGCGTAAAGCAAGGCCATTCGAGCACGCTCGGCATCAAAGTCACCTGTAAGCGGGGATCCAAAGTCATCAGCTGCGGTAAGGTTCAATGGTTCACAAAGATGAGCAACTCCGGATTAAAGGGATCGTTCAAACCAAATCCCGGCAATCCAACGAAGGAGACGGTGACGGCATCGAAGACGATCAAGGTCGGCCACTATTCCCAGTTGCTCAACGTGAAGTGCTCGAACGCGAGCTGTCCGAAGAACCAGAATCTTCCGGTGTACGTCACGCCCTAGGCGAGGTACCGGCCCCGAAATAAGCGGGGAAGGAAAAGCACCCGAGGCGTTCTATTTAACGGGGTTCGCCGCGAACAAGCGAGCAGGGCATGTGGCGGAACTGGCAGACGCGCTGGATTTAGGTTCCAGTGGGGCAACCCGTCAGAGTTCGAGTCTCTGCTTGCCCACGCCGGTCCAAAAGCGATTTGCCGGCAACGTGCGGAAGTAGCTCAGTGGTAGAGCATCGCCTTGCCAAGGCGAGGGTCGCGAGTTCGAATCTCGTCTTCCGCTCCATCGCTTGCGCGAGGGGCCCAGCTGGGCCCCTCGTTTACAAATGAAGGCCCTGCACTCCCGACCACGTTTCATAGGAGCACTCCCGACCTGAGCACCTCGACGTTGAACCGGCTCGCCCCGACCCAGGTCGAGCTAGAAATTCCGATCGGCCAGGACGAACTCGCGGCCGCTGAAGAGCGAGCGTTCCGCAAGCTCGTCAAAAGCGCGCGCTTACCCGGCTTTCGCCAGGGCAAAGTGCCTCGCAAGGTCTTCGAGCAAGCCTACGGTTCCGACGCCATCACCAGTCAAGCGGTGGAAGAAGTCGTGCCGGAGGTCTACGCCAAGGCGGTCCGCGAGCACGATCTCGAGCCGGTCGGCCGTCCCAAGATGGAGGTGCTCGAAGAGACCGACGGTCGTCCCACCCGGGTCAAAGCCACCGTCGAAGTCCGGCCGGAGATCGCGCTCGGGCGATACAAGGGCGTTGCGGTCACGCGCCCGCCGGTCGTGGTGACCGACGACGATGTCGAGCGCAGTTTGCAGGCTTTGGCGAAGGAGCGCGCGATGCTCGTTCCGGTCGAACGTGGCGCCCAGCTCGGCGACGTCGTCACCCTCGATTACGAGGGGAAAATCGACGGCATTGCTTTTGAAGGTGGGAGCGCTTCGGGCGAAGCGACCGAATTGACGGAGGGACGCTTCATCCCCGGATTCATTGCGGGAATCGTCGGCATGCGTGCCGGCGAAACCAAAGACGTCTCGGCGACGTTCCCCGAAGGATACGCGCAAGCGGAGTTGGCCGGAAAGGACGCCGTTTTCACCGTGTCGCTCCGCGACGTCAAACAGTTCGACCTGCCTTCGATTGACGACGAATTCGCGGCCGGCGTCTCAAACAATCACACCGTCGAAGAGTTGCGGGCGGACGTGCGCCGGCGCCTCGAAGCGATCTCCGCGTCACGCGAGCGGCGTGCCGTCGCCAACGCGGTGCTCGATACGCTGGTGCGCGAGCACGACTTTGCGCTTCCGGAAACCATGGTCGACGCGGAAGTCGATCACTTCATGAACGATGCCGCCTCGGGGGCCGCACGCGCCGGCGTCGAGTTCGACCAATACTTGGCGCAAATCGGTAAGAGCGAGGATGAGTTGCGCGCGCAGTACCGGTCCGACGCCGAAACCCGCGTGAAGACGACGTTGCTGGTCGAACAGATTGCGAAAACCGAAAGCATCGTCGCGACGCCGGCGGATCTCGCCGAAGAACTCGAAGCGCTGGCTCGTCAGTACCGTCAGCCGGTCGCCAACGTGCGCAAAGCCCTCGGCAATAATGTGCTTTCCCTGATGGACGGCATNNGATATCTATTCGCGTCTGCTCAAGGACCGGATCGTTTTCGTGGGCGGCCCGATCGACGACCACCTCGCCAACCTCGCAATCGCACAGTTGCTATTCTTAGAAAAAGAAGATCCCGACAAAGACATCGACATGTACGTGAACTCGCCGGGCGGCAGCGTTACCGCGGGCCTGGCGATGTTCGACGCGATGCGCTTCATCAAACCCGACGTGGCCACTATTTGTATGGGCATGGCCGCTTCGATGGGGTCGATTTTGCTCACCGGCGGAGCTGCCGGCAAGCGCTACGCGCTGCCGCACGCGAAGATTCTGATCCATCAGCCTTGGGTATCACAGATCGGCGGCCAGGCCACCGACGTGGAAATCGCCGCACGCGACCTGATCGCGACCCGGCAGACGGTCGCACGAATCTACGAAGAAACCACCAAAAAGCCGCTCGAGCAAGTGCTGCGGGATATCGACCGGGACTACTATATGACGGCTGAGGAAGCGAAGGATTACGGGATAATCGACCAGATTCTCGAAGACCGCCACAGCCTGCCGGCGCCGGCCTGAGGAAGCCGATGGAGGGAACCCCCGCGTAGATGTTCCGCTTTGGAGATGAAAAGGGTCAACTGAAGTGCAGTTTCTGCGGAAAATCGCAGGAGCAGGTGCGCAAGTTGATCGCGGGCCCGGGCGTGTACATTTGCGACGAATGTATCGAGCTCTGTAACGAAATCATCGAAGAGGAGCTCTACAAAAACGTCGACGAAAATCTGCGTCTGCGCAACATCCCCAAACCCAAGGAAATCAACCACATCCTCAATCAGTACGTGATCGGCCAAGAGCGAGCGAAGAAATCGCTCGCGGTAGCGGTGTACAACCATTACAAGCGCATCAACGCCGGCACCGGCACCGACGACGTAGAGCTGCAAAAATCCAATATCTTGCTGGTCGGTCCGACCGGCTCCGGGAAGACGTACCTGGCGCAGACGCTCGCGAAAATTCTCGACGTTCCGCTGGCGATGGCCGATGCCACTTCGCTCACCGAAGCCGGCTACGTGGGAGAAGACGTCGAGAACATTCTGCTCAAACTGATCCAGGCGGCCGACTACGACGTCAAGCGCGCCGAGAAGGGTATCGTCTACATCGACGAGATCGACAAGATCGCTCGNNTCTCGGGCGAAGGCGTGCAACAAGCGCTTCTGAAGATTCTCGAGGGAACGACGGCCAACGTGCCGCCGCAAGGCGGGCGCAAGCACCCACATCAAGAGTTCATCCAAATCGACACGACCAACGTGC
>PLLA01000068.1 GCA_003140835.1 Candidatus Tumulicola scandinaviensis | reverse complement strand
GGACATCGTCGACACAACGGATCACGCATCGGGCAAGAATCCATTCTACGAGCGCGTAGGATGAACTCAAGTAGCGAACGCACCGTGCCCATTGTCGAAGACGGTACTGCGGGCTGTTGCCCCTCCCTTGTGCTAGATCCGTGGGCTTCGGGCTCGAACGCTACGTGCTCTTCGGCAAGACCGGCTCGCTCCCGCGCTGCCTCGATCCCGTCACGCATTTCAAAGTCGAGCACGTCCATGCGTTAGACGCGGTAGGTTCGCCGCGCCACACTGGTACGTGCCTAGGCATCTCGACCACCGTCACCAACGTTTGTGAGTATCGAGAATTGGGGCTTATCGTGGGCCGGCGTTGGCCATTGGCTCAGCGGGAGCCAGGGGCCGCGAGTGCTGATCACCCCCATCGGGCACCCGAACCGATGGAGTTTGGTTGGCAGGCGCCCGCACGAGGTGCATGGCCACGGGCTCTCATTACGCACAAACGCCGCAAAGATAATCAAGCCTCGGTCGTCGTCTTCAGGCGCGCTTGTAAGGGGCTTGGGATGTGGCTTATCATTCATCGTGCTGGCCCCGGTGGTGTTCGTCAACGGGATCAAGTATCGGTCGACGCGGAGTTTGGTGAATTGCGCGCTCGTATTGGTTAGCGAGCTCATTCTTTCCAAAACGACGAAGGGATACAATCGCTTCGCGATCCCATACCTCTCGCAGCTCACCGGTCATCCGCATGTGGTGGAGACGTACCAGATCGCCGTCGGCCCACTTGTCGGCCGCCCGCTGCCAGGTGCGAGCCGTCAGGGCTGCGTTTAGTTCCAATAGGTTCTCTAAAGGCACGCCGCCTAGGCCCTCCCGCCTCGCCACCCGCCCGCTGTGCTGGGCTTTTTTGACAGTGGGCCCAAAGTCGTTAAAGGCAATCCACCTCGCAATACGTCTCTCCGAAAGACCGGAGAGGTCGCACGCTTCATCCAGCGATTTTCCCGCGCCGATCGCCGCCAGAAATATTCTGACGTCAAGCGGTCGATCGAGCGGCGTTACTCGTGCCTTTTGGGTTCGCTTGCCTGACCACGTACGCGCGCGAGGGCGAGCGTCTTGGCGATTGTTCACGCTTTGAGTATAAATCTACCTAGCGTACGTACTCAACACCGCGTTTCCAGTGGCTGAGAAGCGCGCAGGATCTTGACGTGCTAGACGCGGCGAATGGGTCGTCCGACGCGCGAGACACAAATGGCCGAGGGCTGAATCGGAACCGGAACCTTCGGGAACGCAGCGGGTATCTTTGCAGGCGCTCTGAGCTGTGCCATCTGTTTTCTGTGCGCCGCTTTCGATTCGGCTGTGCGGCGCGTGCCAGAAGGCGTTGTGCAAGGCGCTAGCGGCGGATCTGGCCACCGGCAAACACCGGAGCCACGCCGGTGCGGCCAGTTGTACGCTTCACAGCGACAGGCGTGTCGTCCCAACCGAAGAGGCGGCCGATACGATCCTGGACCGCGGGAGCGCCAGGCAGAGTGCGCAATACAGACTTCGAGACCCGCCACGATGAAGGCACGACATCGAAGGCCAAAACGCGTGTGTGCCTTGCAGCGCAACAGTTGTCGAGCTTTGGAGCTCAGCATTAGAATGGTCCTAAGTGCATCTTTTGAGCGTAGCACTGCTTTGGCGGTCTTCTCAAGTCTAACGCTAATGAAACCTCTGAGTCAGTCGAGCCAGCTAGCACCGCGCCCTCTAGGCGTGACTTACACGTGACTTAAAGTCCGGTGATTGCTCCTGAATACTGGTGCATACTGCTGCGAGTCCTTGGAAGGTTGAATGCCCCGACTTACCTTATCTGCAAAGGGTGTTTGTGCGCTCGTGGGCATCAGGGACTACTCGTGATCATCTTCGCTCTCAGATTCGATTCCCGTTGGCGCTACCACCGAAAGCCCGTAACCACGGGCCTTTTTCATTGCTGTAGGACCGGCGTTACACCGTTGTTGCACCGATGAATGCAAAACGGAGTCAACGGGCGCGTCGAAGGCGTCGTTAACAGCCCGTCCAAGCGCCGTGTCAAGACGCAGCGCCGCTTCCGACCGCAGGGCCTCGATCGCGTGTACGTATATGCGCGAGAGTGATGGCCGCGGAAATACTGACTGGGTAAATCTTCAAGTCGTCATTTAGAGCGCGGGCCTGTTCGGCTGCGGCCGCCGCGGCCGCACGATCTGCCGCCTGGTCTCTTAGCGCATCCTGAAGTATTGCCGAGACGGTCTTGCCAAATGGTTGATAAGCATCTCGCGCGACTTCGGAGTTGAAACTTTTCTTCTGATCGTCGCTTAGGTCCGAATTCACCACATCCGATCGGACCTGCGCGCTGTCGTTCGTCGTGTACACCTCTTGGCGCACATCCTGCGCGCAGGACGCTAGAACCAACGCGATGGCAACAGCGACGTAGCCAAAATTGTTTAGCTTGAGCGCCTGTCCTCGAGCGGCGTAGTGCCCGTTTAGTGAAGCCGACAAAACGGCGCGGAAGTTGGACGCTCCCTTTATAGTGTCGGCGTTGAGAAATACACTCAACTCTAGCGTTGGAATCAAGATTCGCTTCCGATGCGTATCGAACGTACCTTCCTGCTTCTGACTAGCTCATAGAACTTAGAACGCCCCACGCCCAGCGTCTTGGCTGCTTCATTTATCGACAGTCGAAGGGACGCGCGCCGTCTCGGCCTGAGGGCTGTGGTCTCTGACGATCTTCATAAATTCTTCCAAACAAAAGACCATGATTGCGGACGCGGGAGACTCGCCGCGGGGATTGTATTGATGGAAAAGCAGCACCATTTTCCAACCATTTCGAACATAAGGCTCAGCGCGACGTATTCGTCGGCCGACACGCAGTCGCTAGCGGGCGGGGATTGGTACGACGCGTTCGAGCTGCCTCAGGGCGGCGTTATGTTTTCGATTGGCGACGCTGTAGGCCATGGAATCGAAGCGTCGATGACGATGAGCCGCGCCAGGCAGGCCATAATTGGGGCGGCACTCGGGAACGGCGATCCCGGCTTCGTCCTGGCTCGCGCAAATGAAACGCTCATGACGGGAGAGGCGGCATTCGCAACTGCGATCTGCGGCTACATCGATCCAGGAACCCTCGAATTGAACTATGCAACCGCCGGTCATCCGTCGGGCATCTTCATGGACAAGAGCGGGGTGGCTAAAATACTCCCGCATAATGGGGCGCCGCTGGGCGTCGAGCATGGAAGCTGTTATCCAACATTCAAGTTGACTGTCAGTCACGACTCGCTGCTCATCTTGTTCACGGACGGTTTGCTCGAATACGACCACGATATCATAGAAGGCGAGCGGCGCCTGCTCGAAGTGGTCAATTACATCGGGGTCCAACGGCTGGCCAATCCGGCCCGTGCAATCATGGAAGCGATTCTCAAAAGACGCAAAGCGCCCGACGACGTGGCGATTTTAACGATCGCGTTTCGTGATTGTCCGATGGGAGGAGCGAAGATATGCGGTCTGCGAACTAACGGGAGGTGTTCGGCGCGATGCCGTAAGCGTGGGCGAGCCTTGATCGGATCGCCGACCCTTGGCGGCGCTGGTGTACGAAATTGGCGTGTGCAAGCGCCATTCGCCTGATATCCATCACGGCCGAAGAACGCGTGGCACCAAGCAAGTACGTGCAAACATGTAAGCTCAACTTGGCGTAATCACAACCTGTCTGTTGCCTCGCATCGCCCCGGACCGGAAGTTTGAAGGTCCTTATGTAGTAAGCGGTGGCGCCGGTTTTTTGAACACCAAACCAGCGTCCGTTATGTGATGGCCCCGCAGGTTACGCCGCCTCTTCGGTCGGCAGGTTGAAGTATACCTCGTCCGGCGTTCGGCCGTCGAGCGACGAATGCGGTCGATGCTGGTTGTAGAACGACACGTAGCGCCCGATGAAGTGTTTTGCTTCGCTGGCCGAGTCGTAGGCGCGCAAGTACACCTCTTCGTACTTCAGTGATCTCCAGAATCGCTCGATGAAGACGTTGTCGCGCCAGGCGCCGCGGCCGTCCATGCTGATAGCGATGCCGTTAGCCTTGAGCATCTCGGTGAAGTCGATGGCCGTGAACTGGCAACCTTGATCCGTGTTGAAGATCTGCGGACAGCCGTGATTGGCGATTGCCTCCTCGACGGTATCGATGCAGAAGTCGGTCGCCAAGCTGTTGGAGAGCCGCCAGGCCAGCACTCTGCGCGTCGCCCAATCGAGAACGGCAAACAGATAGAGAAAGCCGCGCCGCATTGGAATGTAGGAGATATCGGCGCACCAGGCCTGATCGGGGCGATCAATGACCAGGTTTCTCAGAAGGTAGGGATAGATCGGATGCGCCGGATTGCGCTTGGTACCGCGCTTCTTGCGGTAGAGCGCTTCAATGCCCATCAAATCCATTAGCCGGCCGACGTGCCGACGGCCGATACGATGACCCTTCTTTCGCAGCATTCCGCGCAGCATCCGCGCGCCGGCGAACGGGTAGTCGGTGTGCAGCATGTCGATCTCTCGCATCAGATCGAGATCGGCCTGCGAGGTCGGGACCGGAACGTAGTACAACGAGCCTCGAGAGAGCTGCAGCAGCTGGGCTTGATGCGCCAGCGGCAAAGCGTGGTCGCGATCGATCATCGCTTTGCGCTCGACCCGTCGACACGCTCGAGCGCGCGTTCTAAAAAATCGTTCTCCAGCGCCAGCTGGCCGATCTTGGCATGCAAATCCTTGATGTCGGGGCCGCTATTCTTGGAGCCGTCGCCTCCGAAGGCTTCAGCCGCACGTTCGAGCAACTGCGATTTCCATTGAACGATGGAGTTGGGATGAACATCGAAGCGCTTGGCGAGCTCCGCACAGTTTGATCGCCCTTGATCGCGGCGATCGCCACCTTGGCCTTGAATGCCGCTTTGTGGTTGCGACGGGAACGTTGCACGATGACTTGCTCCTCTCGCGGGTTTCTTCGACCCGCAGCAAGCAAAGTCATCACATAGCGGACTGTTCAGCTAACCGAGGCCACCGCTCAGCGACGCTGCGACGAGGTTACTAACATGCTTCATCGATGTTCTTTCCGTGGCAAGAATCATAACTATGGGGTTGGTGTGAACGCAAACACCGTACCCCGATCGTAAGCGCCACCCGAAGTCGTCGTACCGTACACCGAACCCTGCATATAGGTCAGGCCAGCTATGGGGTGCGCCCCGGCAGGGTCACGCTTGCGATCAAAGCGATGAAGGACGATGAACGTGCCGCTCGGAGTCATGCTGAATACCGTCCCGCAGCCATTGTTGGGGTCGCCATTACCCATGACACATTTGATCCCACCGGCCTCTGCCGTACCATAAAGCTTGCCCTTGACGTAGATCAGGGAGGAAACCGGCAGGCAACCATCGGTGCCGTCGAAGCTATGCAACACTTGTTCTGTGCCAGTCGTGCTAATTTCGAAAATCGTACCACAGCCATCATCGATGCTATCGGTCCCGCCATGCCGCGTTGTACCGTAGAGTGTGCCATTGACATTGGTCAAAGATGCATACGGATTATCGGCGTCAGGAGCTGCGTTAAAGTTGTAGAGCACGTGCTCTGCGCCCGCCGTTGTAATAGTGAATACCGTGCCTCGGGTGTGCAAACCGCCGCTCACCGTGGTTCCATAAAGCATTCCATTGACGTTGAGAAGATCTCCCTGAGGCCCCTGGCCATCGAGACCACGGGCGCCCCGAAAGATGTGCAGTTCGTGCTCGACTCCGGCCGCGGTAATGCTGTACACCGATCCGGCAGTAAAGTGCCCCCCAAATGCTGTCGTGCCGTAGAGTAATCCTTTCACGTTGATGAGCCCCGCGAATGGTGCACTGCCGCTAGCTCCCTGGCGAAAACTGTAGAGCAAGCGCCCCGTGCCGTTCTTGCCGACAGTAAAAACCGATCCGGCCCCGTTTTTACCGCCTCCCGAAGTCGTGCCGTAGAAGCTGTTATTAAGGAAGAGCAGGTTTGCCTTGCGGTGCATAAAACTGGCCGGGGTTGAAACTGTACATCACATGCTCATCACCAGCAGCATTGACGTTAAAAACGGTGCCGCCACCGTACTGTGGCTGCGATCCGTAGGCACCGCCCGCAGCCGTAACGCCATAGAGCGTTCCGTTTATCGCAATCATGTTTGCACTGGGGAAATAACCGTCGTCGCCATTCCCGAAGTTGTGCACGACGCGGAAGGTGGGCGCGCTCTGCCTAACGTTTGCCGCGGCGTCGTTGCTTGGAATCAGCGACTTGAAAGGTGTCACGGAACTGTTGCTGCCGCACGCGGCCAGGAGCGCCGCGCTAAGCGACGCTGCGATGATGTTGAATAGAAGCTTCATTCTTAAGTCCTCGGAGAAGATAACGCACCAAGAGCTTCGACAGTCGCTGCCAAGCCCCCGGCCCAATCGCCTGAGCGTGGCTCGGCCGCTGCGGCGGTGGCTCGGCGGCAATGCTAGCTTGGCGCCGCGATGGAACGGAGTCCCATTCGTGGAACGAGCCTAGGCCGCGCTTCGTTGCGCGAAGAGAAGGGACACTCGCCGCATGAAGATCCTCGTTCTCGGCCGTTACGCTCTAGGCGTCGCCATTTCCGCCAAGAGATAGTTTTGCTTGCGAGCCCAAACATTTAGCCCGTCATTCTTTCCGCCCACATAGTTGGGGTCGTTTAAGGCGGCATAGTACTCGTCCCACTTTTGTCGAACCTTAGGTTGGTCGTAGAAAACGATATCGATTTGGGCTAGAGCTTTCACCCGCTCCATATTGAACGGATCTTTTCGACAGGCCATCAGTACCTGGAATAGGCTCAACCGTCTGTTGCGAGATTCTCGCTTACTTTGTTCAGCTTCGGAAAGTTTGACAGCCCACCTCGGGCCGAGTATTAAGGCGACGACCGTTACTATGCCGACAACGATCTGAACGATTGCCGTGATAATGATTTGCGTCTTTGCATCCATCAGCGGCCCTTTCTACGCTGGCTCTATCTTGATGGTATCCTCGACGTAAAGGTCCACAAGTGGACCAGACCGTTCGATGACACCGGACCTGGAAGGCGTCGGCGTGACATGGTAGAGCCCTTCCGCAGGCGCTACGTCGAACGTCCCGGTATGCCGCGAGCCGTCAGAGAGTGTCACGATCACTTCTTTGAGGTCCCAGGGCTTGAGTTCTTTGTTTGTCATGTCCGAATCTTATGGCGACTGTCTGCAAGGCCGCAAGCAGGAACCCGGTATAGGCGGTGGTTCGCTGCAACGTGTTAAGGCTGGGTGACGCGCCTCGTAGTTGTCTGGTCTCGTTAGGGTGTACACCGAACCCCGGTTGATTGGTCGAGGTTTTTCGATCGCGTCGATTTATTGTGGACTCTTCGATACGCTCAGGCGTTCTCTCCATGCGTTGCATCGATCAACTAAAGGAGTGTAGCCCGCGAGGTACTCATCTTCTCCGGGCCCGCCTACCTCGGCCCTAACTAGAGGGAGATACAGGAACAGTTCCGGGATTACGCCAGCAAAAGTGCTCATAAACAACTTTTCGTCAAGTAGCTCCCCCTTGAAGAGTTCGTCCGCAAGAAAGAAGAAGCCGAGTGCTACCGGTATCCCGTGTTTTATAGACAGGTATTGAAGGCGTACTTCCTTGAGATTCTCGGGGAGAGAGCCAATGTACCCTTGTATAGTATTGTAGGCTTGTTGAAGGCGCCTGAGTGCTCCAATATCTTTACCATATCCAACCACAAGTGAAGCCGCGGAGTGTGGAGTCAGGCTGATTTCTTGCGTAACCGGCACCGATGTCAGTGAATAGCGATTTATTAACTCGACGGTTCTTGTTATACGATGATTTGCGTTCTCATTTGCAATAGTGCTCTGGGATATGAGTATCGATGTCTTTACCGCCTGCCGCGTCAAGTAGGCAAGTACAAGTGTAGCCAAAGCGACCAAAATGCTTCCCACGGCTTCGACTGACGCATGTTGAAACAGCCCGTATGTGAGGGCGGCTAGGGCGGCCCCAAGGATCGCGCAATACAAACCGAAGCCTGCGAGTCGGAGAATCGGCACGCGAGATGATTCAGACGAGTATATACGAACTCCTGTTCGCTATGCCAGCCTACACGTCTGCCGAGTTCCAGAGGGTCCGCGAGTCGTTATTGGCCTGCTCAAACGCGGATCGAGCGTACCTGAGACGCTGGATTCTGAGGTGGATCGACGAGTGGGGGAGGGTCCGGCGCGAGGCGGAGGTGCTGCCGGATAAGGGGTGCTAGGTCTCCAATCTCCTTTCAACTAAGAGTGAACGCGAAAATGGGGCGATCTGCGGAAGAATGGCAACGAGAACAAGAGTATCGGATATATCGGGACGGATTTAAGCTCGAACAAGAAGGCGCCTTGGAGCTGACGTGCAGCCCCTAAAGTGATCCAAGGATAGGTGGAGAATCCTGAGGCCCTCGGCCTCGAAGGAGACCACCGTGAAGAAATCCCGATTCAACGAAAGTCAGATCGTCGGCATCCTGAAAGAACATGAAGCCGGCTCGCCAACGAAAGATCTCTGCCGGCGGCACGGCATCAGCCCGGCGACGTTCTATGCGTGGAAAGCCAAGTTCGGCGGGATGGAAGTCAGCGACGTCGCCAAGATGCGTGCGCTTGAGGACGAAAACCGCCGTTTGAAACGGATCGTCGCCGATCAGGCGCTTCACATCGATACCCTCAAGATTGCCGCCTCGGGAAACTTCTAACGCCTGTGCAGAAACGTCGAGTCGTACAGGCGGCTCGGAAGCAGCTCGACATCAGTGAACGCCAAGCTTGTCGGTACGTCCGAGCGAATCGCCGGATGATCCGTTACATGCGCCTTCCGAAAGATGATGCGCCGCTTCGTACGCGCCTTGAAGAGCTGGCGGCCGAGCGGCGACGGTTCGGCTACCGCCGCTTGGCCGTGCTTCTGCGCCGAGACGGCTGGAAAGTGAACATCAAGCGGGTTCTGCGCGTGTACCGCGAGGCCCATTTGCAGGTGCGCAAGCGCCTGAAACGCCGCGTTGCGCTAGGACGCGGAGATCCGGCTGCGGCGGCGTTGTCGATGAACGAGCGTTGGTCGCTTGATTTCGTTCATGACACCTTAGAAAGCGGCCGGCGCATCCGAACGCTCAACATCGTCGACGACTTCACGCGAGAATGTCTGGCCATCGAGGTCGACACCTCGCTCTCAGGGCATCGCGTTGCACGGGTTCTCGATGCAATCGGTTTTGTACGAGGATTTCCGCAAACCATCGTGATGGACAACGGCACCGAACTGACAAGTATTGCGATGGCTTGTTGGGCCCGCGATCGGAAGGTTCGCTTGCACTTCATCCAACCTGGCAAACCGACGCAAAATGCCTATGTTGAATCCTTCAACTCGTGAGTGCGCGTCACCGCGC
>PLLA01000112.1 GCA_003140835.1 Candidatus Tumulicola scandinaviensis | reverse complement strand
ACGCGTAACTGAAACAGAGGGTAGCACGCAACTCCAACAATACATGCGATTAACCATGACCACGCAACGTTGGCGGCGCATAATATGGCAATTCCAGCTAGCCATGCAAAGGGAAAAATAGCGAAGGCGAAGATGCGTTGCCATACGCTTTGGTGAGAAAAGCCGCTTTTGCTGTACATCACCGATCTAGCCTAGTAAATACTTTGCAATACAAAGTAAGCACTGTATAGCATAAGGAGGCTATTGAATGCAAGGGGGTGGTCGAGGGCGATCGGGCGCGATCATGCCCGAGACTGCGCCCCTCCGGGCGCCCAGTACTCAGCGATCCAAGCAGTTGCAATTTAAGCCGGTAAACTAAGCCAAAACTGCGAGGCTACTGCACTGCGAGCTACGCTTCTGGGCTGCGAGGCGCTCGCAGGTGCAATGCCGCCACGATATCGGCGGCGTGGCTGCGGGGCAGCGAGGTCAGCGTGACGCCTGGCGATCGGCGCAAGAGATCCAGTAGCCGGTCTGCGGGGGGCGTTCGCATCGTTCAGCTCGTTGTTGACCCAGCTACGTCGCTTCGAAACTGTGTGGCAATCAATAGTCGCACCACGTCTTAGCCCTCGCGCACTTCGCCCACCGATACTCGTCGCTGATCTCGGTGCCTCCAGCAGAGTAGCTGATCTGAACGTCATTGACGCTGGACCTTTTTGTCCAGATATAGGATGTTGCTCCCATGCTGACTAGCAATGAGGAGCCCCTCAACCACTTCAGCGTTGGTTCTGTGCGCCAGCCGCTGTCGGAATCGGAATACACTCTATAGCTAAGAGCTAAATTGCGATAGTCATTCTCGCCGTTGCCGTCAGCGTGAACAAAGACGAAATAGTCTCTGGACGGCGGAATGATCGGCGCCCCTGTGCACTCAACTTCGCGAAGTACAACAACGACGCGGTTGGGCCCCAAAAGGACTCTGTTCACCCTGCCACAGACGCCGTTGAACGCGTCATAGTTGTTAGGTTCGCCGATTTCGTGCTCGAACGCGATCTTATGGTTCCAAGCGAGGATGGTGAAGCAGGCGGAGCAACCGAGAAGAGCCACCCGCGATAATAGCCAGTCACACCGATACTTGTAGCGCCACGCTAGAAAGAAGATCGAAGCGAAGAGAACGGTTATTCCCACTCCCAATCCGATGACCAACCAGTCAGGAAGGTAGAGCCAAATCACCCATACCAGGCCAGCGACTGGTAAGGTCAGAATCGCCGCTAAGTCAGTAGCTCGCCTAACTGTGAACGAAATATCCACTCGAATCTCCAATATCTCGAACCGCGTGCGATCGTAATCGCCGGCGACGCCCCGATGCACCCGACCCTTCAAGTCTGGGGTCGGCCGCCGGCCGCACTCGCGCAGATGCGCGCGATCAAAGCCCGCTTCGATCCGCACAACACCCTCAACCCCGCGCTTTTTGTCGGCGGAATTTAGACTCTTCGCGCGATGTTCGACGAAATTCGTTGGGCCGTTGGGCGCGTGCTTCGATCACCCGCGCGCTTGCGCTTTTTACTAGCCGACGGTCCGCGCACGCTCTGGAACCTCTTGCGGTTTTTGCGAACGACCGTCCCCAAAGCCGCCGCGGCGCTCGCGCGAATCGAAATGGCGGCCCGCCGGATTCCCGACGATCGGCTGCGCGAACAAGCGCTCGTCAGCGTCGAGGACAAGGCCTACCACGTCGCTGGCGGCTGCATCCTAGCCACGTTTCTGCCCAAAGAACGAGCCCGCCGCTACATCGATATCGTCGCGCCGCTCGAAACGATCTACGACTACCTCGACAATCTCTGCGACCGCCATCCCGAGGTCGATCCGCGCGCCTATCCTGTGCTGCACCGCGCGCTTGCAGACGCGCTCGATCCGTCCGCGCCGTTAGGCGATTATTACGCGGCGGGGCCCGACGGCGACGACGGCGGTTATCTGGCCGGCCACGTCTTGGCAACCCAAGCCGCATTGCGTCGGATCGACGGGTATGAAGATCTCGTTCCGATGTTCGCACGGGCCGTCGCCTTCTACACCGACCTGCAGACCTTCAAACACCTACCGGCGGGGCAACGCGAACCGGCCTGCGTGGCCTGGTACGAGCGCAACCGCACCGCGTTTCCACACTTGGAATGGTACGAGTTCGCGTGCGCGGCCGGCTCAAATTTCCAGGTCTACGTCCCGCTCTTCACGCTCTTAGCCGGAGAAGCGCGGGGCGCCAACGCGGCCTACGACGCCTACTTTCCCCCGGTCGCGGCCTTGCACATCCTGCTCGACGCGTTCATCGACCAGGCCGAAGACCGCGAACACGGCGAGTTGAACTTCGCGCAATGTTATCCCGACGAAACGGCCCTGGTAGCGGGAGCGACGGCCCTCGTGCGGCGCGCGCAGGTCGGCTTTGCAACCTTGCCCGAACCCTACAGGCATCGATTCTTACTGAGCGTCATGGCGCTGTTCTACCTGACCCACCCCAAAGTCGAGGCTCAGGGGCTCGATCGCTCTGCCCTGCACCTCCTGGAGGCCTTCACCACGTGAAATCGTCCGCTCGAATCGCCGCCGCCCTGCTGATCGCGTTCGTGCCGATCGCGGCCGGGCCGGTATCCGGCGCGCAATGAGCCAAACCGGTTAAGAGCACGACCCAGCGAATGAAAGGTGTGGTGCAAAAAGGCGCATATGCGGTAAGATCTATTTTCGCCTAAATCATCCGGGGGATCCGGGTTAAATGCATCCTAAACCGCAAGTTTGCGATCCTTCCTCGACATCGTCTACTGACCTGACATCACCAACGTTTGTAAGTGTCGAGAAGGTGGAGTTATCGTTGGTTTTTGGTCGCGCTCAACTGTACAGTGCGGGGCGTCACTTTACAGCTGTGGTTGCGAAATCAGGTAGGGCTAGCGTCCGATGTGCACGAGTTCACATATCAAGAAGGCAAGGGCGGCTTGAGGTTACTGAACGCTTCATAAAGGCTGGCTTGAGCTTGATTCTCCGGCCCAAACGCCACCGTGCCGCCTCCGTGGTCAAGGCGCTGATGCGATCGACCCTGAAGCGAATCTTGTCACCATTAGCCCACAGCATGGTAAGGGTCGTCGGAACTCCCGGGCCCGTTTGCCCCATAATTTTCTCGACCTCCGCGGCCACCTCCGTCGTCATCGGTATTGGCTTCATGCCGTCGACGAATAGGAAATAGACTGGCGCCGTCCACCATTTTTTCAGACGTTCGCGGATGCCGGCGATCGTGGCGCCACAGCGTTGGACCAGTGATCGTGACCGCGCAATGATCGGGAGGCTCCGCAAATCGCGCCGCCCTTGCTCTGGGCGCGCCGGGAGGTGACTCATCTAGGGCGTGTTTTCAAAGTGG
>PLLA01000049.1 GCA_003140835.1 Candidatus Tumulicola scandinaviensis | reverse complement strand
CTCGTGTCGAGCCAGTTCCTAGCCTTAAGGGATTGGAAGGTCTGGTGAAGCCTCGAAGAGACGGTCGCTCTTCCTTCGGACCTTGGTGAGGCTTTCGGTGAGCTTGGTCGTCGCTGGCCGTAGGCTAGTTTGGTGCCGACCGACTTGGCCTTTCAGCCCAACTCATCAATAACGAGATAGCCGAGAAATGCCAGGAAGAACAGCGGCATCGCCCACGATGACCTCCTTACCCTATGAGCCCTGACGAGCAGCTCC
Organism: Candidatus Tumulicola scandinaviensis; assembly: GCA_003140835.1. Taxonomy (GTDB): domain Bacteria; phylum Vulcanimicrobiota; class Vulcanimicrobiia; order Vulcanimicrobiales; family Vulcanimicrobiaceae; genus Tumulicola; species Tumulicola scandinaviensis. The sequence continues at coordinate 9,795 of PLLA01000049.1, read as the reverse complement.
TCGGTTACGATATACATCAGCACGACGGAGCCGAACGCAAGAACGGTGGCCAATACGGGAGTGCCAGCATCGTGCAGTAGTATCGTGCCGAGTGCGGCTCCTAGGGGCATCGCCAAAGACATTCCGCTCGTCGCAAGCACAATCAGCGGACGAGAAAGTTTTGCGTGGCTGAGGGTTGTCGCTACGGAGAGGCTCAGAAACAACAGTCCAAATGTGAGCGCGACCGTCAGAAGAAGGCCTTGCTTCATTCCGAGTTTGAACGTGGCGCCAAGAACGAAACCGTCGATCAAGACGTCGATTGCCGAGGCTGCAACGAATCCTCGTGACCGAGCCGCGGTGAATCCGGCATCGAAGCTCTTGCTCAGCGAGCGCAGAGCGACCATTGCGGCGATACCTAACGAGAACCCTAGCACTGCGATGAGGGGAAATTGCGTGCGGATTGGTGGCAGTAGCTCTAGCGCCACAGCCCCGAAAATAATCCCGGCCGATATGTGCTGAAATGCACTCTGAACCGCTTCGCTCGGATCGCGCAAGATAGCGATTGTCGACCCACCGATTGCTGCGGCAACGGGAATAAATGTATACCAGAGAGATTGCACTAGGGTCATCTATAGTGCACACGAGATTGCGGGTAATGCGTTGAGCCACCTCCTCGAGCTCAAGCGGAAAGTGTCATCGATTAGATGGCTTGCTGCGCTCTTTCCAATTAGGCGCAGAGCGACCAGCATCGCCGTTCGTTGGCATCGAAGGGACTGGGGCACCGCGAGCATCAAGGCGGCGTGGCTTGTCGGCTGATCGCCCGCACGAAGGGGAAAATCAAGGAACGCATGATCAGCGCAGTCATCCTCTGCTTCCGTTCCACCGATACTGCGTTATCCAGAAGCAGCACGATGCCTCGCTCATGCTCGAAGAGTTTCATTCACGGTGCGGGCGCTACAGGGGTCGCCTCACTGTGGCAGACTATGGAGTATGTTAAGCCTGAAGATCAAAATTCGCTACACGCTCTCACTTGCAAGGTGATCAAGTACACAACGAAGGCGAGCATTGACTTCGTCCGCTATCTCGAGTAATTCGGGGTTCCCGACAACTGAAAGCAGCGTGCGAACGTCGATCGCCGAAACGGTCGTAGCCCCCGCAAACTCTTGTATGACGACGTTGCAGGGAAGGAGTAGACCGAGTTGAGGTTCCCTTTCCAATGCTTTGTGCGCGAGCACAGGATTGCAGGCTCCAAGGATTCGGTACGGACGGAACTCAATGTCGAGCTTTTCGTGCAGGGTTTTCGAAACGTCGATATCGCAGAGCACGCCGAAGCCTTCCTCGCTAAGGAGCGTCTTTACGCGCTCGAGTGCTTCATCGTACCGGAGCGCCGTGGTAACGATTTTCGAATAGCTCATGGGTTGCCTTTCTCTTACGCCCCTCCGCCGGACCTTGGAAGCTCACGTCTAAACGTCCAGCACGAAAACTGGGCGAACTAGCCTCTTGGGCCGACGATGCCTCGAGCGATCAGGTACATCCTAATGTTAACGACGATGAAGCGCCAGATTTGGTAGGGCAGGAAGCGCTCTATGAAATGCGATTGCATAATTTTTCCTATTCCGGAATGAGCTGCCAGCCGGGGCGGGCTTGCAGCTTCCACATGAAGGCGTCGTGCAATAGGCGCTTGGTCCAAGCACCGGCTAGCCCGACGTCAAGCTCACTCAACGTTAGGTCGCGTCCGAACTCCGGATACCGCTCGTAGTCGCGCGCAACGGGAACCATGATGATCGATGCCGCCGAGCCGGTAATGAGTGACTGACCCATCGACGCGATGCAGGCCGCCGGCATTGCCGTCAACGGCTCGCGATGGCTTGGCTCATTGCCGCGTGCTTGATCGAGCACGTTGAGCGCGACGGTGCGGCCGATGATGCCCGAGGCCATACCCGTGCGAGGAGCCGTGGCCGTTATCGGCGCACCGGTCGCGCTCTTGACCGATTTAGAAAGCGGATGCGGCGGCGCGAACGCGATGCCGGCGGCATACACCCGATCGTCGTAGGGAGAGCGATAGATCGCCGGCCAGTCCCGTCCGCGGTAATCCGAGTAGGTCTTTGCCGTGTAGTCGGCGTCGACGGTCATCAGACCGTTCCCCTGCGTCATTTTCGACTTCACGTCCTCACCATCGGCGCCGAGATACTTCAGTGGAATACCTCGAAACTGCGGAATAAGCATTGCAAAATCGAACTCCAGCCAGGTCGGCTCTTCGGTGGGCGTCTCGTAGAGCAGTCGACCCGACTCAACCTGCCTGACGCTGGCAGGCAGTATCGTGCGAATCTTCTTCTCGAAGAAGAGGGCACCGATGACGTCGGCACCGCGGATGATGCGATCGCCTTTACGTGCCTCGATCCCGTCGACGCCAAAATCGCCCGGTTGCGATTCGTTCGACAGCCAGATGAGTTCGGCGCGCTCGCGGAGGCCGTGCTGGCGCAAGTCGTGGTCGACGTTCATAATGTATTCGAACGCCGCTCCCTCACACGTCGCAAGCGGATGTCCCGTTCCGACGACGATGCGCGCTCGTTCGCCCTTTTGGAGTTTCTTCACGACCTCGCGATAAGCGTTTCCGGTGCGCGTGGCGTGCTCGACCGAGCAGACGCTCTCGGAGTTGCCGGCAGCCGGTCCGAGGCCGGGCGTCCCTTCGAAATTCAGGTACGGACCGGTCGCGTTGATCAGAAAATCGTACTCGAGCGACGAGCTCTCGCCCGAGTCGAGCGTAACGGCGACGCGCCGCCGTGAAAGATCGATTTCTTGAGCCCGGCCCGCAACGTAGCCGATCCCGAGACGAGCGTAAACCTCGCTCAAAGCGAAATGACATCGCTCCGGCGCCATGGTGCCAACGCCGACCCAGATGAGACTCGGAAACCACGTAAAGCGATCGCGCGGCGAAATGACGGTAACGTCGAGCTCATCGAGGTGCTTGGATAACTGAAGGGCGGCGGTATGTCCGGCAAAGCCGGCTCCGAGAATGAGGACGCGCGATTTCATGACTAAACTCCTCCTGTTTCATTGATTCCGGCGACGAAGCGCAACTGCGCGTCGGCGATGCGCAGGTCAGCCTGCGCGCGAATGTATTGTTGACGAGCCGCAGCGCTGCGAGCTTGTGCGTCGCGAAGCTCGAGCTGGGTTCCGACCTGTCCGCGATAGCGGACCTCTGCGAGGCGCTGGTCTTCACCGGCTGCGGCGGCGAGATCGCGCGTAGCAGCGACGCGTTCCTGGGCGGTTTGTAATTGAACGTAGGCCTCGCGTACGTCAAGCTCGGCTTGAGCCAGCTGACGATCGTACTCCGCTTGCGCTTGCGCGAGCGCATCTTGGGCTGCAGCGATACGCGCCGCAGTCGCGCCGCCGTCGTAGAGGCGCCACACGCCCTGGAGCGCCACCACGAACTGCGCCGTGTAGCCGGGTTGAACCGACGGCTGAACGTTCCCCTCGCTCACGGAAACGCCCACCGATGGCCCATTTTGAGCTCGGGCTTCGCGAACGGAGGCCGCGGCCGCATCGAGCGCCGCGTGCGCGGCCAGCAATTCGCCGCGCCGCGACACGGCCGATGCGACGAGCTGGTCGACCGCGGGCACCGTGTCCGGCGCGCCGAGCAAATCCGATGTAAAGATGGACGTCGTCGCGGGAAGGCCGAGCACCGTAGCCAGGCGCTCGTGCGCGATCGTCACGGCGCCGCGCGCATCGATTGCACGTACCCGAAGGTCGGCGAGTTCCGAGCGCGCTTCGAGCAGGTCGAACCGCGGCACCGTACCGATGGCGAACCGAGCCCGCGTATCGTTGAAGAGGCGTTGTCCGTCGACGACGGCTGCATCCGCAGCGTCCGCTGCCGCCCCAGTTGCCAAATCGTCGACGTACGCCTGCGTTACGCTTGCAATCAGACCGCCTCGAGCCTCACGCTCATCGGCTGCCGCCGCGGCGTATTGCGCGTCGGCTCGGCTGGCGCGTGCCGCGCCGGCGCCTGAATCGAAGAACGTGTACTGCGCGGTTAACAGCGGAAGGTTGGTCGCGTTTGGACCGAACGGCAGCGGACCAAACGGCGTCGAGAGCTTCGCGACCGGATTGGAAGACGTGTATGTGTCGCTGACGTTCAACGTCGGCGAACGATCTCCGCGAGCAGCGCGAACGTCGTCTGCGCGCACCTGCACGGCGGCGATCGCAACGCGATAACGGGGGTTGTGGGCTAGCGCCGCCTCGATGGCTTGCTCGAGTGTGAGTCTTAGCGGTTCCTGCGCAAACGCCGGCGCCGAAGGGACGAGTAGCAGCGATGCGATGAAAAGCGCAGCGATCTTACGCATGCCCGAACTCTCCCAATACCGGTGAACCTACCGTAGCTGCCGGATCTCGAGATTCGGGAACCGAGGCAAATCGCGCGTAAAGCAACGGAATTGCGAGCACCGAAAGCACGGCCGACGAACTCATTCCGAAGACCAAGGCCCATGCGAGCCCGCTCCAGACCGGATCGGAAGCGATCACCACCGACGAGAGCACTCCCGCGGTGGCAGTCATGAAGATCGGTCGCGTTCGCGTTGTGGCCGCGGCGACCAGCGCATCACGACGGCTTAAACCCTCGCCAAGCTTATCTTCGATGAATTCGATGAGGATAATCGAGTTGCGTACGACAATCCCAACCAGTGCGATCAGGCCTATCATCGCGGTGGCAGAAAAGTAAATGCCGAAAGGCGCGAGCAGCGCGAAGCCCGGCATGATTCCGATCATCGCTAACGGTACCGCTGCCAAAACGATCAGCGGCGTGCGGAACGAACGAAAGCGCGCGACGAGGAGCAAGTAGATTAACAAAAAGGCCAGGACCATTGCACGCCCAAGATCGGCAAAGACGGTGAGCGTCATGTCCCACTCTCCGTCCCAGCTGACGGCGTACCCCGCGGGCACGCGCAGTCGTGCGAGTGCCATCATAGCTTCGATAACGGCGTACGTCGAACTGCGGCCTGCCAGCTCCGCACCCACGTACGTCGCGTCGCGATAATCGTCGCGCTGCAACCGCTGCGATTGTTGCACGAGAGCCACTCGCGCGATCGCCCCGAGTGGAACGCTACCGCCGGTGCCCGTCGGGATGCGAATCTGAGCGAGGGAGGCTGGGTCGCGGCGAAACTCCGGCGCGAACCGGACGACGACGCCGATCGGTCGTACGTCGATTGGCGCGTGAAGCTCGGATACCGTCGACCCGGCAAGCGCGATCGCCAGCGTTTGCACGACGTCGGCGACGTTGACCCCTGAGAGTGCGGCTTTGACTGGGTCGACGTCGACGTGCACCGAAGCCGGCAACGGCTTATCGCTCGGGTCGATGTCCACGACGCCGCGCTCGCGCGCGAGAATCGATTCGACCGACGATGCAATCGTGCGCCGAACTTCCGGATCGGGTCCGAAGACTTTTGCGAAGATCGTGTTGCGCACCGGTGGCCCGGGAGCCGTCTGTACGATCCGCAGCGCGGCCCCATACCGCGCAGCGACCGCCTGCAGGCGCGCTCGCAGCCGTCGTACGAGGAGTGAAGACTGCACGTTGCGGCGGTTCTTGGGCACGAGGTTCACGCGGATGTCGGCGAGATTGGCCGCGTTCCGAAAGAGGGTCCCTTGAAAGAGACTCGAGAGATCGGGAACGGAATTCATGCCTACCAGAATCTCGTAGTCGCGGACTTCCGGCGTTGCGGCCAGTTGCGCACCTACCGCTTCTGCAATGCGGGTCGTCGCGGCGATGCTCGTCGACGGCAGTGCGTCGATCGTAATGAGAAACGTCGTCTCATTGGCGCGCGGTAACATTCTAAACTGCACGAGCTGAAGCATCGGCAACGCCAGTGCGATGGCAAACGCCAAGGCGAGCGCGATTAAGAAGAGCGATCCGGATCGGTGATTATCTAAGAGCCGCGACAAGGTATCCCGAAAGTATGCAACCCACCGAGGTGTGGCGTGAGTGGCCGGAAGGCGGCGTTTGCGCAGCAGATGATATGTCGCCCACGGCGTCACGGCCACGGCAATGAACAACGACGTGAGCATCGCGACAGGAACGTTGATCGGAATCGGCCGCATGTACGGACCCATCATTCCCGTCACGAACAGCATTGGAAGAAAGGAAAGCACGACCGTGATGGTTGCGAGCGCGGTCGGGCTCGCAATCTCGCCGACGGCGCGGATCGTAGTGGCATTTCGCGGTGCGTCGGGTTCGTTGACGTAGCGGCGGTGGATGTTTTCAACCATGACGATGGCGTCGTCGACAAGCAACCCGAGCGCGAGGATCAGCGCAAAGAGTGTGATACGATTGATCGTCTGATGCGCCAGCATACCGACGCCGAGCGTTACGAAGAGCGTAAGTGGGATCGCGAAAGCGACGACGAGCGCCTGGCGCCATCCTAGCACGAGAAGCAGCAACGCGACGATTCCGATCGCTTCGACCAAGCGTTCGATCAACTCGTTGACGGCGAGGTTGGCCTTTTCGCCGTAGTCGCGCGTCACGCTAACGCTCACTCCTGGGGGAAGGTCGGCGGAGCGCGCGACGGCGATGATGCGCCCCGCGATCTCGACCGCATTGGTACCCGGCTTTTTCGCAATGGCTATGCTCACGGCCGGCTCGGTGGTGCCGCCGGTCAGCGCACCGCCGTAGAAGCGAGACTGCGTCTCGCGCGGCGCGATGGCTGCGCGAACGTTTGCGACGTCACGGAGCGCGACCGGCAATCCGTCGTGGACCCCGACTATGGTGGCACCGACTTCGCGAGCGTCGACGAACGGCGCTCCGATGCGCACGCTCAATTCGCGCTCGGGAGTGCGCAGCGGGCCGGCGGGCGCGACCACGTCGGTCGCGCCGAGCGCGCGGGCAACCACGAGCGGCGAAAGACCGTAGGCGTCGAGCCGCACCGGATCGAGATCGACCGCGACCTGCCGCGGGCGGTCGCCGTAGACGGCAACGCTGGAAACGCCGGGCAAAGCCTCGAGCGATGCGATCAGTCGCTGAGCAGCATCCCCCAACTGGCCGCGGTCGTATCGAGCACCGTGAAGCGTCAAGACCACGATCGGAATATCGTCGGTGCTCATCGGCACGATGACCGGCTGCGTGGCTCCGGGCGGCAGATCGCCGAGGTGCGCAAACACGCGATCGTAGAGATCGATAAACGCTTTGGTCGGGTCGTCGCCGACGTGGAAGAGGACCGTCAAGTACGAGACGTCTTGCGTCGACGTCGCGTAGGTGTGCTCTATGCCGGGAACCTCGCGAAGGACGCGTTCGCCCCGCTCGGTCACCGAGCGCTGCACTTCTTGCGCATCCGCGCCGGGGTAGCGCGTGATGATGATTGCAGCTGGACGGACGATTTGGGGATTCTCTTCGCGGGGCGTTACCAGAATCGCGAGAAGTCCCAGCGCGACGATGGCGACCACCAGCGTCGGAGTAAGTTTCGATGTAAGAAAGTAACGGGCGATCCTCGCCGCCCAGTTCAGCCGTTCCATGTCAGCGGTCGACCACGACTCGAGCACCATCGGTCAACCGTTCCAGGTTCGTGGTTGCGACGTGCCGGTCGCCCGGACGAAGGCCGGTGACTTCGACGTCGTGCATGTCGGCCGAACCGGTGCGCACCGGTGCGAAGATCGCCTTATCGCCCTCAATGACGAATACGCCGGTTTGCCCACCGCGCGCCACGAGCGCTTCGAGTGGAACTGCCCGTCCGCGATCCGGTTCGGTGGGCAGTTCGACGCGCACGAACGTGCCTGGCACCAGGCTGTGCGCGGTGGGCAAAGCGATGCGCGCCAGCACCGAGCGCAACGCCGGGTCGGTGGGCGCGAGACCCTCGACCGTGCCGCTCAGCGCCGGACCTGATTCGCTCGAGCGAACCTCGACCTCGGTTCCAACGTGTATATTACCGAGGTTCGCCTGCGGCACGGCGACGTCGACTTCGAGTGCTCGTCCATCCTGTACGGTAACTACCGGCGTTCCTGGCCCGACCGCTGTTCCGGCGTCGGCAAGACGCTCGGTAACGACGCCGTCGAACGGGGCACGGATCACGCTGTCCGATACGGCGATGGATGCGGCAGCAACGCCGGCTTCGGCTTGCGCGGCGGTATCAGCCGCGGCCTCGCGTTGTGCTTCGGCTTGCGCCGTAACGGCCGAAGCGGCGCGATAGTCCGCTTGAGTCTGATCGAATTGCTGCCGAGAGATTGCCCCTTGAGCGTAAAGTTGGGCCATTCGTCGCTGTGTGACGCGGGCCAGGTCGGAGTGTGCATCCGTTTGGGCCACGTTGGCTGCGGCTGCAACGCTCGTTTTGCTCGCGCTCGCGGCGCCGGCAGACGCCTGTTCGAGCTGTGCGCGATAGGACGCATCGTCTATTGTCGCAATCGGCTCACCTGCCGTTACGCGATCTCCAACGTTTACGCGCAGTTCGCGGATACGTCCCGCAACGACCGCGCCGATGCGTGCGCTCCTCGCGGCGACGACGCTGCCCGAAAGCTCCAGCGTCGTTCCGATAGAACGCACCCCGACGGTTGCCGTGTGAACCGAGATCGGCGCCGGCTCTTCAGGCTTGCGCGCACACCCGGCTAAGCCAACGAAGGCGCATACGCCGAGGGCGCCCGCGAGCCCGATCGAAGAAACGGTCACGACGCTTTGCGCGCGGCGGCCACGCCGATGAGATTCGACATGAGGCACCAGCCAGTCAGCGACGATTGGAGGAGATTAGCGCCGACGAATGCCGTGAGCCACAACCAACGCAGATCTCGCAGTGCTAGCAAAAGGCTGACCAGAACTAAGGCTCCGGCAATCCCACGAACTACCGCTTCGACCTGCCATCCGCGCTCGCGGGCCGGCCGCCCGAGCTCTCTCAATAAGGTCATTCTCCGCGATACCCTCCTCGATATGTATATACCATACCCCCTAGGGTATTGCAAGAACCAGCCTCTTACCCTTATAGTGGGCGCATGGCTAAGAAACGCACGCCGGTAAAAACCTCCGCGACGGATCGCCACCTCGACATCGACGAGGAGATCGCCGGCGACATCATCGTGCGGCTTCGGCGCGTTGAAGGCCAGGTACGAGCGATCGAGCAGATGATCGAAGAACGCCGCGACTGCCACACCATCGCTCAGTTGATGGGAGCCGCAAAGTCGGCGCTGGAACGGGCGACGATCCAATTGATGACCGCAAGTATGGCGGGCTGTTTGTCGGCGGGACGCAACGGCTCTTACGATCAGCGCGAGTTGGCCAAACTCACAGATACTTTTGTAAAAATACTTGGTTAGCCCGTTGGATTAGTCGTCGGCTCGAAGACGGTTGGCAAAAGACAGCCGCGAGCTTCAGATGAGGCTACCAATACCGCGAGCGCCTTTAGGCACCCATACGAGCTTCGCAAATCGCTTCTCGAAATTCACCAAGCCTGATGTCGTTTTGTATCTACCGGACGGCTGTGTACTAACAAACCCGAAGGACTCGGCCAAACGAGGCTTGGGTAGAACCTTACGACGATCGTACGACAATTGAGGCGGAAACGGGAGGAAGACGCGAACGCGAGCGGAGCCGACTTGCCTCCAAAAAGCCACGATTTTACACGGAAAACCGCCTATTTCTTGGGTTTCTTGCGTCGACTAGGATTTGCTGGCTTCCTGCTTCGCATGTAAGTGCTCGGGGTTCGAGTCCCCCCATCTCCACTATTGAAATCGTGCGGATGCGGCCCGAACGGTTCTGACACGCGCGATCAAGGCGCTGGCCGCAGGCCGTTGGGGTGCTTGCGGCGTTTTCTGACTCTCGCCGCAGGCTTCCCATCGAGTAGGCTGCGCCTA
>PLLA01000028.1 GCA_003140835.1 Candidatus Tumulicola scandinaviensis | reverse complement strand
CTCGGAAGTCCAGGGCGGCTGCGCCGACAACAACGGCAACGTCTACTTTGCCAACACCGGCCTCTCGACGGTCGACGAGTATTCGCACAGCGGTACCTACATCGCCACGCTGTCGGATTCGGGTCAGTACCCGGTGGGTTGCGCGTACGATAAGGGCACCGGCAACCTGGCCGTCAACAACATCATCAGCACGAGCGGCGGCCCTGGCAGCCTCTCGATCTACAACGGCGGCACGTTCCAAAACAACTACTCGGTTCCGAACATGAGCCGCGTGTACTTCAACGGCTACGAAGGCAACACGGGCACCCTGTGGCTCGACGGCGAAGATTCGTCCGGCGCGTTCCAGTATGACTCGTTCGTCGGCGGCACGTTCACCCCGGTGACGATCAGCGGTGGATCCATCCTCTTCCCCGGCACGGTTGCGTGGTCGGGCAAGATGAAGTCGATGAACGTCGGCGATCAAGACACCTTCAGCGCCCCGACGTTCTACCAGGTTTCCGACACCGGCGCGATCACTGGCTCTACGGTCACGACGTGCACCCAAGTGTCGAACATCTGCGACATCGTTCAGGGCACGATCAAAGGCCCCGGCCTCGTAGGACCGGACGCGATTCTCCTTAGCGCCAACCGCTTCGCCTACCCGGCCGGCGGCTCGCCTGTGCTGAACTACCCCGCTTCCTACACCCAGCCGATCGGCGCGGCCGTCAGCCCCAACAAGGGCGGCTAAACCGAACCCTTCGTCTCTCGTAAATCGGGAATCAAATGGACGGGCCCGCTCACGCGGGCCCGTTTCCTTTTGGGGCGTCGACCAAAACGAGCGGCGGTTAAGGCGTCATTCCGTATCGATCGGTTCGGTGGAGGGCGGCAGGTGCATGAAGTAGGCGCGGGAGCGGTCGGACTTGATAACCAGAAACGTGCGTGCCTTCATGCCGAACTTGAAGATGTTGCCGATCGAGGTGGCGCGGACGTCGGTCGTGCCCAGCGACCCCAGCCCAAACGTCTCTTCGACGAACTTGAGGACGGACGCAAACTCGTACTGGGTATTCGCGATCGTTCCGGCCGGAACGTACGGCGATACGACCAGCATGGGAACGCGGAATCCCAAGCCCCCGGCCTGATCGAAGAACGGCGGTTGCCGATGGTCGTAGAACCCCCCCCAATCGTCCCACACGACCACGATGGCGGTCGAGTTCCAGTAACTGCTCGTACCGATCGCGTTGACGACCGAGGCCACCCACGATGGTCCCGTGTATTTTCCGGTGAGCGAGTGCGGGTGGTCGGAGTTCTGCTGGCTCGGGATGACCCACGACACTGCCGGCAACGTCGAGTTGGAAATGTCGGTGAAGATGTTCGTTTCGGGCCAGGAGACGTTCGTCTTCCATTCCGGGCCGTGGTACACGGCGTCGATGGCCGCGAACGCGTCCCAGAGCGCGCCGGACGTATCGGCCTTGTACTTCGGCGTGTAATACTTCCACGAAACGCCTTTTGCGTCGAGCAAATCGCGCATCGTACCGGTGGCATACGTCAAACACGGGAACGGCCCTTGATTCTTGAGGTATTGCCCGGCCGGCGTTAAGATGTTGGTCGTGGTGACGAGGTTGGCGCTGCAGCCCCAGTTGGTCGAGTTCGACGGGTAGTCGACCAGGCTGCCGCTGATGCCGTTATAGGTGAGCGCGGTCGCGCCCGCGATGAGATCTTGGTGCGCGGTAAAGCTGCCGCTGCCTTGCGTCTGGAACATTTCGTCGGCCAGGGCGTATTGCTGAGCCAGCGTCCAATACGGTTGAATCTGCGCCGGGTTGACGTACTGGTACGGGTATGTGCCAGCGGTGCCTTTTCCGTCGATGCCAGCTAGATTGAAACCGTCCATGCCGCCGTTGTCGTAATCGGTCAGGTAGTCATTGCGTGCGTGGTTGACGTCGAGACCTGCGAGAGTTTGCTGTTTAAGCTGGATTTCCGTCCGCTTATACTTGCCGTTCACCTTTTTGAGATAGTAACCGGTCGTTGCGCCGTCGGCGCCGGGAAACGTTGCGAACAGATTATCGAAGCTGCGGTTTTCCTGAACCATGATGACGACGTGCTGGATCGGGCTGGCGGTTCTCGCTCCGGCGGCGCGACCCGCGACCGCGGCGCCGTTGTGAGGGAACGCCCCTGGTGAGGCCATTCCTGAACACGCGGCGAGAACCGGTGCGGTGGCGAGAAATCCAGAGAAAACAAAGCGACACGCGCGCATACGAACGAGCTCCCTTCCGGCAGTTCAGTCGTTCTCGTTCGGGTGGGGTTTTTCCGGCCTCGGCCGCGTGACGCGAACCGGCCCGGCAAACTGAGTGAGGGCGTCCCAAGGGCCCCCTCGTCATCCCTTGCGACGCGCTCTCTCAGGGGGATAACGTTTCCTGGCCTGCGAGTGTTTCCATCCGCCTATTCCGAATCGACGGGTTGATACGACGGAGCCTGCGTTAGGAAATACGACCGTGAATACCGTGCGGGGATCGGTGTGAACGGCCGGGGCGGCTTCGTGAAGTCGAACGCGTTGACGATCGACTGTGCGCGCCGGTCGCTCGTTCCCACCCGTTGGAGACCCCAGTTATCTTCGACGAACTTCAAAATGCTGCCGAATTCGTATTGCGTGTGCGAAACGTACCCTTGGCGCGCGTACGGCGAAATGACGAGCATCGGAACGCGGAAACCGAGACCCTGGTAATCGAGTTGCGGCGGCGCGACGTGATCGTAGAAGCCGCCCCAGTCATCCCAAACGACCACGATCGCCGTGGATTGCCAGGCGCTGGTCGCCCCGATCGCATTCACGATTTGCGCCACCCACGACGGGCCGTGGTTCGAGCCGGTGCCGGGATGGTCGGAGTTGCGTTTATCCGGAACGACCCAGGAAACGGCGGCAAGCCGATTGGCGGCGATGTCGGCGAGGATTTTCGTTTCAGGAAAGACCACGTTCGTCTGCCATTCGGGGCCGTACCGAACGGCGCGAATGGCATCGAACGGCGTCCACAGCCAGCCGCCGCTTTTATACGTAAACGGTGGCGCGTAGTATTTCCACGATACGCCTTTGGCGTCGAGCACGTCGCGCATCGTCCGGTATGAAAGGCACGGGAACGGGCCCTTGAGTTTCAGGAACCGGTGGTCGCTGGTCAGCAGCGACGTCTTGGTATCGCGTTCGGCATCGCAACCCCACGGCTCTTGGCTCGGATCGTCGGCTAAACTCTGACCCGGGACGATCTGGGTACCGCCGGCGATGAGGTCTTGGTGTCCGATAAAGCTGCCGCTGCTCTGACGCTCGAACATGTGATCGGCGAGCACGTATTGTTGCGCCATGGTCCAGTACGGTTGAATGTCCGTGGGATCGACGTATTGATAGGGAAACAGGTAGGCGGGCGGTCCGTTTCCACTCCCGAAATGAATCTGGTCGAAACCGTCCATCTTGCCGCCGTCGTACTCTTTGACGAAGGTCGCCCATTGATGCGCGATATCCAGCACGTCGGTGAGCCGGGCTTTCTTGAGCGTGACGGTTCTCCCGTCGTGCGTCTGCCCGGTCGTTGCGCCGTCGGCGCCGGGAAACGTGGCGAACAGGTTGTCGAAGCTGCGGTTCTCTTGGATGATGATGACGACGTGCTTGATGTAGGCCGGAGCCGAAGCCGCGCTGACGGCGTCGATGGGCGATGCCGATACGGGCGTGACGCTGGGAGCGAATGCCGAGTTCCCCGGACGGGACGAACAGGCCGCCGCCATCAGAACGGCAAGACAAGCGGCCGCACCAAGACGCGAAGCCTTCATCGTGGCGTGATACCCTGCCCGTCGTGGCGTTTCCCTGCAGCACGTTAGCAACGAGGACCTTTTCGGCGCCCGGGGAAAGGCTGCTGCCGCCGTGGCTCACGGGGTTGGGAGACCTATTGATGTTCGCTAGAGTCCGCCGCCCGCGGAGCGTCGAGGCGGCGCTTTGCCTCGCTTTCGCGATGCTCGCCGGGTGCGCAGGAGCCGGCAGTTCGGCGGCACCGGTTTCGCAACGGGCCCTATTGCCCGATGCGGGCAGCGCCGCGATACCATCGGCGAGTTCGGCGTACATCAAGCACGTCGTCATCATCATCCAAGAGAATCGAACCTTCGACGATTTTTTTGCAACGTTTCCGGGTGCCGACGGCACGACCACCGGCAAGTTGCACAACGGCAAAACCATTCCGTTGAAAGTATCACCATTAGCGGGAGATCCGCTGTCGAATGGCTGGTCGTCGTTTGCCACCGCCTACGACGGCGGGAAGATGGACGGCTTCGATCTCGATCCATGGGGCGGTCCGGGTCTCGCGGGGAAGCGCCCGTACACGTACGTCGATCCGACACAGATCCAGCCCTACTGGACGATGGCGCAACAATACGCGCTCGGCGATCACATGTTCCAAGGTGAGGGCAGCGGAAGCTTTACGGCGCATCAGGAGCTCGTTGCCGGCGGCGAGCAGATCGATTCGGGTCACAGTTTGGTGAACTGGCCGGCGCCGCCGAAACCAGGGCCGTACGCGTGGGGCTGCGATGCTCCGCCCGGAACGGTCACGTCGTTGCTCACCAAGGACGATGCGTACCTGAGCAAGGCCGGCCCGTTTCCGTGCCTGACGTACGCGACGCTCGCCGATCAACTCGATCAGAAGAAGATCTCGTGGCGGTACTATTCCGGACCGGTAAAAGCCGGCGGTGCGGGCTGGATGTGGAACGCCTTCGAGGCGATTAAAGCGGTGCGTTACGGATCCGATTGGACGTCCGACATTTCGACGCCGTCGGGCGCCATTTTAACCGACGTGCCGCACGGTAAGCTCGCGGCAGTTACCTGGCTAACGCCGTCGGTTCCGAATTCCGATCACGAATACCACGGCCCCGACCACGGACCGTCGTGGGTCGCGCAAGTCGTCAACGCAATCGGCCAGAGCAAGTTTTGGAATTCGACCGCAATCGTGCTGGTATGGGACGATTGGGGCGGTCACTACGACCACGTCGCACCGCCGCAGTTCGGTTTCGGGGAGCTCGGCATGCGCGTTCCCTTCATCGTGATATCGCCGTACGTCCCGGCCGGGACGATCTCGCACACCCAGTACGAGTTCGGCAGCATTCTGAAGTTCGTCGAAAACAACTGGGGGCTTCAACCAATGCAAGCCGGCGATCGCCGGGCAACCAGCATCTCGGATATCTTCGATTTCACGCAGAAACCGCGCAAATTCAGCCCGATTCCGGCCGCACTCTCGCGATCGTTCTTCGAGCACGAACCGCCTTCGAATCTACCCGGCGACGGCGAATAGATCGGCCGACCGACTCGTCTGTAGACGAGGGTTCAACCGAGCACCCGTTACCAAGGGAACGCGTAGGTAGCCGACAACCATCGCGGTCGCTGCTTCACTTACGTGCTTCGATCTTGGAGGCGACCATGTTTCAACCGCGCACGGCGACCCAAACTCTGGTAGCCCTAGCCCTTACCGGCCTCGCGCTTGCAAGTTGCACCGGTGGCGGAGGCGGGGGCAACATTCCGCCGTCCGGAACCAGCGGCACGCCGTCCGTTCCGGCACCAGCGTTAAAAAACGAAAGTGCCGCTGCCAACGCGCTCTACGTGAGCGATGTTTACGGAAAATCGGTGTTTCGTTTCGTGCGCAACTCCGACGGGACGCTGGTCACGCCGGCGGGATCGTCGCTGGTATTACCCTACAATCCCGGCGCGATTGCAATCGGTCACGGCGGCAGTCTATTCGTAACCGACGAGCAGAACGAGTCCATCGAAGTCTACCGTAAAGGTGCGAGCGGCTCGCAATCGCCGACGCGCACGCTGCTGCTGCCGTTCGTACCGAGCTGCGTTGCGGTCGACCGCAGCGGTGACGAATACGCCGGCGGACTTTCCAACGGCTTTGTAGCCGTCTATGCGCCTGGCGCTCACGGACTTGCAAACACGCTCCAAAGAATCGCACTGCCAGACAAGCATGCGGATATCAACGGCGTCACCGTCGACGCAGCCGGCAATCTGTAAGTTTCGGATTCGAACGAAGTCAGCGAGTTCGCGATGCCGGCCACCAAACCGACGCTGGTGCGGGCGATCGTCGGGTCGGGCGAGCAGAATTCGCCGACCGGCATGGCGCTGCAGAACGCGACCGGCGAACTCTACGTGGCCAACGCCGGCAGCAGCAACATTCTGGCATACTCGTCGTCGGCGAACGGCAAGAATCGTCCCGACCGGACGATCGTTTCGAACTCTCCGCCGCTGATCAATCCGCTGGCCGTTGCGGTGCGCGGTTCGGTGCTCTATTCGACAAGCGGAACGTCCCTGAACGGTCCGCCATCGGTCTTCGTATTCGACGCGCTTAAGGGCGCCCAAAATCCGAACCAAGTGGTCACCGGATCGTATCTCTCGTCTCCGGTCGGAGCCGCGCTCGGCCCGTAACCGCTAGTTGGGGAGGGTGTTCGGAATCGTCGTTACTCCGATCAGGTTGCCTCGGTGGTAAGCTCCCAAATCGCGGCCACCGGGGTAGCCTCGTTGAATGACGTAGGAGCTTCCTCCGGAGATGTTTTGGTCGAACGAGAAGACCAGTCGTGAGGCTGCGTCCAGCCGAAGCTGGCCGACGCAGTTTCCGTTGAGATCGACGGAGCGAGCGGTGCCGCCGCGATAGGGCTTGGGATAGATCGTCATGCGTCCCTCCACGCCGCCGGCGCAGAGATCCGGGTCGTCGAGGACGATCAAATCGTCGGTTTTCGGATCGATGGCGACCCCGGCGACGTATCCATGTTCGGGGCGCAGATCCAAACGCCGGCACTTACTTGGTTGCGGACCGTTCGGTCCGTTGGGGATTTCCGAAACGCCGGTGAACGAATGCTGGTACCCGTTCACGAAAATATCGCCCTCGTCGTCGGCCGCAATGGCCACGCCGAGGCCGATATACCGGCAGTTGAGTTCTACCGGCTGTGACGAGTTAGCCCGATACATCGTCACATTCCCGGGATCGTCTCGCACGACGTTTAAGACGAAGAGGTTCGCGTTCTTATCGATGGCGATGTCGATCGGCGTTCCGTTCGGATCGGCGAACCGCTTCAACGCGTGCGTCGCAACGTCGTAGAGCACGATGCCGGGTGGATGTTGGTTTACGATTGCGACTTCGTTGCCGTTCCCGGCCATCGCACCCGCGCGCAGATTTGGGATCCGCGCGATAACTTGCGGATCGTTGCCGCCGTGACGGCCGATCGGAAAGTATTTGAGCACGCCTCCGGGCGAAACGCCGACCAGCGCCGGCGTTTGAATCGCCCTGTGAAACGGGACGGCATACGGCGTGCGATACGCCGAAGCGCGCACGTCACCAACCGGTTGGAGTGGAGCGCTCGGGGGGATCGCGTTGCATCCGGCGAGAACCGCTGCCGCGCAGACCGTTGCAATGCAGAAGTAGGAACGTAACATAAACGTTGGCTCCAGACCTGTGAAGGCCATCCTACCTCGTTGCAGTCAGCGAGGCAATGGCTGCGCGACTGACGCGTGCCCGCTTAGATGGCGGGACGGAGCGGAGTTTTCGAGCGGGGATCCTCGCAGGCGAGCGATGAACTCGGGAGCCTGTAGGGTTATTGACCAACGTCATTAATCGACTGTCGCTAAGTTGACTTCGGTCAATTTACAAAAACCGCATTAGAGGGAGCCCCCTTCAAGTGATGACGACAGCATCTGCCGCGATAAAACCGTCAACACGATCGTCGGCGCGTTGATCGCCGTTCCGCCGCTCGATGCCTTCTATACCCTCGATGCTATCACCGGACGGCTCGACGCGTGGAATATACCTATGCATGACAAGGCCACGCCGACGCTGTCGCTTCCGTGCCTCGCCAGCGGCAACTGCGTCTCAAAAAACGAACACCTCTTCCTCGCACCCTGAGCGCGCGGTGCGAGCGCATCCTCAATCGTTGTCGGGCGGCACGTACGACGGCTGCTCGTTCAAGAACGTCGACTCGGGGTAGATCGCCGGAATCGATAAGAAGGCCCGCGGCTTTTGCGTGAAGTCGAAGCTGTCGATGAGGCTTGCGGCGCGCGTGTCGGTAAACCCGAGCGACGGTGGTCCAACGGGCGGCAGGTCGAAGACTTGCTCCACGAACTTCAACACGCTGCCGAACTCGTACTGCGTGTGGGTGACGTATCCGGACTTTCTCCCGTTCGCGATCTTCGCGTAGGGAGAGATGATGATGCAGGGAACGCGGATGCCCAAACCGCGAAAGTCGAGTTGCGGCGGTGGGGCGTTATCGTACCAGCCTCCCCAGTCGTCCCACACCACCACGATTGCGGTGGATTTCCAGTAGGCACTTCGGCCAATGGCGTTGACGACCGACGCCACCCACGAGGGCCCGCGGTCATAGCCGCTGCCGGTATGATCGGAATCCTGCCAATCGGGCACAACCCACGACACGTCGGCGAGCGCGCCGCGCGGTGCATCGCGAAGAATCTGCGTTTGCGGCGAGATCACGTTCGCCCAATCCGGCCCGTAGCGCACGCTCCGGATCGAGCTAAACTCCGACCATACCTGACCGCCGATGCGATCGAGCCGGGGCGCGTAGTACTTCCACGAGACGTGGGCTGCGTCGAGCGTATCGGCGATCGTGGGGAAGTTACGAAAACACGGGAACGGGCCGTTAAAGCGCTCGACGCGTTTATCCGTCAGCGTAAACGACCGGGTGTGCGACGGGGCGTCGCAGCCCCAGGGGACACGGCTCGGAGCGTCGACTTCGGCGATAGGCGTTGGCGCGATGAGCGTGTTGGCCGCGATCAAGCTCAGATGCGCGGTGAAACTCGGACCGAACTGCATCGGAAACATGCGATCGGCGAGAACGTATTGCCGGGCCATCACCCAATACGGTGCGGACTGGCTGCGCGGAACGTAGGCGTAAGGGTAGTCCTTAGGCCCTCCATAAAAGTGCTCGACTTCGAAGCCGTCCATCTTTCCGTGATTCCAGGATCCGATCGAGTCGCGCCAGTTGTTCTCGATGTTGCCGGGGTTCTCGAGGCGCGTTTGGTGGAGCGCAATTTTCTTTCCGCCGGCGTATCCGAACGCCGGCGCGTCGGCTCCGGGAAAACCGCTAAAGAGGTTGTCGAAGCTGCGGTTCTCCTGGATCACGATCACGACGTGCTTCAGGTACGGGTTGACCGAACTTGGAATCGGATTCGGTCTCGTCTGTGGCAGCGCCACGCCGGATACCGCGCGCCCGCTGCAGCCGGTGGCGCAAAAAAGAAGAAGGCATAGCGTTGCAAGCGTGACGCGGGAAGCCGGCGTCATTCGTAGTCCGGCGCGCGAAAATCGTTACGCTGTTGCAAGAAAAACGCCGGGCCTTTGGGTGCCTTTATGGGCACGAAGGCGCGCGGGGGCTGCGTAAAATCGAAGCAATCGCCAGCCGGTGAGTTGGCGCGCGCGTCGCTGTTCGCCAGGCGCCCAAGTCCAAATGCGTCTTCGGCGAACTTCAAGACCCCGGCCGTCTCGTACTGCACGTGCGAAACGTAGTTGCGTTTTGCGTACGGCGATATAACCAACAACGGTACCCGGAACCCGAGTCCGTCGTAATCGCGGAACGGCGGAGAGACGTGGTCGTACAAGCCGCCCCAATCGTCCCAGAGCACGAAGATCGCGGTCGTTTTCCAGAACGCGCTCTTACCGACGGCATCGACGAGCGACGTTACCCAAGACGGACCATACCCTCCGCCGCAATCGGTATGATCGGAGTCGTCGCAGATCGGCGTGATCCACGTGACCGCGCTCAGCGTGCCGCGTTTGACGTCGGTAATGAAGGTGTCTTGCGGGATGATGACGTCCTTTGCCCAGTCCGGTCCGCGTCGAATGTGGCGCACCGCCTGGTACGCCGACCAATAACCCGCCGGTCCTCCCGACGGACTAGCGTAGGCGCTCGTATAGAAGCGCCACGGCAGCCCGGCAGCGTCGAGCTCATCGCCGAGCGTGCGATAGTCGAAACATGGCGGCTGATATAAACCGTAGGAGCGATCGTGCGCGATCGTGAGCACGACGTCGCGTTTACCGCCGCCGCACCCCCAGAGCCCCGTCGGCACGTTGACGCTGTTGTGGGCTTGCGCGGCGATGAGATACTGATGGGCGACGAAACTCTCGTCGAGCTGCGACGCGAAGGTGCGATCGGACAAGACCCACTCGTGCGCCATGTCGAAGTACGGCTTCGACTCGTCGTGCGGCACGTATGCGTACTGCGCTAGTCTGATCGGCCCGCCCTCGACCGATTCTGTATCGAAACCGTCCATCCGGCAATGCGTCCCGGGCCGTTTACCGGTTCCGTCGCAGTCGCCGAACATCGCGTACGACGAGTGATCGATGACGTACTGCGACGATAAACTCACCGGGCGAAGCGGAATCCAGCGACCCTTCGAGTCTTTTCCGCGCGAAACGGTATCGGCGCCGGGATAGCCTTGGAAGAGGTTGTCGAAGCTGCGATTTTCTTGAATGATGATGACAACGTGCTTGATCTTGCCGACACCGTGTGCGTCCATCGCCTGCAGCACTGCCGGTGGCGCGGCCGGCGGCACGACAGGGCTCGAGGACGCCGCGTTCGATCCGAACGAGCATCCGGCAAGCAAAGCAACCATGGCTATCGCGAACGCACTACGCAAATCGGCTAAGCGTCTTCAGCGTAACCCGCACCGCCCCTCCAGGTTCGGTGTGGGGCCGCGCACGGCCGTTCCGGCAGACCCGAACGGAAGCACAGGGGCGCTGCGGCCGTGCGCCGCAGAGGACGTTACATGCGCCGGACCGTCTCGCGATTGCTCTTGATCGTGGTGACGCTCGTCGTCGCGGCGGTTTACTACCTGCCGATCGGACACGTCGATTTCGCCGAAAATTGGGGCGAGGGCACGTTCGGCGCGACCATCAACCCGCGCAGCACGCTCGTCTCGAGCGTCGATCGGAATTCGCCGGCGGCCCGTGCCGGCGTTCGCTCCGGCGATCGCTTGCTTAGCGGAGGCAACTACGAAATCTCGTCGCGGCTGCGCGCGGGCTATCCGGGCGAGCGCGAAACCGTAACGTTCGAGCGCGGCGGCGTCGCGCGCACCGTCGTCATAACGGCGCAGCCCAATCCGGCCTTCGGCGTTTGGCAGCGCATCGGCGGCGTGCTCGCGTATATCCCGCCGACGATCTTCCTCATCGTGGCGTTCCTGTTGGTGTTCCTACGGCCGTCGATCATGTCTTGGGCCTTCTACGTGTTTGCCGTCGGCTATTTCGGCACGAGTCCGCCGTTCATGTATTGGGCGCACGTGCTCTCCCCTACGGCCTACCGGATACTCGCATTCGTCCTGACGACGGTCTTCGGCCCATGGTGCGTTTTGCCGTTGCTGCCCTTCGTGCTGCGGTTTCCCAACGGCGACGTTCTCGGATGGCGCAGGCGAATCGATCCGTTGGTGTGGGCCTTTCTGGGGCTCGCATACGTGGTGTACGTCGTAGAGTGGCAGCTGTATTTCGTGGCGGAAAAGTTGCCGGCATGGGACGTCGTTCCGAGCGCCGTCATTCCGCTCGCCGCCTTCGCCTTGGCCGGCCTGGTCCTGGCGAAGAACGTGGCGATGGCCACGCCGAGCGATCGCCAGCGGTGGGGATTTCTCGCAATCGGAACGATCGCTTCGTTCGTGGCATACGCGATTTATTTCGTCCCAGGCGTGCCGTTCGCCGTCGGGCAAGTCGTCGGTTTCGCGGTCGTGCTGATGCCCCTGTGCATCGCCTATGCGGTTTTCAGATTGCGCGTTCTCGACGTCAACTTCGTGCTCAACCGCGCGCTGGTGTACGGCGTCTTATCGTTGGGAGTCATTGCGTTCATCTCGGTTCTGGACTGGTTCTTTTCGCGGGTCATAGCCATCGGGCGCCTGGCGATCGGTCTGGAGCTGCTGGTGACGATCGCCATCGGCTTCCTTTTGGATCGCATCAATCGCCTCGTCGAGGGCTTCGTCGAAACGGTATTCTTCCGGCGTCGCCGGATGGCCGAACGCCATTTGCGCCGAGCCGCTTCCGCATTGCCGTATGCAACCGACGAAGACGCGATTGCCGACGGCCTCGTGCAGGTGCCTGCCGACGCACTCGATCTTGCGGCGGCGGCACTGTACCGGCGATCCGACGGGGGCGCGCGATTCGAGGGGTTGGCGACCGCGCGCCAAACGACGGTCGCGCCGGCTGCTTTCGACGCGAATCACTTACTAGTACGGATGTTGTTGTCGGATGAAAAGGTCGTGTGGCTCGACGATTTGCGCTCGCATCTGGATTCCGAAAACGCCGCCATTTATACGTTGGCGGTTCCGGTGACCGTGCGGCACGAACTCGTCTGCTTCACCCTCTACGGCGCCCACGCCAACGGCGCGCAGCTCGACCCCGAAGAGGCCGAGCTGCTCGAAGAGCTGGCGCGCGAAGCGTCGCGTGCATACGATCACGTCGAGGCCGTGCGGGTCCGCGAGCGATACGCGCAACTGGCGACCCCACTGTGACGCGAGGTTTTTAGTTACTCCCGTCGCTGACGAAGATCAACCCGGTAGGACTGACCAAGCCGGTGATCAACGGCGTGACGGTGCCGGTCGTGGGATCGACCGTTCCGACGAACCCGTTTACCTTCGAGTCGCTCGGCGCCTCGGTATATACGGCGCCCGCCTGAAGCCGGCCGCGGACTTTGTAAATGGCATTCTTTTTCGAATCGCCCACGTACAGCGTGCCGTCCTGCTCGGTGGCATAGACCGTATCGTCGAGCTGCGTACCGACGAGCACGCGAGAGACGGCCTGCGAGCCCGTTCCGGCATCGTGCACGAAAACGATTTCGGAATCGGCCTGCGAAACGAGCAAAACGTCGCCGCTCGGGGTGACCGACAACGAGTCCGGATCCGTCAGATTGAGCTGCACCACGTTTCCGGTTGGAATGTCGGTCGCCTGAGCGTTCCCTTTTAGCACCGTCGTTACGCGAGCCGTGTGCCCTTTCAAAACGATGCTAACCAGGGCCGGCCCTTTGTTCTTGCCGCGTGGCGAGAGCGTTGGATTGGAGGCGGCGACGAACGCCTGCCCGTTGCTGAATGCGAGGTCGTCGTAGCCGCCGCCATGCTTGGCCGAGGAGAAGGCGTATTGCTTGAGCGCGCCCGACGGGGGGTCCCACGTAAAGAGAGCGCTATTGGCATCTTCGTTGACCGTGATCCACATGAGATTCGTATAGGGGTTCCAACGCATGCCGTCGCAGCGACCAGGAACCTGAATCGACCGGACCACCGACCCGTCGCGTTTATACTGCACGATGGTGCTCCTTCCGCCGGTGCCGTCGGGGTTCGTCGCGTTTTGGAAGGCGACGTAAACGGCGTTTCCCTGCTCGACGATTGGATCGGGATTGAATCGCTTGGCGTTTCCACGAACGAACACGTCGACCCGATATCCGCGGGGCACAGTGATGTTTTGCCCGACAACCGTTCGTGCGGCCCCGGCCGCGAGCGGCAGCCCTTGGCTTGCCCCCAACGGCGCGCCCGCATTCGAGCACGCCGCTAACGCCGCGCCGAGGACGACGCTCAAATACTTGGTATGCTGCATGACACTCCTTATCGCAAGTTAGCAACCGAAATCCAACTATACAGGGCGGTGGATTAAGGCAACGTAAACGTGAGGTGATGGCCGCGCGCGCGAACCTTATCGAATCGACAAGGACGAAAGCAAAGGGATCTGCCGGCAAAGCAGATCCCTTGTTGTTCCAGTTCGTCCGTACCGGACGCGCGCGTTGCTTCTAGTCGGTGAAGACGCGCCGCACGTCGTCGAGGTTCTCGGGGCGAGCATTGACGCCGAGGAGGATGCCGCCTCGATCGAGCCCTTCATCGTAGGCAACCGCTTTCTCTTTGGGAATTCCGGCGCCCACCAGCGCACCGACGATCCCGCCGGCTGCCGCTCCCGCGCCTAAGGCGGTGAGCGCAGCCGCCAGCGGTCCGGCGACGAGCGGAACGGCCGCACCGCCGGTTCCGACGATCGCGGTGATGCTGCCGGTTGCAATTAAGCCGGCCACGATCGCGCCGATGCCGCCACCGATTGCGCCACCGGTCACGGCACCTTCGGCGGCATGGCCGCCGCTGCGCTCGACGAATGCGCGCGCCTTGTCTTTGTCGCGCATCATGATGCTGATGTCTTTGTCGGAATAGCCAAGGTCGTGCAGGCGCCTCACGCGCGACTCGGCCACCTCGGGATCGTAGTAGATACCGGTTTCAAAATCTGACGTTGATATATGGTTCATGCGCCGAGTGATACCCACGATACCCCGAGCGTAAACCGGCGAGCGGAGAAAAGGGCGCGCCATCTCGCGCTTCTAAGAATAGCGCGGTGAGCTCGTTGCAGCGCCCGGATTTCGGCCCCATCGACACCGATCGCCTGAAGATGCGGCGTTATCGAGCGGGAGATATCGAGCTGGTGCAGGCCCTCATGAGCGATCCGTCGGTCATGCGTTACTATCACGAACTGCTCGATCGCGAGCAGTCGAAAAAGGTTATCGCCAACGCGCTCGCTGCGTACGAAAAGTTCGGTTACTCGGTACTGGCAACGGAGCGTAAGTCGGACGGCCGATACATCGGGCACGTCGGCTTGCTGCACTGGGACGACGTCGACGCGCGCGAAGATGTCGAGGTCGCGTATATGCTGTTGCCGGAGTTCTGGGGTTGCGGATACGCAACCGAAGCGGCGCGGGCGTCAAGGGACTGGGCGTTTTCGCACCTCGGCGTCGACCGCGTCGTTTCGTTTATTGCCATCGAGAGCGAACCGTCGATGCGAGTGGCCGAGCGAAACGGTATGGTGCGCCTCAAGCGGAAGGACGAGAATCGCTTCGGGCAGCCGATGTTCGTGTACGGGATCGCGCGCGGGGCGTGGCGCGATCACTCAACTGCATAGAGCGTTCCATCGGTGCTTCCAATGAAGAGCACGCCGCCCGCAAGTGCCGGCGATCCGGCAATCGAACCCACCGAGAAAATCTTGTTTACACCGACCACGATTCCCTCGAAGGTCGCGTCCGCGTAGAATCCCTCGGTGTCGAGATTGCCCTTGGAGTCGAGGTGCGGTGCAAGGTTGGCAATCGAAGCGTCGGTTGCAAACCGGGCGACGATGGTTCCGGTATGCGAATCGACCGCGTAGAGGCGGCCGTCGAACGTCCCAAAGTAGGCTGTTCCGCCGGCGAGCGAAGGAGACGAAAAGGCGAAAGCTCCATACGGAACGGTAAAGCGCGCAGTTCCGGTCGCGGCGTCGACCGCCCAAAAAACCTTCTCATCCGACGTCGTAAAATACACGGTGTCGCCGGAGATCGCGGGAGACGCAACGACCCAACTTCCGTGATGGTCTTGCTTCCATCGCAGCGTCCCGGTCTTCGCATCGAGGGCGTAAAAGAAGCTGTCCCGGCAGCCGAAGTACACGAGTCCGTTGCTGACCGTCGCCGAACCCGCGATCCCGACCTGATTGTAGATTTTCGTATCGTTGCCGGTCTGGAACTTCCAGCGAAGGGCGCCCGACTTTGCGTCGAGTGCGTAAAAATACCGGTCCCAGCTGCCGACGTACACGGTGCCGCCGGAAACCGCCGGTGAAGCGTGCACTACGTTACCGGTGGCAAATTTCCAGCGCAGCGTGCCGGTGGAGGCATCGAGCGCGTAGACGTTGTGGTCGCCGCTTCCGATGTAGAGCATTCCACCCGAAAGCGCCGGCGACGACAAGAAGACGTCGAAGGGGTCCGGCATCAGTTCGTTGCTCGGAATCATCCCGTGGATGCCGGGGGCGGTAAAGCGACGCTCGCCGTTGGTTTGAAAGCGCCATCGCCGTTGGCCGGTGCCGGCGTCGATTGCGTAGACGTTTCCGTCGAGACTGGCGACGAATACGAGCCCGGTCGCAACGGCGGGCGATGAGGTCACCGGTCCCTTCGTTGCAAACGTCCAGACGAGGGAACCATCGCTCGCGCGAACCGCGTAGAGGTTGCCGTCGCTGCTGCCGACGTAGGCGACCCCGTCGAGAATACTCGGTGACGAGAAGATCATTCCATGGGTGTGAAACCGCCACTTGACGCGGGCCAGCTTTGAGGGTTCGGAGGCGTAGACGCCGAGGTGTGCGGGGTCGCCGCGGAACATTTGGGCGTCTTGCGCCAATGCGAGTTCGGGCAAGAAGGCCACGGACGCCGTCAAGGCGGCGACGAGAAAGCGATGCCTGAGCGTGTCGGTCATGCAAAAACCTTCGGCACGTATGCTTGCGCTCCGGTGGCACCTTCCATCAAAGGTCTCATTTAAGTATCAAAAAGAAATCCGGGCAAGCCACGCGGCTCGCCCGGATCGGTATTCGTGTCGAAGGCGTCGCCCCGAGCGTTTAGCCGCCGAGCGAACGTTGACCGATGACGCGGCCGACCGGCGGCGTCGTGTCGGCACCGTTACCCCAGATGCCGTTGAAGCTGTTGTTGTCGCCGTTGAACCAGAATGAGAACCATCCCGATTTCCCGCCGCCGCTCCACGTCGCTCTGACTTTGTCGGTGGCACGGAACTTGCCGTTGAGAATAAGCGGGCCGACGTGACATACGACGGACGGACCGGATTGCTTGCACCTCATCGTTCCCAAAAATGCGGTCGGACCGCCGGCACCAGTTACGTGCCAGGTTCCGGCAGCCGTAATCGGCGACGGCGGAAGCACTTTGTTCCCGACGAACGAGCCGTTGGCGGGGCGACCGTTGTAACCCCAGGTTCCGTTGAAGCTGTGACCGTTGGCGCTGGCGTACACCGTGAGCCAGCCGGCTCCGCCCGGTCCGTGCCACTTGCCGTTGATCTGCGTGTCGCTGACGAACGAACCGGTAAAGCCGGTGCCGTTCTTCGCGTTCGAGCCTACGAGGCCGCTGCCCGATTGGGTGAGCGTGATGGTGGACGTGGCCGTGCCGTTCAGACCGGTTTGTTGAACGTTCCACGTTCCGGTGAGACTCGGCGGGCTAGCGACGGCGGGCCCGATCGCCAGCGCGGTCACTGCAAAGCCACAAAAGAGTGAAAGAAAAAGACGTTTCATGCAATGATCTCCTTTAAATATTATAGCAGCCGTGCGGCTCTTCGCTGAGCCGGGCCGACGCTCCTCGACTTCGAACGCCTTCGACGGCATTGGCAACGTCGTTGAGCAGCTGCTGAACGGTTGCGTTTGCAATCCGATGTCCGGCGACGGCGTCGAAAGCCACGCCCGCAGCCCCGAACGGAGGGTGATAGTACCCGAGCAGCGCGATCGAGACCAGGGCGTTGGGGCCTTCACGGATTTCGAAAAACCCTTGGAAGCGTGGGAACGCAATGCTGTTGGGTACCCGCCACGCGATCGGAATCCGAACCAATGACGGCTTCACGTCGCTGTCTCCCAGCGTAATCAAGACGTCACGCGCGAAGACGCCGGCGCGAAAGGTTTTCGTCGCGTCGCCTCCGCGCTGCAAGCCGAGAGCGCCGTAAATGCCCGCCGCCGCCAACTCGCGGGTTCCTGAAACGTACGTCTCGAGCGCGATCGTTGCCATGCTCAAGCATCATGCGTGACGGTTGTGAAGAACGGCGGAAGTTCCGAGGAAGGTTACCGCAGCTTGGCGGCCTCTAGCTCGCCAATCGTCGCCCGCTCGGCGAGCTCGGCGATCTTCGTCGCCATCTCGCCGAAGATGAGGGCGTGAAAGGGCGACACCGCATACCAATACAGCAGCCCGAAGAGGCCGCGAGGCTCGTAGAATGCGGTTTGCGTCAGCCGCGTTCGTCCCTCGTCGGCCCCATCTGCGGCGAATTCCAACCACGCGTTGCCGGGAAGCTTCATTTCGGCTCGAAGGCGCAGCGAGTGGCCCGGTTCGACTGCATCGACGCGCCAAAAATCCACCGCATCGCCGAGGCGAAGGTCAGTCGCACTGCGACGTCCGCGCCGTAGGCCGATGCCGCCGATCGCGCGATCCATCAGCCCTCGCAGCTTCCATAGTGCGTCGCCATGGAGCCATCCACGAGCACCGCCCAACTGCATGAATACCGATGCCACTTGTTGCGGCGTCGCTTTCGCAACGCGCTGCCGGCGATCGATGAGCATGCCTTCGCGCGCGCCGGCGAACTCGGCCGGAAGGCTGCGAACGTCGAAGGCATCGAACCAGGTCGTTTCCGGGCCGACGGTGCGGTAGCGATCTAATGCGCGCGATACCGCGGCGTCGAATCCGATCGGGGCGATCTGCGGAAAATCCCGTTTGGCAGCACCGTCGCGCACGACGACTTCGTTTCGCAACCCCAAAATGAGCGGTTGCGCCAGTCGTGCCGAAACCGGCGTTACGAGGTGGACCCAGTACGAGGACAGACGCGGCGTAAAAAGCGGGACGATGACGACTTTTCGCTTGAGCCCGCGCAGGCGCGCGTACCGCAGCATCATGTCGCGATAGGTCACGACGTCGGCGCCACCGATTTCGTAGATCCGCGAATCGCCGGATGGGAGGTCGAGCGCTGCGACGAGATAGAGTAAAACGTCGTACACGGCGATTGGCTGGGACCGCGTCGTCACCCACTTCGGCGCGATCATGACGGGCAATCGCTCGGTGAGATAGCGCATCATCTCAAACGAAACGCTTCCGCTGCCGATGATAACGGCTGCACGAAACTCGACGACCTCGACGCCGCTCGCGCGCAGAACGTTTCCGACCTCATGACGGCTCGCGAGATGGCGCGAAAGGTGCGTTTCGTCGCCGGCACCCAATCCTCCCAAATAGATGATGCGGCGTACTCCGGCCTGGCGGGCGACCTTGCCGAACAGGGCAGCGGCGTCGCGATCGAGCTGCGCGAACGCTTGCGAGTCGCCCATCGAGTGCACGAGATAGTAGGCCGCATCGACGTTCTTGCACGCCTCGCCGAGGCTCGTTTCGTCGAAGACGTCGCCCTCGATGACCTCGGCCCCAGGAAACCTTCCGTCGAGTCGCCGGGCGTTTCGAGCAAGGCAACGAACGGTGTGGCCGGCTTCGAGCAAGCGCGGCACCAGGCGTCCGCCGATATAGCCGGTCGCGCCGGTCACGAGCGTTCTCACGGGTGGCAAGAACCCTCTGGGCGCCAAAGCGTTTCCGATGTCACTATTGACCCCATCTGTTACAACGGTGGCGTGACGATACCCCGAGACCTCGTGCTCGAAAACACTCGCGTGCGGCCCGAACCGCTCGACTTTCGCCACGCTGCCGACCTGTTTGCGGCCGGCAACGATGCGGAGGTTTGGTCGAAGTCGTTTCGCGGCCACCAGATGCCGTCGCTGGAAGCCACGCTCCATTATATCGGCGAGGCGCTGTACGGCAACGTCACGTCGCCGGGCGGAATTCCCTTCGCCGTCATCGATAAGGCGACTCACAAAGCCATCGGCGGGACGCGCTATTTCGATATCAGTAAAGCCGAACGGCGGCTTGAGATCGGCTGGACGTGGCTGTCGCGGGCTTACTGGCGCAGCCACGTGAACAGCGCCTGCAAGCTCCTGTTACTGGCATATGCGTTTGAAGAAGCCGGATTCAATCGCGTGCAGTTTAAGGCCGACGCCGAGAACGATCGGTCGCGCGCGGCGATCGTGCGCATCGGGGCGACCTACGAAGGCACGCTCAGAGAAGTTCGCCGCTTCGGAGACTCGACGCGAAGCGTCAGCTATTACAGCATCCTGGCTCGTGAGTGGCCGGCCGTCAAGCAGCGACTCGCGGAGGCCGTCGGTGAATCTCCGTCGCACGTTTCGGCATGAAGATTTCGCGTTGGAACGCTTTCCGGGCCATCGGCTTGATGCTCGGCATAACGACATTCGCGGCGGCGGCTGTCGCTGCTACCGGAGCCGACGCGTCCAAGACGTTTGGAGCGGCGTGGAGCCCGGCATTGGGCGCGTGGCTGCCCGACCCGGACGCGGGTTTCGTCGCCTGGTCGAAAGGTCAGTCGAGCGTCACGGGCCGGTACGACTACTTCGTGTGCGGCGGCGCGCGCGCGCCTTCCGAAGCAAAGCAGAGTTTCTACTACGCCGGCAGTGCATGCCCGGCGGTGAAGAACGGAACGTTTTTCGTCTACGGTACGGCCGAGCCGATTAAAGGAAACGTCGTTTACGATCGCGCGCACGCCATCGTTCTGTATTCCAAGGGATGCTGTGCCTGGCGCGGTTTCGCGTTGACCGCAAACACCGGGCAGCCACCGAAATCCGTGAGTGACGCAGATCTGCGCGGCGTACGTACCTCGCGCAGCATCGCGCTCGGTATGACCCGAGCGCAAGTCGAAAAGATATACGGGCCGGCTCGGCCGCACGACACCCGGGGCCGGCCGGGCTGGACGACGCTCTCGTACACGACGATGCGGACGAAACCGACGGAACCGGGCGATGCGTGCGGACAGTTTCAGGGCTTTTCGTTTCGCCAAGACCGGCTCGTTTCGATCGAACTGCTCGCCGGCTGCTAGTACGGGCGCATTGCGTAAGACGCAAAAGGGTTTGGCTTATCCCGAGCGGTAAAGCGGCCGAGCGCCCCATTGGGCGGCGCGAAATAGCATGGAGCGTGAACGTATGAAATTATCCGCAATGGTCATGTCGCTCTTGATCGTCGGGAGCGCGTTGGCCGCAGGCACCGCGACGGCCGCGACGATGTCGGCCACCCAAGCCGCCGAGTTGCAGCATCTTCAAACCACCGCCGCGTCGGCGCAAGCGGCCATCCAAGCCTCGCCGCAAGACTTGAAGCTCATGGTAAGCGCGATCAAGGCACAAAGCGTCAGCCAGAGCCGCGCGGTCCTGCTCCGGCACGGTTTCACGGCCCAGGAGTTGCAGGGAGGCGTGACCGTCTTCAGCCACGGGTTGTTGCCGAAAAAAGTCAAGCCGAGCCAGTTCTACTACTTTCAACTCGGCTATTCGCCGTTGAGGATTCAAGTTCACGGCCTGCCGTAACGGCAGAAAGAAAAAGGCTCGGCGGAGCGCCGAGCCTTTTTCTGTCCGGGAGCGAAAGCCCCCGACCTACGACCGACTAGCTGGTCGCGATCCCGATACTGCCCGTCAGGCAGCTACCCGACGGCTGCGGGCACGCAGTGACGGTTTGCGTCCACTTGTAGTTGCCCTTGCTGGACTTGATCGGCTTGCGCTCGGTAAACGCGTCGGTTACCGGGTTACCCGGGTTCGGACTGATGGTGACTTTGAACTTTGTGAATTTCTTGCC
This sequence comes from Candidatus Tumulicola scandinaviensis, assembly GCA_003140835.1. Lineage (GTDB taxonomy): Bacteria > Vulcanimicrobiota > Vulcanimicrobiia > Vulcanimicrobiales > Vulcanimicrobiaceae > Tumulicola > Tumulicola scandinaviensis. Next base: position 16,830 of record PLLA01000028.1, on the reverse strand, counting down.
CTTTAGTGAGGTGATCTTTGATTTCCACTTGTAAGGCGACAGGGTGCCGCCGCACGAGCCGGTGCTCGACACGCAAATGCCGACCGAACCGCCACTTGCATGGTTGACCGTTACGCACACGAAGTCGGTGGTGGGGCACGATGCGTCGCGCTGGGCGCCGACGGCCACGAGTTGCGCCGCGTGACGGGACATCGGAGCCACGCTCTGAGGACCGCCGGGGAGCGCCTGCGAGCCGCCGCCCGAAGAGCACGCTGCCAGGCCGGCAGCAAGTGCGCCCGTTGCTAGGAGAAGGGGTAAACGCACGTTATCAAACTCCTTAATAGCTAGGGTTTTTGAGGCTCACCACCGATGCCGCACCCGGGTACCGCCGTGCCGAGCTGAGTAGCCTCGGACCGACCAGTGGCCGCCACTGCGGAAGTGCTTGACTAGGGCTCGCTTCCCCTGCAAACGGGATTCGCGCGTTCGTCGCGGCGATGCGCGCCGGGCGACCGGCCAGTGACGCGTTTGAAGGCGTTGCTCATGTGGCTTTGATCGGCGAAGCCGCACTCGAGCGCGATCGTGCTGAGCGAATCGTCGCTTTCGATCAGACGGCGGCAGACGTATTGAATGCGCAGGCCCAAAATTGCGTCGGAGATCGTGCGTCCTCGAAATCGGCGAAACGCGCGGCAGAGGTGCGCTGGATGCACGCCCGCGCGAGCGGCGGCGGCGGGCAGATCGACCGGTTCGCGGAAGCGATCGCGCACCGCCGACTCGACGTCGCGAAGCCAAGGCGGCTCGCCGGCGTCGTCTTCGGGACGCGGGGAGACGTGCGCGCAGAGTTGGTAGACGAGATCCTCGACGGCGGAGTCGGCCGCCGCAGAGCGGGCGTGATGTTCGCGATAGAGTCGCAACACGAGCCACACCGGATCCTCGCCGTGAAGTTCGAAAGCGTTCGCCCGGGCGCCGCCGAGTTCAGCAATGACGCCATCCCACGGCGACAGCAACTCGACGGCAAAGAACCGGCTGGCCGTGAACATCTGGTCTTCGTGAAGCGTACGGGCGTCGTGAAAGACGAGCGTGTAGGGCTCGTAAACGATGTCGAAACCGGGGTCGCGCTCGGCATACGCACCTTCGAGCAAAAGACTGAAATACGCGGATTGGTGGCGATGCGGAGGCACCGCCTTGCCGGTCGCATGCCGCACTTCGGAAAGAATCACACCGGCCGTACGCCACGATTCCGTTTGGCCGGTAAAATAGCCGGCGGGGAAGATCGTCTCCGCCGGCGCGACGGTATCTTCGGGTGGCGTCATCCGGCGTCCAAGAACAGTGCGGGGGCGGCGTCGAACCGCTGCTTGTGCGCAGGCATGCAGAAATAGTACGCTTTGCCGCGGTAGGTCGACGTCGGTGCGCCGTTCCGATCCACGTCCATCCAGCACACCGGGCAGATCGGATGGCCGGCCACCGAGGTTGGCGGTTTCGCATAAGCCACGTTGGAGCCGGCGTTTAACCAGCCCTGGCCGGCGTATTCCATGTAGTATGCCGTCAGGCTCGCGGTGTCGCCGCCGTAGTACCGCTCGACGACGTGCAGCGCCAAGTCGATGCCGGCCGACAGCCCGGCGGACGTCGCGATTGCGCCCTCGTCGACGAATCGAGCGCCGCGTTTCACCGTGATCTGCGGATAGTCCATCGCCAGCGTCACGAACGAGCCGTGGTGCGTCGTCGCATTGTGGCCGTTCAGCAGGCCCGCCTCGGCAAGCACAAACGCGCCGGTACAAACCGACATGATCACGTCGGTCTGACGCGCCACCGTACGGAGCCAATCCTTTACCGACGGCGTCGGCGGCGACTGCGCCGGAACGACCACAACTTTCGGCGCGGGCGCGTGCGCGAGGTCGAACTGTGGGATCAGTTTGACGCCGCCGCTGATCGCGAGCGGCTGGGTCGTTTCGGCGACCGTATAGATCTGAAAGGCAGGCTGGCTGCGTGGCAACCCGAGCGTCTTGAAACACTTCCCAGGGCCCGGCAAAGTCGATCATTACCGCGCCTTCCGATAACAAAAACGCGACCGGGACCCCAGCCTCCGGCGGGGTCAGCGCAGCCGCGGTTGCCGGCTTGCCCGACGCTCTGGCGCCGCTCGACGTCGTCGCGCAGAATAATCCCAGTGCTGCTGCACCTTGCAACAATTCCATTCGCTTCATAGACCGCTCCTCATAAGCTTCACGCCAGTAGGGTACGCCGTTTCACAAAACCCGGTCTTGTAAGCGATTTGCGGCCTTAGGCTGGTCGGGGATTCTGGTCGCTTTCGTCGTAAGGGTCGGTGACCTCATCCAAATATTTTATTAGGAGACCCCCCCCCAAATGCGATGTCTCGGATATCCCGGCCGCGTGCTCTTAGCCGCGGCGATGACGCTATTGATAGCGTCGTGCGGCGGAACCACCGGATCGTCACCCTCAACGAACTTGCCGGCGGCAAATCCGTCCCACCCAGCCGGTGGATTCGGCGCTTTCCGCTCCAAAGCCAGCGGCAAGATTCAGCACGTCGTCATTATCGTTCAAGAAAATCGTAGTTTCGACAACTTACTTCAGGGTTTTCCGGGCGCGGACACCAAGCCGTACGGCTACACAAGCAGCGGGCAAAAGGTAACGCTTGGCCCGGTCGGTCTGGAAACGACCTGGGATATCGATCATAGCTCGGGGGCGTTCTTCTCGGCCTGCGACGGCCAGGGCGGCGTTCCAGGGACGAACTGTAAAATGGACGGCTTTAATAAAGAATTCGAAGGGTGCCAACGCAACTGTCCGCCCTATCCGCAGTACAGCTACGTGCCGCACACCGAGTCGAAACCGTACTTCGAAATGGGCAAGCAATACGTGGTGGCGGATCGGATGTTCGCGTCGAACTTCGATGCCAGCAGCTTCATCTCGCATCAATACATCATTGCCGGACAGGCGAGCTCCGCGGTGAACTATCCCGACAACTGGTGGGGATGCGACGGCGGAACCGGCGATAAGATCACCACGGTGACGACGAATCCTCCGCGGCAATACGGTCCGCGAATCCAGGCATGCTTCGACAACCAGACGCTCGGCGACGAACTCGACACGGCCGGCCTTTCGTGGGGATTTTACACGGCGAGCCTGCAAGGCGACGGTAATATCTGGAGCGCGTATCAAGCCATCAAACACATCCGGTACGGACCCGACTGGAGTACGGACATCATCACGCCGCAATCGCAATTTCTTTCCGACGTCAACAGTAATCTCCGCACGGTGTCGTGGATCACGCCCACCTGCGAAAACTCGGACCATGCGGGTTGCGGATCGAACACCGGACCGGCGTGGGTGACGTCGCTGGTCAACGCGATCGGCAAATCCAAATATTGGAACTCGACGGCGATCTTCATCATGTGGGACGACTACGGCGGCTGGTACGATCACGTCGCGCCGCCGTACGTGGACTACGACGGTTTGGGCATGCGCTTGCCGCTCATCATCATTTCGCCGTACGCCAAGCAGAAGTACGTGTCGCACGTTCAGTACGAGCACGGCAGTATTCTGCGGTTCGTCGAGGATCAGTTCGGGCTGCCGCGCTTAACCGCAAGCGACTCGCGCGCGACCTCTCCTGAGGCAGACTGCTTCGACTTCTCGCAGCCGCCGCGGCCGTTCAAGCTGATTCACGCCAGCATCAACCAGAATTTCTTCTTGCATCAGGCGCTCGATCGTCGCCCTCCTGACACCGAATAAGTCAGGCGAGCACCCGGTATCGAGCCGCCGGCTCGGTACCGGGTTGATCCTCATCGTCGCGATTTGGCCGTCGCGCGCGAACGCGGCCGGCCCGCATAGCATCGCGCTGGTGCTCGAGCCTACGTACACGCTCTGCATTTCCGGAAACCCATCGTGTTCGGCGGCGGGCCGTGTGTCTGCCGCCGCACAATACAAGCCCATCGCGAACAAGAAGATGAACCTGCGGATGAAGCTTTCCAGGGCATACGTTCATTCGCCGGACGACGCCGGCGTCGACGACGTCGACACCACCTCCAATCAGGGCTATCGAGCGGCAACCGACGCTCTGGACTTGCGCGTGCAGCTCTTTGACGACGATGGATACGAACGGACCGAGCCGCGTGCGGGGTACGCTTACCAGCATCCGATCGGTACGTCGGGCGCCTACCACAGCTCGTACCTTTCCGACAGCTGGTTCTTTGGAGGCCGAATTCTTCGTGGAACGCAGGCTCCCGCGCGCCGCTTCCGACTGGTTTTCAAACTTTCGCAAAACACGTATCAGTCGGCTGCCCAGTTGCCGCAGACGTTTTTGCAGATCGCTCCCTACGTAACGTTTCCGCTCGATACCGGCGGCCGGTGGCGAGTCGAAACCGGTTACGCGATTCAACAGCAGTTTGCCGGCGCCGGGCGGTTGGCACCGTATTCGACCCGTCTTTCCGCTTCGCTGACCCACGATTTCAATGCAGCGCTCGAAGGGTATGTCCGCGCCGAATCGTCGCTGTCTACGGGTTCGCGCGCATCCTTTCCGTCGAACGCGCGGGCCACGACGCTGGTCTTCGGCGCGAAGATCACCCTCTAAGACCATGATTTCATGGAGGACCGCCGGATGATGTACCTCGACGAAGAGCGCGTGCGTGCGCTGCTGGATTGGAAGCCGCTCATCGATGCCATGGAAAGCGCGTTGGCGGCGTTCTCGAGCGGGAACGTCGTGCAGCCGGTGCGTTCGATCCTAACGATCGAAACGAATAAGCGCTACTTCGGGGTCATGCCGGCGGCGAGCGACGATGTCATGGGCGCGAAGCTCGTGAGTTTCTATCCCGGCAACGAAGGCACCGGGTTCGCGACGCACAACGGTGTGATCGTTCTTTTCAACGCGCGCACGGGCGAGCCGCTGGCCGCGATGGATGGCCGGCTGATTACCGAAATGCGCACGGCCGCGGTTTCTGCCGCCGCAACCAAATATCTCATGCCCGAGGGAAGCCGGGTGCTCGCACTGCTCGGAAGCGGCGTGCAGGCCCACGCGCACGTCGAAGCGCTCTCGCACGTCGCCGAGTTTTCCGAAATCCGCGTTTGGAGCCGCACGCCCGAACACGCCGAGCGTTTCGCGCGCGAGCGGGGTGCGAAAGCGATGGACGCGGAGAGCGCGGTACGAGGTGCCGACGTGGTCGTGGTCGTGACCAGCGCGCGCGAACCGGTGTTGCGGGGTGCGTGGCTCAAGCCAGGCGCGCACGTCAACGCCGTCGGCGCCAATCGGCCGGACTGGCGCGAACTCGATGACGAAGCGATGGCGGCGACCGTACTGGTCGATTCGCGCGCGGCCGCCGCGCAGGAGTCGGGCGACGTCATACTGTCGAAAGCGGCGATTTACGCAGAAATCGGCGAACTGTTCGGCAAGGCCGTGGCATCGCCGCCGCGATCGGCAACGACCGTTTTCAAATCGCTGGGCCTGGCCGTTGAGGATCTCGCTGCCGCCAAGCTGGTGTTGAAACGATCGGAGGGCCTTACATCGGTGGTCCGATCAAGATCCACGTCTTCCCCTTGAAGCTTTGGATCAAGACGACCATTCCGCTTCCGGCCTGGCCGACGAGGAATGCATCCTCGGTTTTTGCCATTCCCGGCTGCTGCATTTCGGACGCGCCCTTTAACTGCGCTTGATACCACGCTTTGACCTTAGCAAAGTCGTCCGGCGTGGAGTAGGTCTTCACTTTCGCGGGTGGGGCTTTCATGCCGACGCCTTCCGGGCGGACTGCAGGCAGCGCGCCCGGATATACCGGCGGCGTGCCGGCCGCGCCCGTCGCGGCTGCGGGAGCGGCCGAAGCGGCGCCGTCGCTCGAAGCTGCGTTGTCGCTCGATACCGCGTCGGCGGAAGCCGTCGCCGTCGTGGCCGACTGATCGGTCGAACTCGCGGTCGAACTCGAAGATTTGGAGCACGCGGCGATGCTTACCGTGGCAAGAACCGCGAGCAGCAGCGTGGTGAAAGTCGCGCGCATGGTGTCTCCTTCGCAGGGTCGAATTTTCATCTGAGCAACGAAATAGACGCCCTTTCGCTTGCTGCGGACTTACGATTAGGAATTCCTGGCACGGCGCCGAAAGAAACCTGCGATGAAAATATCGAAGGCCGGGTGCGCACTTTTTCTCGGGGCGCTATGCGTCGCAGCCACGGCGAACGCGTTCGCGCAGACCTCCCAGTATACGAAGGCCGATTGCGATCGGGCGTGGCTCGGGTCCGATTGGCCCGAAGTCGTGCTCGCGTGCACGTCGAAGGCCGAGGATTTCGAGGGTTACGGCGATTGGTCGGAAAAACTTATAGCGGCACAGCTGCGCGCGCGAACTTCGGTGGCGTACGCAAAGTTGAATCGCGGCGCGCTCTCGACGTCGGAGCGCGGAAAAGCGGAGACCGATCTCCGGCCCGCATTGACGGCGAGCGCCACCGACGCAACGACCACTCAAATGATCGAGCGCGCGAAGGCTCTCAACCAGCTGCTTCAGTCACCGAAATTCGTTCACGACGCGGAAAATTCGGATCTGTTGGCGGACATACAGTAACTACGGATTAATGGCCGTCGACGTAATGTCGATCAAGCTCGTCTTCTGAGTTATCTGCTTGCGGAGCGTCTTCGAGCCGCCATCGTATGCAGAAATTGTATTGTCGTTGAAGTCGGTGACGTAGAAGATCCCTTGTTTATCGACCGCAACTTGCGGAGTCGCGCGAATCGGCAAAATGAAGGAAAGACCGTCGTTCGGGCACGACGTACTTGGATCGAAGTCGACCAGAACGCCGTGGTTTGAGGCGTTTTGGTTCCCGCTGTAGACCCTTCCCGCCGAATCGACGGCGATCGAGAGACCGTCGGTAGCGTAGACCGGGCTATCGCTCGTCGACGAGTACAAGTGCTTCACGAGTGCGCCGTTTGAGAATTCCTCGGCCAGCTCGTTGCGTTTGACGGAGCCGCTCGGGTCGGGAATACACGTCTTTTTATCCTTGAAATACACCGTCGTCGGACTCGGATAGTGCGTGCTCCACACGTCGCCCTTCGAATCAACGACCATCTGGGTGACGGCTTGGCTTTGCCCGGTCGCAAGAGCAACGGTTCCTTTGGTGGTTCCAGCGGCGAAGTAGGTCACGCCTCCGCCGTTGTCGCCGACGTAAAGGTCGCCCTTGGGATTGACGACCGCATACGTCGGCTCAACGGTGCCGCCGAGATTACCGCCGGAATACATTGCGATCGGTTTTTTCGCCTTTCCGCCTTTGACGGCGCCGGCTTTAAACTCGAGCACGTTCCCCGAACAGTACTGAACCGCGTAGAAGTTTCCGGTCGGGCCGGTCGACAGCGACGAACTTTGGCACGGGACGCCGGCGAACTGTTCCACCGCCGGTACGGTGCCGCCCTTGAGGGGCTGCAGATACACCGCAAAGCCGCCTTGAGAAGCCTCGTCGATGAAATACGGCAGTCCCGTCGTTCCGAAGGCGACCGGACTTCCCGCCCCATCGGCGAGGGTGGTTTCCTGAAGTTTGATATCCGGCAGGCTGTAGCGCGCGTACTGCCCGGCGTACAACCCGGGCGATCCGGTGTTGTAAACGTACAGGTATTGCGCGGGTTTCTTCGTTCGAGCCGTTTGCGGCGTCTGCCCCGTAGCGAACGGAACGGTGGTCGAGGCGGAACACCCGACCCCCAAAAGCATACATACCGAAAGCGCGCTGCCGATAAATCGTTTGATCATTCTGGACTCCTTGACGCAGATTGAATTGAGAGCGCGTGCCGAAACACGTTCCGCGGGTCCCAGCGCACCTTAGTCCGCTGAAGCCGCGGGTAGTTGGTGCCTTGTACAATGCGTGCCATGGCACGCCCGACGTATTCAACGTTGGATCGGCGAAGTCGACGTCGGGATGATTGATGAGGCTGCCTTCGTACGCATCGCCGGGAGCCGGAACCCCGCCGGTCTCTCCAAACAGCTCGCGGTAGAACGCGCGTACCCACGCAAGATTGCGCGTCGCATCCTGCGGATCGAGCCAGCCCGTGCTGCATGCGATGTCGAGAATCGACCGGCGTTGTAGCGAGGCGGTCGCATCGGGCGCGATCGTATTGATCCGTCCGCCGTAGCTTGCAAAGCCCTAACATTCCGCCCACGATATCGTGATCGGTGCGCGTTAAATAGTCGTAGGCGATGCCGGCCTGATCGCCGGTGAAAGGCCTTTTGAGGAGCGCGTCCTTGATTTTAGCGCTAACGCCGCCTGGCGGGGCGGCGAACAAGTCGGGAAACGGATTCAGGGCAAACTCCAGCCACGACAGGCGACCCAGCGAGACGTCGGGCGGCGCGACGACGCCGGCGCAGAGGGTTGCTAAAACCTCATCGACCTGATGCGCGCCGTTGGCGGCGGTACTCACGCCGCGGACGACGATCTTCCCAAACTGCATGCGATGCAGCTCGAGAAGAGTCCAGAGCGAGGCGTACCGGGAATCGGGCCCGGCATGCTGCTCGCACCAAAGCCCGTAGTTTGCGAGCAGTCGCAGAAACGACGCCCGATCGATCGCACTCCAGTTCCATTCCGTCTTGAAGGTGGTCATCGAGGCGGGCACAGGCGGTAGGGCGTCGCGGGATCGTGGCCGGATGCGCCAGGCGAACGAAACCAATACCGCGTGACGACCCCGAAGTTGCCGCCACCGCCGCCGGTGTGCGCCCACCAAAGATCGTTGTGAGGATCGGACGGCTCGCGAGTTGCAATGTGGGCGTTCGCGCGTCCGTCGTCGTCGACGGTGACGACTTCGACGGCATGCAAATAATCTGCCGCCAGGCCAAGCTGGCGGCAAAGGAATCCGAAAGCACCGCCGGCGACGTGGCCGCCCATACCGATTCCGGGACACTCGCCCAGCGGAATCACGACTTCCCACGTCTCGGCAAGCGCACGAAACGTCTCGCCTACCGTCGCGCCGGCCTCAACGGCGACGGCGCGCATTTTGGCGTCGTAATAGACATGTTTCATCGGCGAAACGTCGACGAGAGCGCGCACGGCGGGATCCGACACGAATCCTTCGAGGCAGTGTCTGCCGCTCGTAACGGCGAGTCGCGTTCCTTCAACTACGGCTTCTCGCACGGCCCGGACCACGTCTGCGGTGGAAGTCACCTGTCGCACGTAATCCGGGCGCGCGATGAATCGCTTGTTGAACTGCTTGTCGACAACGGCGCGATATCGCGGATCGCCGGGACCGACTCGAGTCGATTCGATGCGCGGGCTTCCTCTAAGAGATATGACGGGCTCGGTTTAGTCGCCCTTGTTGGGGCTGACGGCCGATCCGATCGGCTGGGCGAAGGGAGTTTTGTTTTTGTAGATGAGAACCACCGAACGCGTCGGAGAAGAGCACGGTCTTCTGGAGCGCGCAGCAGTTCGGTTTGATCAGCTTCGCGCTCGGGACCTTATGGAGGAACGGCTTCACGCTCTTCGGCGTGACGAGCGTCATCGGGAGGTCAACCTTGCGGTTGCCGCCCATGGTTTGATGCGCGCCGTTCGACGTCATTCCGCCCGTCGGAGCGAACTGCGACCCGCCGCTGCCGGTACAGCCGGCGAGAAGAGCCACGGCCGCCGATACGCTGATGACGTATTTGGCCGAGTTGGAAATCTTGATTAGACAGTCCCCTTTGCTTTTCACAAACCGTGTGTGGGATAGGTCGCGCGGAACCTCGCTTCAGGACGAGGACCTCGACCTGGTTTAAGGTGGCGTGCCGGCCTCGATCCAACGCCGCACGATAGCGACGCGCTCCGGCGGCCACGCGCCGTCGCAAGGCATCGACCCGCTGCTTACGGCACTCAAGATCTCCGGTGCGTGTCGAACGACGTCGTCATAACTCCAGAGATCGAACGCACCCTCCATCGCGGTGCGGTCCGTCTCGCGGAATAGCGGCTTGACGTCAGCGCTGAATCCGACGTCTCCAGAGCGTGCGTTTTCCATGGCTTACCTCCGTAGCGTTGCAGCCGAGCGGCGTGGGCTTGGAGCGCCGTCCCGGCGAAGTATCGGCGAGATGATTAGCCGGATCTTCGTCGTGGCCTTTGGGTGGTTCGAGCGGACCTTCTCGCGACCCGTTGTAGCCGGGCTATTCGTTCTCGGAATCACAGGTTGGATTCTGCTCTCGGTGTGGTCGTCGACGGGCCAGCCGGTCGTGCTGTGCGACGGCCGGGGTCGTCTTTGGGGGTGCGCGTGGGACCCCGGGGCGTTGTATGGGAACGCCTTCCAGAATCTCTTTCAAGTTTGGATTCTGCTGGCGACCATGTCGATCGCGTATACGATTCGCAGCGCGACCACCAGCCACCACACCATGCTGCACGAAAAAATCGAGGCGTTACGCAAGATGATCGATGAACTCGATGCAGAGGACGAAGAGAAGGCGGATTAATAGGTGTCTCCCGGTTCGCTCGATGGGTGAGTTATGAAATAGCGTGCATCGAAGTCGGACGGAATCGGCTGGAACGGCGTCGGCGTTTGACTGTAGTTAAAAACGTCGTCAAAAGCATCCGCGCGAGCGTCCGCGCGACCAAGCGACGGTAATCCAAACGTCGTTTCGATGTAGTGCAGCGTACTCGCAATCTCGTGCTGTTGATGAGAGACGTAGCCAACCTTGGCGTAGGGCGACACGACGATGAGCGGCACTCGAAAGCCGAGCCCCTCGTAGGCTCCCGTAACGGGGTCGGCGTACTGCTTGGGTACGACGTGATCGTGCCAGCCGCCCCACTCGTCCCACGTGATGAAGATTGCCGTGCTGTTCCAATAGGGACTCTCCCCAACGGCGTTCACGATCGAAGCGGCCCAGGAAGGGCCCTTCGAACCTGAGTCTGGGCCGGGATGATCCGATTTCGGTCCGGTAGGGGTAACCCAAGACACTTGCGGGAGATTTCCGTTAGCGATATCGGTGAGGATCGCCGTGTCGGGCCACCTGACGTCTTGCCAATCCGGGCCGTTTCGAACGGCCGCAATGGCGTCAAACGCCGATAGGAGATTGGCTCCCGGATCGGTCGGCCCGGCAACGTAGTATCGCCACGTAACGTTGGCATTGTCCAGTAGATTTGCAACGGTCGGATACGTGAAACACGGATATGGCCCGGGGACCTCGTGTCCGGTCATCTTGGAGAATACCGGCGGGCTTGCCTGACCGTGCTTCAAGACTTCAACCGAGACCGAGGGGGGCGCATCGCATCCCCATGGCTGTCCGTTTGGAACTTCCGAAGCGTGGCCGGATTGCCCGGCGACGAGGTACTGATGCGAAACGAAACTAGGGCCGCCGTTCGAAGCGAAGGTGCTATCGCCGAGCGTATATTCTTGAGCCATGGTCCAGTACGGTCGAATCTCAGACTCGTCTACGTACGAGAACGCCATCTTCTTGACGCTCTTTCCGCTCCAGAAGACCCAGCAGGCGGGGTGGTTGATCGGGTCGCTGCATCCCGGGCCGCCGCTATAGCTTTGAATCTGATCGTCGAAACCATCGCCCTTCCCGGTGTCGTAGTCTTCCAAAAACTGTGGATGGTCGTGACGGAGATCGAACTTCCAAATCAGCGGAATTTGTTGCAAGGGGTAGGTCTGGCCATGCCCGGATCCGCTCTTGGCCGAGTTGGCTCCGGGAAAGCCGTAAAAGAGATTATCGAAGCTGCGGTTCTCTTGCACGATCACGATGACGTGCTGGATTGGGCTCGATCCCCCGCCGCTTCGCGTCGCCGAAAACAACGCGCCCGGCGCGACGGTGGGTTGCGTAAGGGACGCATTACACGCGCTGGTAAACGCAACTATCAGCACGCAGGCGAGTTGTTTCATGAACGTCCGGCCTCGTCTCGAAAATTTCAACCGCACCTTCGGATTTTCCATTGGCCGGCGAAGGGTCCTGGGCTCATGGCAAACCCATGGCCTTCTCCGGGGACAGGCGCCGCCTCGATTTTCGCTTAAGGAGCCGGCATTCGCAATTTCAGAAGGAGCTAGACGATGTCGAACCATTTCACCGGTTTGAGCCTCGGGCCGATCATCGTCTCGCCTTCTTATCGAAGGGCGATATCCCGCCCGATGGCCTAAAACCGCACACCGACCTTCTCAAGGACTTTCCGTATTTGGGTACGCCGCATCAGCCGGCGAACTAGCCGGTTTTCAGTCGGGATCGGGCCAGGTTTCGGCGAGCAAGGTAGCGGCACTTTCGCCGGCCTTCGCGTAGACGGCTGAAAGCGCGTTTTCCAGCGGCACCGCGCCGTGCCAAAACGGAAAGCGGCCGGTGCGACGCAACAACCAGGCGTCGACCGGCGGCCGTTCGAGAGGCGGGCGCTGAACGGCGGCAGGCGGGGACGCCGCCTCCGGTTGCATCGGCGCCGTTTGGCGCGTCGGTTCTTCGATTGCGATCGCGGGGAGAATTGCGTCGCGTTCGATGCCGCGCAGCGCAAAAAGCAAAAACGGATCGCGATCGAACTCCTCGCCGATCAAATAGTATACGGCGGCGACGTGCTTGCACGGATTCGACCAGTCGGGGCACGAACATTCGGTGTGCACGTCGGCTATGGCCTCGGGAAAGAGCGTGCAGTTCGCCGCTTGGAACGCTGCTTCGATATCCTCGGGAATCTCGCCATTGAGCAGCAGTGCGACGAAGCGTGGCGTCTGCGCGATGTTTTCGGCCACTTGGCGCCACTGTGCCGCATCGAGCGGCGTGACTTGGATCGCAACGTCGTAGGGCGCTGTGCGCGTGCCTTGCACGCGCGCGCGCACGCCGTCGGGCTCGATGGCGATTTCGATCACCTGTCCCCGGCGCGCGTACGACCGGCCGCGGGTCAGTCGAGCGCCGAGTCCAAAGCCCTCGAGCACGCCGATCCAACGCTTGGCCCACCAGCGCTCGCCGAATGTGCCGCGTTTCGAGTGCGCTTTGATGCCGCCGCGCACGGGCCGTGGTTTCTTCGGCGCGGGAAAGCGGTTCTCGGGGAACTTGCTCATCCTACTCCTCGACGGCTTCCGGCGAGAGCGCCACGAGTTCGCGAAGCTTGGCGTTCGAGAGCTCCGTTAGCCAGGATTCGCCGCTCCCGACGACCTGTTCGGCGACGGCGCGTTTGCTTTCGATGAGCGCATCGATCTTTTCTTCCAGCGTGCCGGCGCAAACGAATTTATGCACCTGCACGTCTTTCTTCTGACCGATGCGAAACGCGCGATCCGTCGCTTGGTCTTCAACCGCCGGATTCCACCACCGATCGAAATGAAAGACGTGGTTGGCTCGCGTTAGATTGAGGCCGCTGCCACCGGCCTTGAGGGACAGCACGAAGATCGACGGCCCCCGCTCGGCCTGAAACCGTTCGACCATCTCGTCGCGCCGGCGTTTGGGCACGCCTCCGTGGAGAAATAGGACCTCGCGCGCGAACCGGTCGGAAAGACGGCGCGTGAGGATCTCCCCCATCACGGCAAACTGCGTGAAGATCAGCGCGCGCTCGCCAACGTCGAAAACTTCGTCGAGCATGGCTTCTAGGCGTTCGAGCTTTCCGGAGCGGCCGGCAATCGGCGAGCGGTCCTGCGCGAACTGTGCTGGATGATTACAGATTTGCTTGAGTTTTGAGAGCATGGCGAGGATCATCCCTCGCCGCTGTATTCCTTCTGAATCATCCAAGCCGGCCTCGTAGTCGCGCAGCACGGCCGCGTAGAGCGATCCCTGTTCGCGCGTGAGCGTGCAAAACACGGTCATTTCGTTCTTCAGCGGCAGATCGGCGATGACGTTCGGATCGCTTTTGAGACGCCGTAAGACGAAAGGGCCACTCATGCGTTTGAGGCGCTCGGCTGCCTCGGGATCGCGCATGGCTTGAATGGGAACGAGAAAGTCTCGCTTGAATGAAGCCTGCGATCCAAGCATTCCGGAATTGAGAAACTCCATGATCGACCAAAGATCCCCGACGTGGTTTTCCACGGGCGTCCCTGTGAGCGCGATGCGATAGCCGGCGTCGAGCGTGCGCGCCGCGCGGGCCTGTTTGCTCTCGGGATTTTTCACGTTTTGGGCCTCGTCGAGCACGATGCCACGCCACCGCACGCCGTCGAACAAGGCGACGTCGCGCTGCAGAAGCGCATAGCTGGTAATCACCAGCGCGTGCCGTCGCGCCTCGCGTGCGAAACGCGGCCCACGAATGCGGTCGCTGCCGTGGTGAACGCTCACCGGTAGCCCGGGTGCGAATCGCTCGGCTTCGCGCATCCAGTTCGCAATGACCGAAGTGGGGCAGACGAGCAACACGGCTTGCTTTTCGCCTTCCTGCCAGTCGCGCAGCACCAGGGTCAACGCCTGAATCGTTTTGCCTAGGCCCATGTCGTCGGCCAAACAGGCTCCGAATCCCGCCGCGGTGAGAAATCGAAGCCAACTGTAACCGCGCAGTTGATATGGACGAAGAGTTGCGTGCAAACCGTCGGGTGGCGCCAGCTCTTCGAACGAGCGGTGGCCTTGCAGACGCTCGAGGAACTCGCCGACTTTGCCGCGTGCTTCGACCGACGTCTGCGGGTCGAGCTGCATGCGCACGACCTCGGCCAGGGTGAGCCGGCGGCTTCCGCTCTTCAAGCGTTCCAGCGCCGCGCGAAGCTCGTTCGCATCGACGTGCACCCATTTCCCACGAATCCTCACCAGCGGCATTTTCAACTTCGCGAGGCGCTCGAGCTCGCGCGCGGTGAGCGACGCGTCGCCGATCGCAACGCTCCAGTCCACGTTCACTAGCGAATCGATCCGAAGGCCCGCGTTGGGAGCGAGACGCTTGACGTGGGCCCTCGTCGAGAGGCGCGTCTTGGTATTCTTTCCGAGCCACCACGCCGGAAGGATGATGCCGACGCCGGCTTGTTCGAGCAGCCACGTCGTTTCGGAAAGAAAGGCGTACGCGCCGGGTGTGTCGAGCGCGAAACCCCAAGGCGCGGATTTACTTTGCTGTAAAGACCCCTGCACGTGCGTCGACACCTGGGCCGCGCGCCCGAGCGACGCCAGCAGAGCGCGCCGCAATCCGGGCTTCGTCCATGCGCTTACGGCATCGATCAAGAGGCTCGGATCGTCGCGACTTTGCAATAGGTAGACGATGCGCCAGGCATCGTCGTCGGTTTCCGGTTCTTCGACACGCAAGCACAAACGGTTTTCCGACGCATGCTCTTCGAGCACGGCGCGTCGCCACGATTCGATCCGCCCGGCGAGGCCGCGCAGCTCACCGGGCATTCCGCTGAGCGTGGAATCGGAGTGGCGCAGTGCGAGCAACCAGCGATCGTGAAGCGGCAGCGAGCCGTTTGTCCGAACGGGAGAAGCGGCCGCCGCACGCACCATCTCGTCGACGACCGCTGCGAGAAAGGTTTGTAGCGCCGTTACCGGGGCGACCCGGGAGCGCTTTTCTCCCGCACCGATGACTCGGCACGCATCCGGCATTGTGGATGCGAGCGACGCCGCGAGTTTTCGCTCACGCTCGCCGAGTACGGGCGTCCATACCGCTCGATAGATCTGCTGCGCCTCATCGTACTCGAGGCTTGGGAGGAAGCGCTGAGCCGCCACGACCTCTGCACCGAGCCGCAACGCTCGGCACCAGTATGCGAGCGTGCCGCCGATCGCGATATCGGGGCCGAGCATTTCGCGCTCCACGCAGGCACGCAGGAGCACGATCGCGTCGCGGGGTTCGAGCACAAGCGCATCGACGGACCGCCCCTCGACTACCGCGCGGTATCGTTGACATCCGGCCGTGCCGATGTTGGCAAAATGTTCGCCCACGATCCGGCGCAACGTGGCCGCGCTAGCACGAGGGTGAGTCCACAACAGCAGCGAGCGATCGGCGAGTCCAGCATGGAGGACGGTTGGCACTGCGGCCGCATTCCCGCGCTGCGCGCGCCATCCTTTAGCTTTGGCTGACGACCGCGCTGAATGGCGAGGAGATGTCGTCGGTCAGCTGCGAGTAAAGCGTACCATCAGAGAGATTGTAGATTCGCACGACGTTCCCAGTGAAGTCGGGTACGATCACAAGCCCCGCCCGGCGCGAAAATCCGTAGGCTTGCTGCGTGGCACTAAATGGCAGCGTGCCGACGACGGTTGCTTTAGATCCTGAAACGAAAATCTTATACGCACCAGACGATCCCTGGTTTTGAAAGTTTCGATCGCCTAGGAGCAGCGTGGGTTTCACCCAGTTGATTGCAGCCGGCTGGTACAACGTGGCACCTCGGAGGGTGAGCCGATCGAACTCGGATCCGCCCTTTGAAAGCTCGTAGATTCCGGGCGGACCGTTTCGATCGTAATAACAGTTATCGCGCCAGCACGGCGTTCCATCGGCATACAGGTTGCTCGCGTTGTCATAGGCGAGGAAGTACACGTCCTTGAACCCGTGGTGCGTGGAGTAGCGCGTAAACGTTCTCCAGCCTTTAAGATAAACGTCGACGACGCTGTACGATTGATATTTGCCGTTGGGATGCTGGCTCGAAACCGCTAAACTGCCGGTGGCCGGATCGACGGCGCAGGCGTACGGATAGCCGCTCTGCTGCCGGATCGTTGCGATCGGTTTGGTCCCGCCATGGGCGTACTCGTAGATCGCTCGCGTGTTCGCGTCGGGAATCCAGACGTTGCCGGAGCTATCCGTACACATACCCGCGGGAGTCGAGAACTCAGTAAGCAGTCCGACCAAGAGCAGGCCGCCACCGTCGAGATAGGTATACACGCTAACGTCGGACGAGCCCCAGTTGGAAATGTAGAGCAAGTTCGGTTGCTTTTGGGCCAGGGGCGACATCCACGCGTCATGCCGATCCGGGGAGACCGGCGGAGCGAGTTGCGATGCGCCGTTGCTGCAGCCGGCAACGAGGACGGCGAAGACTAAGGAACCCAACGGATTACGTAAGAAACTAGGGAAGGTCTGAAGTAGCT
>PLLA01000094.1 GCA_003140835.1 Candidatus Tumulicola scandinaviensis | reverse complement strand
GCGGAATACGGTATCTATCCCGGCACTGTCACTTCGGAGCTAAGGCGCTTTAAAACAAGCCCCCCTGCCGGTGCGTGGCTACGGGCGATCAGGCTAAGGCGGCTTGTCTTCCTCAAATGCGAGTGCGATCGCAGCCTCTGGCGTAAGTGCAGCGCCCTCTGCGATTAGTCGTGCGAGTTCGTCGGGCGCGAGTCCCTCGCGCAAAAGTGTGGTGAGGCGGTCGTGCGTCGTCGTCTCGGTGAACTCGCGCGGGTATCCGTGTCGCGCTAACGCGGCGTTTGCGTAGCCTTCGAGCGTGGCCGCGCGCGCACGATCGCCGCGCAACGCGAAGACGAGCGCCAAATGCTCGATCGCAATCGCGACGTGGGCATGGTCCGGCTCGCGCGTGGCTCGGATCCCGATCGCCTCGCGAGCCGCTGCGACCGCGCCCGGAAGATCGTCCACCGCGACGACGTAGCCCGCGAGGTTGTGGAGCAAGTCGGCGAGCAGGTTCGTATCGGCACCGGACCGCACCGCCGGAAGGATCTCGCGAACGATGGCGATCGCTCGCTGCGTCTGACCGCGCGCATGTTCGACCTCTGCGAGGCTGAGCGCCACATTCAGTTCTCCACGGGTGTTTCCAAGCGAGCGCCACTCCTTTCGAAGCTGCTCGTACATGCGCGTGGCCGTTTCACTATCGCCACGAAACAGGCTGAAGACTGCACGCGCATTGAGTAAGCCAATGCGAAGGGGAGCCGAGGTCCCCGGAATCGCTTCGGCTTGCGCTAACGCTCGCTCGGCATCGTCAAACCGATGGAGGTACGTCGCCGCAAGCGCATAGTAACACAGCGCCCAGGCGAGCGACGAGGTAGCGCCGCTTGCCCGCGCCTGCTCGACCGCCTGCGTCGCTAGCTCCAATGCGCGCATCTTGTGGCCGGAAAGGCCAAGCAAGGCCGACAACGTGGTTGACAGCCGAGCGCGCAGCCGCGACTGGTCCGCCGTGAGCGTCGCGAGATACGCCTCGCACCGTGCCATCCCTTCAGCGTCGAGCCCGATGACTTGCCAACTTGCGTAAATGTTTGCAAGCAACTCGCCGCCGTCGATAACCGCCGAACGCGCCAGCGCACCGTCGAGCGCAAAACGCACGTCCTCCAGTTCAATCTGCAGCGCCGCAAAGAGATCGGAAGATCGCGCGGTCCGCTCGTACCCTTCCCGCAACTCCGCGAAGCGGTCGCGCAGATAGCGCAGATGGCGCCCCGCAACGAGATCGCGCTCGCCCGCCTCGTCGAGCTTTTCCAATGCATAGGCGCGCGTCGATTCGAGCAGCCGGTAGCGCACCGCATCGCCCTGCGGCTCGGCCAGCACCAGCGACTTATCGACCAAGGACGCCAGCACGTCGAACGCATCGAGTTCATCGAGACTCTCATCACTTCCGACCGCAACCGCTCCCTCCAGCGCGAATCCGTCGACGAAGATCCCCAGGCGCCGGAAGAGCACCCGCTCGCGCTCGTCGAGCAGCTCGTGGCTCCAATCGATCATCGCACGCAGCGTCTGCTGGCGCGGCAGCACGTCGCGGCTGCCGCCGGTGAGCACGCGGAACCGCTCGTCAAGCCGGTCGCGCAGTTGTTTGACGCCGAGCATCTTCACCCGCGCAGCCGCGAGCTCGATCGCGAGTGGAATGCCGTCGAGCCGGCTGCAGATCTCGGCGACAATCGGCGCGTTCTCGTCGGTGAGCGAGAACGTTGCGCTCGCGGCCCGTGCGCGCTCGACGAAGAGCGCGATGCCTGTGGGAAGGTCGAGCGAGGGTACTTGGTGCGTCACTTCGCCAGCGACTCCCAGCCCTTGCCGGCTCGATGCCAGAACCTTGACCTTGGAACAGCCGTGCAGGATTGCCGAGATCACGCGCGCAGCGGGCTCGACTAGATGCTCGCAGTTGTCGAAGACGAGCAGCAACTCTTTGCTTTTGAGCGCGCGCGCGAGGTTCTCGACCGGATCGCCCTTGGATGGGAGTGTGATGCCCAGCGCCGACGCGACGGTCGTTGGGATGTACTCGCCCTTACTCAGCGGCGCGAGTTCGACAAACCATACACCGTCGCTGAAGTCGTCAATAAGATCGGCTGCAACGTGTAAAGAGAGGCGCGTCTTGCCGACGCCGCCCGAACCGACCAGCGTGACCAAGCGGTGCTGTTCGATCAGCGCGGTGATCTCGGCGATCTCGGTCTCGCGACCGATAAACGAGGTCACCTGCGCCGGCAAGTTATTCGAGAGGTGTTCGAGCGAACGCAGCGGCGGGAAATCGGCGAGCAGTTCGGGCGCAAGCAACTGGTGGATGCGCTCGGGCTGCGCGAGATCCTTGAGCCGGTGCTCGCCAAGATCGCGCAGGCTGCACTGTGGCGGCAGCTCATCGCCAATTAGTTCCGTGCAGGCTCCCGAGAGGAGCACCTGGCCGCCGTGGCCGATCGCCAGCAGCCGCGCGACGCGATTGACCGTTGGGCCGAAGTAGTCGCCGTCGCGCTCGTCGGCGCTGCCCGCGTGCAGCGCCATGCGCACGCGCAGTCCGTCGACTGCGGAGAAGTCTTCGTGGGCCAGCGCGCGCTGGGCGTCGAGCGCTGCGGCGATGGCATCGAACGCGGTTGCGAAGGCTGCGCAGAACTCGTCGCCCATCGTTTTAAAGACGTACGCGCCGCGGGCTTGCATCGCTGCGCGCATCAGCGCATCGTGCCGTGCGAGGGCGGCGGCCATCGCTTCGCGCTCGCGCTCCCAGCGCACGGTGCTGCCTTCGATATCCGAAAACAGAAACGTGACGACGCCGGTAGGGCGAGCCGAGGCCGGCGGTCCCGACTCTACCTGAGTCGCCATGGGTCGCGTTTCGTGCTCGAGGCGTTACTCTCCGTCGAGCATGGCTATCAGTGCCGTCCAATGCCGCCGATGCGGAATCAGGTGTCCGTTCCGCACCTTCGAGCCATGCGGTGCAATGACCGTCAGCGTTCGACCGAAATCCACATGAAACGCAAAGTCTCAACTTCTACGGCGCGATGCTGTAGAGCGTGCCCAGTTGTATTGGCTGCCTTTGATTCGTAGCCGCTCGCGCCGATAATACAGTATTGCGCTGAATCCTCCTGGAAACCGTGGCGCGTACTATCGTGTCTGCATTCCATAACGCCATCTCGTTACGCAAGGTGGCAGAAGAGCGGAGTCGAATGCGTTCTGGCACCGGGAGGGCCGACGCATGCATGGCTCGCTTAAACTCGTTCTCGTCTGGTTGATCGTTGCGGGTCAACTGGCCGGATGCGCCGGTCGCAACGCAGCGGCCACCTCCCCGTTACCCCAGCTCGCGCGACCCGGATTGCCGACAGCCGCACCGTCGGCGATCGATTGGCCGACCTTCGGGTTCAACAGGCAGCGTTGGAGCGACAATCACTATGAAAAGACGCTGACGGCCACGACCGTGAAAGGCCTTAAGCCCCAATGGTCGGTCTCACTGGGTTCAGCCGTCAGCAACACGCAGCCGATCGTAGCCGCCAACATTACGCTGCCGAACCAGAAAAAGACGCAAGTCGTGTTTGCGGGTGACGAAGACGGCACTTTTACCGCAGTCGACGCCCTAGCCGGAACGGTGCTTTGGAGGAAGCATCTCGGAAAGACCTCATCCGGCTGTTTTGGCGGCGCTTCGAACGGCGTCACGAGCGCGCCGACGATCGACCACGAAAAAGGCCGCGTCTACGTTATCGATGGCGCGGGTAAGCTGTGGGCCTTCAAAATCGCAACGGGCGCACAAGATCCGGCGTTCCCGCCGCTGCGCGTGTTTACAAAACCGCTTCACAACCATGTTTGGAGCGGCCTGTTGCTCGACGCAACCAACTCGACGTTGTATTACCCAACGGCTAGCCACTGCGACGACAACCTTTATTACGGGACGATAAATGCAGTCGACGTTAGTACGGAGTCAATCTCGACGTTCCAGCTCGTGACCGACAGACATCAGTACTACGGGAACGGCGTCTGGAGTTGGGGTGGCGAATCGATCGATCCAACAAACGGCAACCTCTATGCTGGTGTCGGTAATTCGCTCGGCAAGCTCGGTGAGAAGGGTCAGTACAGCGACAGCATCATTGAGTTGACTCAGTCGTTAGGCTTCGTCGCGGACGAACAGCCGGAAAGCAATCTCAACGGCGATCTCGACATCGGAACGACTCCCGTACTGTACAAGTCGGGCGGCAGCCGCTGTGCCGCCTTCGAACGCAAAGACGGCGCCTTCTTTACGGTAGACCGGACGCATCTGCAAAACGGTCGTTTCGGATCGAAGCTGAACCTCGGCGGCAGCCTTGCAACCGCCGCGTATTTGTCCTCGAGCAATGCACTGTTCGTAAACGTTCCGTCCGGCCTAACGCGCCTCGATACGCATCCAGGTTGCAAAGCAACGCAGGGTTGGCAGACCGCAATCGGTGGTAGTGGGGACTCCGTACCATCCGTTGCCGGCGGCATCGTCTACGCGAACGGCGGTAACGCGCTGTACGCCGTCGACGCCTCGACCGGCGGGATTCTGTGGAACAGCGGCTCGACCATCAACGATTCTATCGTCGCAGAACCGACCGTCGTAAACGGCCGCGTCTACGTCGCCGCCTGGGACGGCAAGCTGTACGCCTTCGGCCTCTAACCGACGCGCTAGAGCACCAACGCGCCCGTAAGGCTTGACCCGCTATAGCGCCGCAGGGTGTCGGCGCCCACCGGGGTGCATTGCGTCTTGATGGTCAGGGTTATGCGGTCCGAGATTCCCGTGACCCTTTTGTCGCCCTTTGCGGATGCCGAACCGTGCAATTTTGATGCAACCTGTTGCACCGGAACGAACAGCGCCA
The DNA here is from genome assembly GCA_003140835.1 of Candidatus Tumulicola scandinaviensis. GTDB lineage: Bacteria > Vulcanimicrobiota > Vulcanimicrobiia > Vulcanimicrobiales > Vulcanimicrobiaceae > Tumulicola > Tumulicola scandinaviensis. Next base: position 45,688 of record PLLA01000094.1, on the reverse strand, counting down.
TCAGAATGATCGACCGTAACGAGCTAGCAATGATTTCCGTTGTGGGCCGCCTGCAAGGGCCACGCTGCCGTGTGGCGGAAACCATCCGCATGAAGTTGCGATCCATCCCGTTTGTGCTGATCTTCGCCGCTGCCGGGTGCGCATCCGGAGCGCAGCCGCCCTTGCAGTCGACACAACCCGAAACCATCGTGCGAAATCTTAGTGGGAGCGGTGCCGGGAAAATCACGCACGTGGTTTACATCGTCCAAGAGAACCGCAGCTTCGACAATCTCTTCCAAGGCTATCCCGGCGCGGATACGGTTTCTCAGGGATTGAACTCTTCCGGGCAAACGATCGCGTTGCAACCATTGTCTCTGGCGAAGCGCTACCAAATCGACCACTCGGCGTACGCGATGTTTTCCGCCTGCAACGGAACCGGAAGCCTGCCGGGAACCAACTGCCAGATGAACGGCTTCAACAACGAAGAGTCATACGGCGGCCCGACCAATCCGCAATACGTGTACGTGCCGCAGAGCGAGTCCAAACCCTATTTCGATATGGCGCACGAGTGGGTCGTCGGCGACAGAATGTTCCAGTCGCAGCTCGACGAGAGCTTCGTAGCGCATCAGTACGCCATCGCCGCGCAAGCGCAGTCGAGCGTCGATTTACCCGCCGGACCACTGTGGGGCTGCGGAGGTGGTGCGTCCGACACGATATCCACGATCACCCAGAATCGCGACCCAGGCGGTACCCGGCAACAAGCGTGCTTCGATTACACGACCCTCGGCGACGAGCTGGATTCAGCCCACCTGACCTGGCGCTTTTACGCGGTGCAGTACAACAATGACGGCGGCGGCAACGGCGGCACGTGGTCGGGCTATCAGGCGATAAAGCACATCTTCCGCGGGCCGGATTGGCGGAACAACGTCATCTCCCCCAACTGGAAGTTTATCACCGACGTCCGGGCTGGCAAACTCGCCAACTTTACCTGGATTACGCCGGAATGCGCGGAGTCCGACCATAACGAATGCGGCGGCGGCTATGGTCCGTCGTGGGTTTCCGCCATCGTTAATACGGTAGGGAAAAGCCAATTTTGGAACTCCACCGCTATCTTCGTCCAGTGGGACGATTGGGGCGGTCTGTACGATCACGTAGCGCCGCCCTTCGAAGATTACGACGGCGTGGGATTCCGCGTTCCCCTGTTGGTCATTTCACCGTACGCGAAGAAAGATCACGTATCGCACGTGCAGTTTGAAACGGCGAGCATGCTGCGGTTCGCCGAGGATCTTTACGGCCTTCCCCAAATGGCGGCTGCCGACGCGCGGGCCAATTCGCCCGCCGCCGACTGCTTTGACTTTTCGCAGAAGCCCCGCGCTTTCGTCCAAATCAAGGCGCCGCATCCGGCTGATTTTTTTATCCACCATCATTTTTCGAGCAGCGGCCAAGTTCCCGACGATCAGTAAATAAGTGCGAATGCGCGGAGCGACCGCGCACAGAGGTGATGCTATGAGAATTGCAAGCGAGTTAGGTTACCGTTTGAGTGCGGTGACGGCGGTTGCCGTACTCGCGGGATGCAACGGCAGCGGCGCATCCACCAGCATGCCGTCGATCGCCCAAACCGGCGCGGAAATGCAGGCACCCGTGCGCGCAAAGGCCGGCGATACCGCAGTCCCGGCGTGCGTCGGTCGAGGGTTCGGAACGGCAACGTGCGACGCACTGATTCGGACCGACGTTGTTCCGGGTCTTCGGCCGGACGTTTCGGGTTACGGACCGGCCGATCTCCAAGCGGCATACAACCTCCCGTCGTCGACGGACGGCGCGGGGCAGATCGTTGCGATCGTCGATGCTTATGACAATCCCAACGTCGCGTCCGACGTTGCCGCTTACCGTGCGGAATTCGGTTTGCCACCGGCAAATCTGGTGAAGTACAACCAGAACGGACAGACGGGCAACTACCCGGCGCCCAATACCGGGTGGGGCGTCGAGATCGACCTCGACAGCGAGATGGTTTCCGCGAGCTGTCCGCTTTGCACCATCTATCTGGTTGAGGCCGACTCCAGCGGCGCGAGCGATCTTCAAACGGCCGAAGCCGAGGCGGTAACGCTGGGCGCACACGTCGTCAGCAACGGTTTCACCGGCACCGGTCTAAAGCGATCCTCGTTCGATACCAGCGGCGTGACGTATCTTGGAAGCGCGGGCGATGGTGGCCAAGGCGTCGGCGAACCGGCTGCCTTCGGGACGGTCGTGGCCGTGGGCGGTACGAGCCTCAGCCGCGGCGGTGGTGGTAAGCGCGGGTGGACTGAGAGCGTGTGGAAAGCTTCGGGCGGCGGATGCACGACCGAGCCAAAGCCACGATGGCAGCACGATACCGCTTGCGCGTTCCGCCTGGCGAACGACGTGTCGGCCGTCGGCGATCCAAACACAGGGGTCGCAGAGTACGACACGTACGGGTACGGCGGCTGGTTCGTCGTCGGTGGGACGGGCGTCGCGACGCCGTTCCTGGCCGGCGTCTTCGGATTGGCCGGCAATGCCGGCATGCAAGATGGCGGAAGAACGTTTTGGCAAAAGGAGCATCAGCAATATCTGTATCGTCTCAAGAGCGGCGGAAAGTACGTGCGCTACTCGACGACCGGTGGATGGGGATCGCCCAATGGCGTGAGGGCGTTCTAGGCCAACAGCGCGTCACGCGCCCGGTAGCAGGCACGTTTTAAGCATATGTGGGTCCGCGACCTCACGTTAGCCGCCTGCCTCGTGCCGATTCCCGTGGCGGCCGCATGCAACGACGGGGCCGCGCCGTCGTACGAAGATATCACCTACGTGTCGGTCACCCAATATTCGCTGGTAAAACCGCTTTACCCACGGTTTCGCTATGAAGCGCGCCTGACTCCGCGCAGTGCAGAGCCAGGGAGACGGGCGATGGCTACGCTCAACGCCACGCGCTCGGTAAAGCTCATCGGCAACTTCGTCGCCGTCGATCCTCAGCGCGCGTTTCGCGATGTCGTTGCGACGCTCGAACGCGATCGCTTCTTTGAACTCCGCTTGCGTCCGGCGCCCCCCAACATAGGGTATATCGACGGCCCGGAAGACGCCATAACCGTCGTACGCTGCGGCGTAACGACCACCCTCGGAACGATCGCCTCCGGCGGCCAGGTGCAACTCGACGACGCGCAAGGTAACGCGTTTAGGAGCCTTGAAGGCGACTTGCGCGCGACGATATTTTCGGAAGGTTGGGTAACTCCGACACCCGCTCCAAAATAGCCCGTCGCCGCCCGGTAAAAAGCTCCCTTAGGAGTCCGTCCAATGCAGAAGTTTGTGGTCGCCCTTATCCTGGGCTGCGCGGTCTTGCCGTTGCCGGCTCGCAGCGCGGCGTCGATGCCGTCGGCGGCAAGCGCGTCCGTGCGATCTGCAATCGTCTCGGCCGTCGAAAAGGATCGCACGACGTACGGCGGCCGGACGCCGATTCCCGGCGTCCTTATCGGGGTTTGGGACGGAAAAGGCGGAAGCTTCGTTCGTGCGTTTGGATATGCCGATCTTGCGAAGAAGCGGCCGATGGCGCCGGCCGACCACTTTCGGATCGGCAGCAACACGAAGACGTTTGTAGTGAGCGTTCTCCTGCAACTGATCGCCGAAGGGAAGGCGAGCCTCGACGACCCCGTCAGCCGGTTTTCCATCGGCGTCGACATACCAAACGGCAGCAACATCACGGTGCGCGAACTCTGCAATATGCGCAGCGGTCTCTTCGAAGCCTACAATACGCCACAATTCGCAAAGCTGACGGCTGTTCCAAATAATTTCGACCCGCGAACGTTGGTTGCGTGGGCTGTGAACCAGAAACCCTACTTCCCGCCTGGCCGAGGCTACCACTACAGCAATACGAACTACCTGATTCTGGGGCTTATTATCGAGCAAATTACGAAAGACACTGTCGCGAATCAAATCCGCCGGCGGCTATTGGTTCCGTTCGGGTTGGCACAGACGTTCTATCCGCAAGCCGAAGCAATGCCCGAGCCGTGGGCGCGCGGTTATGGTCTCGACAAGCAGCGTAACTGGGAAGACGTCAGCAACACCGTTCCCGTCGCGTTCATGGGGTCGGCCGGCGAGATGATTTCGGACATGGCGGATATCAAACGCTGGATCAAGTTATACGCAACCGCTAAAACGGGCGGTCCGGCGACGTATCGTCCGGCTGCAGAGTGCAAGCAGTTCCTTGGGAACACGGCGTTTGGCCTGGGCATCAACTGTAGCGCCGGTTGGTACGGCTACACGGGTGCGCTTCCAGGTTACAACACGGCCGACTACTACTTCCCGGCGAGCGACGCGACCATCGTTGCGTGGATAACCTATCAGGCGGAGAAGCCTCCGGAAGGCGTCGCGAGCGTCATCTTCCGCGATATCGCGCGCATCATGACTCCGGATAATATTCCGATGGTGTATACCCAGGAGGAACTGGAGCGGTCGAGTCTTTAGCCGATCGCCTCGACGGATCCGCCGCTATCTACCCAACCTTGAAAGGCGCCGAGATTATAAACCTCGTTGTAGCCCAGGTCTTTAAGTATCGCGCCGCCTAGCGCCGAGCGTTCGCCGACCGCGCAGTAGAGAATGATCGTCTTGTTCTTATCGAATCTTTCGTCATAATACGGTGTCGTGGGATCGGCGCGAAGCTCCAACGAGCCACACGGCACATGTACGGCGCCCGCGACCTTGCCGCTCCTTACAATTTCGTAGGTTTCGCGAACGTCGACGACGAGCGCGTTCCCACGCGCCATTAGCCGGTTCGCTTCGCCGGGCGTGATCCGTGGCACCGCAGCGCCGGCCGTTCCCATCATCTCGTTAACGCTATCGCGACTACGTGACCATCTTCCTTGGACCGAAGGGAGTAATGCGCACTTTGGAATACGCGGGAGTATACTCAAGCTATGCCACCCAAAAAGCTCATGCTCATCCGCCACGGTGAAAAAGAACCGGAGGCCGGACCGCCGCCATATGGCGTCAACGCTGAAGGCGAGCAGGATCCGCACTCGCTGAGCCCGCGAGGCTGGCAGCGGGCAGGCGCCATCGTGCCGTACTTTCGCCTAGCCTGGGCCAATGGGATCGAGACGCCCGACGCGATCTACGCTTCTGCGGTCGGAACTTCAGCGGTTATCGCCGACGGTCACGACGTCTCCAAGAGCTTGCGCCCGCAACAAACCGTTACGCCGCTGGTGGATGCGATCGGCCCGAAAAGCGGACTTCAGACGCCGTATGCAGTCGGCCAGGAGGTGGGGTTGGCGCAGGAGATCGGCGCGAACGAGGACGGAATCGTCCTGGTCGCGTGGGAACATCACCACATTCCCGATATCGCGCAGGCTTTCACGGCAAAGGCGCCTTCGTCATGGCCCGATTCGCAGTTCGATAGCGTATGGGTTCTCACCCAATCTTACGACGGTACGTACGAATTTGACGAAGTGCCTCAATCGCTGCTGGGCGGCGACCTACCGGGCTAGCAACGTTTCTGCTTTTTCTATACTATTGATTACTGCGAGCCAATTCGCTGGTTGGCGTTGTTCAAGAGGTAGATCTTATCGGCGTGGCGGACGCCTAGAGCTTTCTGGTCGTAGATGATCCCGACGTATTGCCCGGCCTTAATGGCGCTCATCTGATAGGTCGTCTTACCGTCAGCCGAAAAAACCTGATCGAATTTCGGCACGATCGTAAAGCTCAAGGTTTGCTTGGTCCGCGAGTCTTGAACTTTGATGTTGCTGGTCGAAACGTGGACGACGATGCCGTAGAAGGTGCTTGCCGCCTGCACGGCGCTGGGCGACGAGGCCACGAGTCCGGCGATCAGCGCCGACGCGGCCAAAGTTGGAAGCAGATTTTTCATGGAAGGATCTTCCCCATTTTTGAGGCGGTCCATTCACCGAGCGTGCCGAAGGGCGGAAAACATGCGGATGCTGCCTTTCGACCACGATGCTGCCGAGGCAACGCTTTTCGCCGACGGCGGATCGCGTGGAAACCCGGGGCCGGCGGCGAGCGGCGCCATACTGCTGGACCCGGGCGGCGAGCTGTTGGAAGAGACGTGCGCGTACCTGGGCGTCGCGACCAACAACGTTGCGGAATGGACGGCGCTCTGTCTGGGGCTGGAAGCCGCGAAGAAGCGCGGCATCCGCCGCATCGCCATTCGCCTGGATTCCGAGCTGGTCGTGAAACAAGTACGCGGTGAGTACCGCGTGAAGCACGCCGATCTTCAGCCGCTGCACCGGCGCGCGATGACGCTGTTGCGCACGTTCGAACGCGTCGACATCCAGCACGTGCCGCGCAAGCAAAATGCCCAGGCCGACCGCCTGGTGAACCGCGTTCTCGACCAGGAAGCCTCGGCAGCGGCCAAGTAGGACCGCGTCTACATGCGCCGATTGCCCCCGATGGAACTGTTTATCTTCGCCCTCACGGCGATCTTCCTCGTCGTCGGTTGGAAAGTATACGGCGGCCTGCATCCGGTTGCGGGTCTCGGACACGCGCAAAAAGCGCCGAGCCAGCTCTACGCCCGCATGTCGATCCGTTACCCGAAGCCGCCGATCTTCGAGGAAGAGTATCGAATGCAGGACGTGGAGGGAATTTCGACGTTCGAGTATCGCGTCCGCAGCTACGCATGTAGGGAAATCACCGTCAAGGCGCCCCCGGGTAAGATCTACGACGTGAGTTTTTTCTTCGGAGGCCTCGATCAGGACGGCATTTGGCAGATGCTCGATCTGCCGCCCTTGAAGGGCGCCGACGCATTCTACACCGTTTACGTCAAACAGCTTGCCGACTTCAAGCAAGGCGAGCGTACCGTCACGTTTACGGATCCGCAGTATTGGGCCTCGCGTACGCCTCACCGAGAGTTCCGTCTAGACCTCTCGAAACAGAACGCGAACGACCTTTTGCACATGCAAAGTCAGGTAACCGGCGATCGCCGCTACGCACAGGTCGTCGACGACTTTCGCACCTTCGGACCGGACGAGTTTCGCCAGAACGTTGCGGCAGCTCGCGCCCGGGCGCGCACGAGCGGGTGCGTTGCGCCGACAACTCAGCCACAGTGAAGCTCAAGCTGGCGGCGGGAGCGTCGTTCGCACTGGCCTTTGCGGCGGCGGCGACGTTTGCCATTTACGAAGTGGCCGAAAGCCCAGGTAACCAGCTCTTTGGGAAGACGCTCGTTAGCGGGCCGAAGAACGAACGGGTCGTCGCGCTCACCTACGACGACGGACCGAATCCGCCGTACACCGACGCCATTCTCGACGTTTTACGCGACGAGCGCGTCCACGCCACGTTTTTCGTCGTCGGGCAAGCCGTGCAGGCATATCCGAACACGGTACGCCGGGAAGCCCTCGACGGCAACGCGCTGGGCAATCACACCTGGAACCACGGGCATCTCGTACTGTACGATCTCACCAGCCTTCGCGAAACCCTGGAGCGAACCGACCAAGCCATCTACGCTGCTACCGGTCAGCATTCGCGCATTATGCGGCCGCCCTACGGCGGACGCGACTGGCTGGTGCTCGACGAAGTACGGCGGTTGGGATACACCCCGGTGATGTGGTCCGTTCCGCTCGCTAAAGACTGGGAGTATCCACCGGGAGCGGTCATCGCGTCGCGCGTTCTGCGCTACGTCGGCGATGGCTCGATCATCGACTTACACGACGGAAACCGAGGCATCATCTGCGCGCGGCAGCACGTGTCGCCGCACGTGTGCGACCGAAGCGGCGACGTCGTCGCAACGCGGTTGATCGTGGAATCGCTCAAGCGGCGAGGATACCGTTTCGTCACCATACCCGAACTCTTGCAAATGGGCCGCGGCGACCGCGTCGTTAAGCGTACATCCAACCGCGTAGGCGGATAAACCCGTCGGAATGGTGGCGGCGTGGATCGTGGTGCGTCCAATGAACGACCGGCGGCCGGCCGCGGTCGTGCACCATTTCGCCACGCACCTCGATCCGGTCGCCGACGTGGACCGGGCAGCGTGGAGCGATCGACACGTTGTCGACGATTTCAAGCGGCCCAGCATCGCTGCGGACGTCGAATGCCTCGTGTACGCTGTGGGTTCGCGAGCCGAAGAAATATCGTGGAGTCGAACAAACCGTCGCTTGAAAGTCGACCTGTGCCGGCGTCGTGCCGGCATATGCGGCGAACAGGTTCATAACGCCGCTCAATCACACTACGCGAGGACGCGACAAGACCGTTCCATTGGAAGAGCGAAGTGATGGTTCGATCGTGAGAACCATTCAAACGCGGCGACTGCGCCTGGTACCCGTGAACGAAAAAAACGCGCACCTGCTGTGGGACGTGTTGCAGGAGCCCGACTTGCGCGACTTCCAAGATCTGCCCGATCTCGACGTCTCGCAGTTCGAGCGGACGGTTGCGGCGCGGCCGAGGCGCCTTCAGGCGTCGGTTGCCGGGCGCTTTGAGTGGCTCATTTACTTCGCTCGCGCCGGCGAGGGCCGCCCTGACGAAGTGCCGCTCGGTTGGGTGTCGCTCCGGATCGCCGAGCGAACCCCGACGACCGCGGAAATAGGCTACAGCGTCGTTCGCGCGCATCGCGAGCGCGGAATTGCGACCGAAGCGGTGGCGGCGCTGGTTGGTGAGGGCTTCGATCAAGCGGATCTGCGGCTCGTACGGGCCTTTTGCGTTCCGGAAAACCGCGCATCGCGGGCGGTGCTGCGACGCATTGGTTTTCGCGACGAAGGCGTCGTACGACACGGTGGGACCGTAGAAGGCCACGCAGTCGACGTGGTTGCCCATAACATCGATCGGGGGATGTGGGAATCGCGCAAATCCGCTACGCCGAATCGTTCGGCCATTCGATCGTAATGCCGGCCTCGTGAAAGCCGGTATAGCGATGCGCGAGCCGGCCGCCCAGATACGCCAGCAGCGGATCGCGCACGACCGCCACCGCAACGCGCTCGGCGATCGCCGAAACCTTCACCCACTCGACCTCGACCACGTGATCTTCGCCGGGATCTTCCGGCGGCCGGGCTAACGGCGCGTCGTCCAACAAGGCGATGTGAAACGTTGCGTTGAGAAAATGGATCTCGGTGCCGTCGTAGCTTTCACTTAGGTATGCCAGCGCGCCGGCGCGCGCGCTCAGACCGGTCTCTTCCAGCACTTCGCGCTCGACGGTTTCGCTGAGCAACTCGCCGGCTCGCTGACGGCCGCCTGGGAGATTCCACAGCGGCTGGGGTTGATTGGGGTAACGCGATGCCACCAGCAGCACCGACATGCCGGCACCCGCGCCACGTATCGCGAGACCGGTTGACAGGTGAACGCGCTTCATTGCGAATGGCCGCTATAGATGGCTTCGATCCGATCGAGGTGCGGTCCGAGCGAATACGCGCGCGCGGCCGAAAAAGCGCGAGCGGCTGCTTCCTCCCACGCGGCGGGAGAAAGCAGCGATCGAATGGCTTCGGCGAGTCGGGATTCGTCGCCGAGCGGAACGGTCTTTCCAGCGCCGTTCGACGCCTCCATCCATTCCGAGATGGCGCCCGCGTCGTATGCGACGACGGGCCGCCCGCGCGCGAACGACTCGATCCCCACCAAACCGAATGGCTCGCCCCAGAGCGACGGCAGCGCTACGAGGGTCGCATCATCGTAGGCGGCGCGCATCGCTGCTGCATCGAGGCGCCCGAGGACTTCTAAGCCGACGTCGCGAGCGCGAGCTTCGTCGATCGTCGATTGCAAAGCGGGACCGTCGCCGGCCACGCGCAACAGGGGCCGGTCCGGCTCAGGAATCTGTGCGAGCGCACGGACGAGCGAATCGGCGCCTTTCGACGGTACCACGCGTCCGGCGAACAAGATGCCGTCGGTGCTCGAGCGCGGCGCCGGAGAGGCGGCAAATGCCGCATCCTCCAGCGGAGGCGAAACCACGTATGTTTTCCGTGCGGGAACGCCGTTGCGCGTTGCGAGGGTTGCGACGTATTGCGAGAAGGCGATCGACGCGTCGCTCGACGCCACCGCGCGCGCAACCGCTTCACGGATTCGGACGAGCTCGAGCGTGCGTAGCCGGGGTCCGTACCCGCACCCGTTTACGAGCGCGTGCCATCCGCATGCGCGCGAACTCATCGCGAGACCGCAAATGCCGCCGCCCTGCGGGTAGACGCGATCGCCATTCGGGCAAAATGGCCGGTGGTCGTGCAGGTGGTAGACGACTCGCGGCCCGTGACGCTGCACGGTCTCGAGGACGCCGGCGTCGAGAACGTTGTGAATAACGCAGACGTCGGGCGAGAATGTCGACGCAACTGCGGCCACGGCGCCGGCGGCCGCAGCCGAGGGAAGGTCGTGTTCGTCGCTCCACGGTACGACGTCGACCGGAACGCCGTAGGCATCCGGCCGGCCGGCGCTGCTCGCAAGCACGCGTACGTCGTGTCCGCGCGTGGCGAGCGCCGGCAGTAACGTGCGAAGATAGGTCTCGGTTCCCCCCTCGGCATCGACGCGTTCGCACAGCACCAGAATCTTCACGACGTCGCCGCGATCTCGCGGAACAGCGCGAGGTGGCGGGCGGCACTCTCATCCCAGCTAAAGTGCGTCGCCCGGTCGAGCCCCACGATGCGCAAGCGATCGCGCAGAGTAAAATCCTCGGTGACGCGCCGAAGTGCCGTGGCCCACGCATCCGGGTCGTTGGGCGGCGCGTACAGTGCGGCATCGCCGCCAATTTCCGGCAACGAACTCGCGCGCGACGCCACCACCGGCGTTCCGCAGGCCATGGCTTCGAGCATCGGCATGCCGAAGGTTTCGTGATACGAGGCCAGTGCCAAGACCAGCGCACCGCGGTACAGTGCACGCAACCCTTCGTCGGCATTGCGCGCCGCGAGATCGTCGCCGAGATTTCCGGCGTGAACGACCCCTTCCAACGGTGGTGCTTGTGCGCCGGCGACCACCAACGCCGGGACCGACGAAGCCGCACCGGTCTTGCCCCGACTCGGCCAGGCACGCCGATAGGCTTCATAGAGTAATGCAAAATTCTTGCGCGGTTCCGCAATCGGATCGCCGACGAACAAGATATAGCGCTGATCGAACAAACCGCTGGGAAGCGGCCGCGCGGGGCCCGGTGCGAACGACTGCTCGACGCCGTGATGGATCACCGCAATGCGTTCGCGATCCAGGTTAAACACGGCGCGGAGTTCTTCGCGGCCAAACTCCGACACCGCCACGATTCGGGACGCCGTGCGGACGGATTCGAGGAATGGTTTCTGGGCGTGAAGGCGCCGTTTTGGGTCGTCGTCGGGATAGCGGAACGGCACCGCATCGTGAATCGTCGCGACGCTCGGTAGATGCGAAGCGAAGAACGTCCCATTCGCCGGGTGCCAAATGACGTCGGCATCGGAACGCAGACCGGGCGACGACCGGAGCGAGAAGCGCGAAGATCCGAGGGCGCGTTCGAGTGCGGTGCGATGACGAAATGCAAAGGGTCCGCGCAGTAGGAGAATCAGGTCGACGTCATCGTGGGCGATCAGCCGGCGTAAGACGGCGCGCGCGTAGCGCCCGATTCCTCGCGTATCCTCCGCGACGACCGACGCATCGACGGCGAGACGCAGAAACGGCATCGCCGCCGAACTTCGAGCGCCCGGCGGAAACTCCGCCCGCGCGCTCGAACGGGCGCACGATGCCCGTCGACGCTCGCATTTCCGTTGCGGCACACCTGATTCTGGGGTCGCGCGAGGAACCGTTTCTCGATGCGCTGCTCGATTCGATCGCCGGCGCGGCCGAAATGCTGATCGTCAACGACAATAGCCCCGGTGTCTCGCCGCACGCCGCCATCCTCGAAGGCAGCACTTTTGGCAGACTTGGCCGCATCCTGGTGGACCGATCTCCATTTACGGGATTTGCCGCCGCACGCAACGTGTGCTTGCGGCTTCACGCCGAACGCTCTCCAGCCGCCTGGGTCGCATTCGTCGATGCCGACGAAGTTCACGAGCGGCAGACGATCGCGAGCGTCGCGCGCAACCTCGAGCAGGTGCCTCCCGAGTTTGATTTCGTCGATGGCTACACGTGGCATTTCTTTCAATCATTCGACTACTACACGTCGATCGAACGGCGCATGATGTTCTTTCGCTTCACGCCGACCCTGCGTTGGGAGTCCGCCGTCCACGAGAAGCTTGCCGGCATTTCCGGAAAGCGCCTCGCGCTGCCCTACGTATACGCGCACTACGGCCACACCCTCGAGCCGCGCCGCCATGCCGAGAAAGGCCGCCACTACTCGTCGTTAGGCGCCCCCGGCGGCGTGCTGCGCGAGGATCAGCTCGACGATTTCGACGTCGCGCGGTACTTCGAGCCGGAATATCCGCGGCTCATGCGTTTTACCGGGAAGCATCCGCAGGCGGCGATCGCGACGCTGGAACGGTTACGCGCGCGCCTTCGCACCTATCACGACCTTACCGAGCGCATCGTGCGAGGACAACCCTTACGGATCAAGGCGCGAAACGTGGTCCGCAAACTCAACTACGAACTGCGCTGGCGAGGGCGCGGCCTCGATCCGCTGGCGCGGAAAATTGAAAAATGAACCGCTTTACGCCGCGGCCGCCGCCTGCGAGCCCATCGCGGTCGCCGTGGGCCGTTTCGGCGTCGTAATGAAGAACACTAACGGCGTTGCCAAGACGAAGACGATCGCGCAGACGCGGAACAAGTAGTCGTAGGCAATCATGGCGGACTGCTGCGCGACGAGTTGCGTGAGCGTTCCAACGGAGTATCCGTGAGCGTTCGTGACGCCGGATGCGAGCACGTTCCAGGCCACCGCGCTTTGGTGCGTCAGCATCGTCGTGAGAATCGCAATCCCGAAGCTGCCGCCCAGTTGGCGGAGAAGTGTAAAGACGCCGGTCGCACCGGCCAGCTCGTGAATCGGGACGTCGCTGAGCGACACCGTCGTCAGCGGTACGAAGAGAAAGCCGAGACCGAAGCCTTGAATGAGCCGCGGCCAGAATACGTCCCAGTATCCGGCTTGAACGGTAAGGCCCCCGAGCAGCCACGTCGACCAGGCGAAAACCAGCATGCCGGCCACGATCGACCATCGCGAGTCGATTCGATTGAAAATGCGACCGACGAACAGCATCGTGACGGCGGTCGATATCGCTCCCGGGAGGAGCGCCATGCCGGTGTCGAACGCGGTGAAGTTCAGGATCGACTGGAAAAACAGCGGCAGAACCAACGCCGTTCCGAACAGACCGAACCCCATAATGACGCCAATCGTCGATCCGATGGAAAACGAACGGAACTTAAAAACCATCAAATCGACGATCGGATATCTGTCGTGGAGCGATTTTATGATGAACGTCGCGATCGATACGACCGCTACGACGGTCAGAAGTTGAATGGTTGAGGATTGGAACCAGTCGTCGCGCTCGCCGCGCTCGAGGACGTACTGCAGCGATGCCAGTCCCGCCGTCAGCAATCCCAGGGCCGCCCAGTCGATGCCGCCCTTGGGCTTGGCGATAAATTTGGGGTTCGGAATGAAAGCCAGCGTCATGAGAAAAGCGGCGATGCCAATCGGAATGTTGATGTAGAAAATCAGCGGCCAGCTGGCGTTGTCGACGATGTAGCCCCCCAACGTCGGCCCGATCGCCGGACCGACCATCGCGCCCATCCCGAAGATCGCCATGGCGTTGCCCCGCTTTTCCTGAGGATAGGTTTCGAACAGGATCGCCTGCGCGGTGGGCTGCAAGGCGCCGCCGCCTAAGCCCTGAATGATGCGATAGAAAACCAGCACCCAAATCGAGTGTGCCGTTCCGCATAAGAACGAAGCAACGGTAAAGACGCCGAGCGAAATTGCGTAGAACATCTTGCGTCCGAGCAAGGCCGTCAGCCATCCGTTGAGCGGCATGACGATGACGCTGGCCAAGATATAGCCGGTAGCTACCCAGGCGACTTCGTCGACGGTCGCACCGAGGTTGCCGCCGATGGTCGTGAGCGCGACGTTGACGATGGTTGCATCGATGATCGCCATGATCAGCCCGAGCATGACGGTGATCGTAATCAGCCCGACTGGCGCTTGCTCGCGATGGCGAAACGGGTTGCGCATCTTCAAAAGGACAACCGATACGATGCGGCCGCAGTTGCGTTGATGGGGCGGCTTAGCGACCTCCGTCGGAGCTGACGACCGTCGGTTCGCAATCGACTGGAAAGTTTACCGAGTTGGCGATGAAACACCGAGCATGCGCCTCACGGTGCACGTCGCGGGCTGCCTCGAGGTCGCTGCCGGGCGAGATCGTGACGTGGGGGCGGAGCGTCACCCGCTGAAAGCGGCCACCGCTCGGGCCTTCCTCCATCGCTCCGGCAGCCTCGTCCGCATAGGCGGTGACGACGACGCCGGCGACGGCCGCAAGATGCAAATACCAGAGCATGTGACACGTGCTGAGCGACGCAACGAGCAGTTCTTCGGGATTCCAGCCGTCCGGTTCTCCGCGGAAAGCCGGGTCAGCCGAACCCTGGATGGACCGTTTTCCGGGCGCGTCGATCGTGCTGGCGCGACTGTAGGCCCGATAGTCGACGGTCCCGGCGCCGAGATTCCCGGTCCACGTCACGGTGGTTGCGTATTCGTGTATTCGCATAGCGCCGACGTGTGCCGTGGAACCGCAGCGTTCCTCGCGTTCCGTAGGAATATCCGGCAGAGAACCGGGAACGGGGCCCTTCATGGATAGTCGCGGGAGTCGAGCCGTCAACGTCGAGGATTTGCGGCGGATTGCGAAGCGACGGCTGCCGCGCGCCGTATTCGACTACATCGACGGCGGAGCCGACGGCGAAGTAACGCTACGCGAAAATTGCCGGGTCTTTGAGTCGGTACGTTTTCGCGCGCGCAACGCGGTTGCAGCATCGCCATGCAGCCTGCGAACGACGGTCCTCGGTACGCACATCGATCTTCCATTTATGCTGGCGCCGGTCGGAAGCAGCCGCCTCTTTTTCCCGCGGGGAGAGTGCGCGGCCGCGCGGGAAGCCGGCAGCGCCGGGACGGTCTATGCGTTGTCGACGCTCTCGGGATGCGCGCTGGAGGACGTGAAGGCCGCTTCCACGGGACCGGTGTGGTATCAGCTCTATCTTCTGGGTGGGCGCGAGTGCGCGACCGCCGCGATCGAACGAGCGCGCCAAGCGGGCTTCTCGGCACTCGTCGTCACCGTGGATACGGCGGTCGCCGGACAGCGCGAGCGCGACGCGCGCAACGGAGCGAAGGAACTCTTGACGCGCCGGTTCTGGGCGATGCTGCCGCACGCCGGGCAATTTCTCGCGCGGCCTCGGTGGCTGGCCGGCTTCGTGCGAGACGGCGGCCTGATGCGATTTCCGAACGTGGTTTTGGCCGGCTCGGGCCCGATGCAGTATGCCGACGTCGGCGCTGCGCTCGAGCAATCGACCGTTTCGTGGGCCGATCTTGCCTGGATCCGCGACGCGTGGGGCTCCGCGCCAATCGTCGTTAAGGGGATTCTGAGCGGCGAGGATGCTCGACGCGCCCTCGACGCGGGAGCCGATAGCCTGGTCGTTTCGAATCACGGCGGCCGTCAGTTAGACGGCGTCGTGCCGACGTTGCAGGCGTTGCCGGAAGTCGTCGCAGCTGTGGGCGGACGTGCGGAAGTTTATCTCGACGGCGGAATCCGGCGCGGCAGCGATGTGGTCAAGGCGTTATGCTTAGGGGCTCGCGCGGTCCTGATCGGACGGGCGTATGCGTATGGTCTCGGCGCGGCTGGCGGCGCCGGGGTCGCGCGCGCAATCGAAATTCTCCGCGCCGGCGTCGTGCGTACGCTTCGGCTGCTCGGGTGTCACGACATCACCGCACTCGATGCCTCGTACGTCGAGATTCCGCGCGACTGGATACGTTAGCCGGATGCCAAGCGATCGGCGACCTCGCGTGTCGCGCGTTCGCCTGAGATAACCGCACCGTTGACGTAACCCATGTCGTTGTAGGACGTCTGCTCGCCCGCAAACACGACGTTTCCTTGCGGCGCCGATTCGATTCCGGCGAACTGCGTGTATTGCCCGACGCCGTAATAGGAATACGCGCCGTGATGCCACGGATCGTGTGCCCAAACGTCGAGATATGCGACTCCGGTATAGAGTTCCGCGATACCGGGATAGACGCGCTCGAGCTGACGCACGTAGCGATCCGCGATCATCGCCGGCGCGGGCCCGTGCGCCGCAGCTGGAAGCACTCCTTGCCGGCCGCCCGGGAAACCGACGAGAATGCCGTAGTCCCCGCGTTGGGCTGCGGAGACGTCCCACGACTCCTCGTAGGGAAACTGCACGTACGACGTTCCGTCGAAACGTTCGCCGTTCCAGATCCGTCGTTTGAACTGCATGTGTAGCTTTGCGTTCGTGCCGAGTTCCAGATGGTCGATCGCGAGACGTTTGAGGGCGGAAAAGCGGACCCGCCGCAAGTCGACCGCGCGCAGCGTGGTAAACGGCATCGCCAGACACACGCAATCCGCGGTGACGTCGTACGTGCGCGCTCCCGACGCGAAGGTGCAGGCGAACGATCCGTCGGAGCGTTCGCGAAGCGCCACCAGCGCGGCGTCGGTTTCGATCGTCCCTTGCGGCAGCCGGGCGGCCATTTCGCGTGCGATTCGATCCATCCCGCCGGCGACGTGCAAGGCTTCGACCGTGCCGTCAAGATTGAAATGCGCGCGCTTTTCCAGGCCGATTAGGTAGACGAGGTTTAGCGCACTTTGGTTGTCGGGATCGGCACCGTATTCCCCGACGCAGGCGTTTGCCAGTAAGGCGCCGATGTTGGAACGCAACCCATCCGGCACGTTCGACTCGATCCATTCTGAAACGCTCGTTCGATCGAGCTCGCGTCCGGCAGGTGTGGAGCGCTCGTAGGTGGTTGGATATCCCGCTGCCTTGGCCGCCGCGCGTAGCGGCTCGCGCACGTGAGCGAAATAATCCTTGCGCGCCTGTGCAACCGTGTAGCGCGCTGCGTTGAAAAAGTAGGTGTCGTGCCCCGGCTCGCGGCGATTGATGTTGACGAGTCGCAGACCGAGTTCGCCGGCGAGACGTTGCACTTCCAGCTGCCCGAGCGAGATGAACTCGCCCCCGTGTTCGGCGATCTGTCCCTGCGCAAAGTATCCGCGCAGCGTCCAGGTTCGTCCGCCGACGCGGTCGCTCGCCTCGAATATCCGGCTGCCGATGCCGGCTTCATGCAACCGGTACGCGCAGGTTAGGCCGGCAACTCCCGCGCCAACGATCACGACGCGAGACGCTTTCCTTCGCGCCGCGAACGAGCCGGTGGGCACGAGCCGAACCGCGCTCGCGGTACCGCTGCACGCTGCCAATGCGCCTGCGGCCGCGGCGATGAAGCCCTTTCGCGTTGGACTCATCCGGCGCGTCAATTGCTGCCGCCGGCGGGCGCGAGCAAGTCGACTCCGCCTTGCGCCGCGACGCGTTCGCCGCCTCGAACTCCGGCGGTGACGCGCACGCTCGTATCGTTTTGCGCGTCGATCGTCACGACGCGTGAGACGAAGCGCTTTGTCCCATCGGGAGCGGTCGACAGGACGAAAAGAAGCGTGTTGCCATTCTGCGGATCTTCGACGACGGCGGCGCGTGGGACGACCAAACCCTGTACCCGCCCGACGACGACGACGGCATCGACCGGCGTGCCAGCCGGCAGGTCGCGCGTGACGCCGCGAATGTTCGAGCGCGTCGTGAACGCGGCCATCGATCCATCGTTTACGGGGCCCTGGGAATAGTCAATCGCGCGACGGTGTGGGCTGGTGTCGAGCAGTCGGTATCGGCCCGCGCTTTCGCCGGCAGATAGGCTGCGACGTCGTACACAATGTCCACTTTGAGATCGTACCCGTTGTTTTCGTCGCGCACCGTGCCGGTTCCGAGCTCGAGCGCCCTCGCATACGATTCGCCGGTTTGAATCGTCGCGCTGTTTCCCCGAGGGTGCCGCGGCCCGGTCCAGCCGTCGACGAGGCCAACCACGTACGTGGATTGGTCCGGCGAACTCGCAAAGACGTAGGTATTGCAGGGCTTGAAGTGTGCGACGAAGGTTCCGGGTTTCGGTTCGTTGGGCGTGTACCAGAGGGTCCACTTGTTCGGCGCTTGGGTGCTGCTGCAAGCTGCAAAGATGATGCTCGGAGCTACTACCACCAGCAGTCTTCCGACCGCTCGCAGAGCGTTCATTGCTTCGGTTCTCCATCTAAGTGCTGTTCCGGGGAACGGCGACTTCACTGGGACTCGTAAACGACCCTTCCGTTCGGTGCGTCTTTGCTCGTCAGTACGTGCGGCTCGCCGTCCGCAAATTAACGGTCGCTCGTCGCAGGTTATGGAGTATTAACGAACGAGCTCACGGCGACGCCGATCGGCTGAGTGAAGGATGCCGAAAAGACGTGGATCGGGTGTCCGCCGGCAGGGAAACGATACATTGAGGCGCTGAGCCTCACGGCATCGGTGACGGTCACGCGCGGACCTTTGATGAAAAACGCAACGTCGCCGCACGGAGCCGAAGGGTTACCGGTGCAATCGAGGATCGTCTTGCCCGTGATTTTCCCCGCCGACACCTGAAAAATTGCAGTTTGGCCCGACGCCGTCGTCCCCGAGATATTCATCGACTGCGTGAGTGCCGACGACTGCATGCCGTTCCCAAGGTGGTTTTTTCCAGTCTGAATCGTGAACGCGGCGAACGTGCCGCCGGAGAAAGTATCGTACGTAAAGACGCCGGAAGATTGACCGACGGCAAGCCACAAAATGCCCGACCGTGCCCGGTAAGCGATAGCACTCACGGATGACGTATTCGGTGGATAGTACGTGTTCAGCAGTACGCCGCCGTTGTAGATCGCAAGGTTGCCGGGACCGCCGCTGCTGCTGAAAATGTTCGCAACGGCCAGGTTTCCCGTCGATGGGTCAAAGGAGCAGTTCACCGGGAACTGCCCGGGGTCGGCCAAAGTTTCTACGAACGCGCCGCCGTGGCTGTACTCGTCGATCGTCGATAGTGCAGTGTTGTCGACATAGACGTCGCCCTTGTCGTCGACGCACTCGCCTTGCGGCTCGGAGAAGCCTTCGGGCGGCGCAGGGAGCGTTCCGAGCAATTTCCCGGACGGATACTCGAACGCATAGACTGCTCCCGTAAAGCTCGAACCGCCAAAGGCATCTGAGACGAACAGGGTCTTGGCGCGCGCGCAACAGCCAGGCTCTATTTGACGTACGGCCGAAATCGTACCGAGGTGCGAGATTGCGACACGCGGGCTGAGAAGGGTTTGAGAGAAGTCGACGTTGACTCGATTTGCGGAAGGTGCGAGCGGCGATCCGCCGCCGGCACATCCGGCAAACGATGCGGCTGCGCACAGGGCGGCAGCACGCATAGCCGATATGCTGGTCTTCATCGTTCGGTGTCCTCCCCGTAGGTTTTACGCCGCGCAGCGACCCGCGCCCCGCCCCCGACGGCGCGGCGGAAACAGGAACCTTTTCAGCCATTCGGCAATCGAAATCGCCGATGAGAATCTTCGCGACGCGCGCATTCTCGAGCGCCGGCATCCTCGCCATCGTCCTGGCTGTTGCTGCGTGTTCCGGGAAGGCGGGTGGTGGATCGTCGTACGGCACCGGCGACCCGAGTTTGGCGGCTGCCAATCCGGGCGGAGGCCCGATCAACCCATTTCTCGCCGACGGTACGGCCGTGCTGCGCGCGCTCGACGCCATTTCCGCCCGCGCGGGGCAACCGCTGCGCGTCACCTCGATGACCGCCGATCGAGTCAATGGATTAACGGTCGACGTTCAGGAGCCGTCGCACCACGTCAACGTGGATCAGTACGCGGTTGCGATCGACGGTACGCTGACCGGTCCTACGCCGGTGAAACTCATGTCGGAGACCGGCGGTCCGGTTACCGCCGCCGACGTCGACCGCAAGGCATTCGATCCGAGAGCGGTCGGTTTTGCCCGGCTCGCGCCAACGATTCGAGAAGCGATTGCGAAGTCGAACTTTGCGGACGCGCGCGTGAGCGAGTGGGACTTCGACGGCATGGGTCCCGACGATCGCCGGTTTATCTACCTGGAAGCCGCGCGCGGCCGCCCGGCCGCGATCATCGACCCACATCTCAAAATGACCGGGACGAGCTTCTAGCGCAAATGCCGTCGTCGCCGTTCGAATCCCCACCCATGGGCGAACATCGCGCTCGCGTCCTCGAATATTTGCGCGGGATCGCCTTGCCGTTTCGCTCCGTTGCCGGAACGATCATTGAAGAACGCGGGCTCGCAGAGGCGGATCGCCTCATGCTGCGCCCCAACCTCGTCATGTGGGCGTGCCGGGCATGCGACGGGGATGCGGACGCGATCGGCGACGCGCTTCCGGTTGCCGCCGCTTTTGATTTGTTCGACCGCTTCATGCTGCTTCACGACGAACTCGTGGAAGAAGACGAAGTGACGGCCCTCGCCGGCGAGCGCAGTGCATGCTCCGTCGTCGCGCGGTGGGGTCTAGGGCAGAGCCTCAATGCGGGCGACGCCCTCTACGCGATGGCGTTAAGGGTCCTCGCGCAGGACGTCGGCAACGCGGAACGCCGCCTTCGAGTTGCCTCGCTGGTAACCCGCGCGGTGCTCGAGGCTATAGAAGGAAGAACCAGCGACACCGAGCGCGGCCCGAACGGTCGAGAATCCAGCGGTCTGCTGGTGCGCGTGCGTTCCGTACGCCGCCGGAGCGCGGCGCTCACCGGCGCCGCACTCGAAGCTGGCGCGCTTATCGCGAATGCGGATGCCGGCGTCTGCCGTGGCTTCCGCCGCGCCGGCCGCCTCCTGGCTGCGGCGGTCAACAGCCGCGACCCAGGCCTGGCAGCACGCCTGTCGAGCAAAGCGGTCGCGTCGATCGAACGGAGCATTCCAGAGCACGCGCACCTCGAAGGCTTCGAGAACCTTGCCCGACACGTCGCAACCCGCGCTGCCTGAAGAAACGACCCGGTCGCGAAAAGCGGAGCACCTTCGGATCAACGTCGAACGCGACGTCGAATCGAAGGGTCTCGGCAGCGGCTTCGACGACTACGCTCTCGTACATCAGGCATTGCCCGAACTCGACTTGCGCGACATCGATACATCGACGCGAATGTTCGGACGCGACCTGGCGGCTCCGCTGTTGATTTCGTGCATGACCGGCGGAACGCGCGAAGCCATTCGCATCAATCAGACGCTGGCGCGCGTCGCCCAAACGCATCGCCTCGCCATGGGTTTAGGCTCAGGCCGCGCGCTTCTCGAGTCGCCCGAGTTGCTGGAAAGCTTCGACGTCCGCGAGCTGGCTCCCGACGTGTTACTCCTCGCGAACCTCGGCGCCGTACAACTGAACAAGGGGTACACTGCCGACGATTGCCGCCGATTGGTCGAGATGGTACGCGCCGACGCGCTCGTGCTGCACCTCAACGCCTTGCAAGAAGCATTGCAACCGGAAGGCGATACCTGTTTTCGCGGTTTGCTCGATCGAATCGCCGCCGTTTGCCGGCGCCTCGAATTTCCCGTTATCGTAAAAGAGGTCGGCTGGGGGATTGCGCCTGATGCGGTGCGTGCGCTGTTCGATGCGGGCGTCGCAGCCATCGATTTGGCGGGTGCCGGCGGAACGTCGTGGAGCGAAGTCGAGCGCCATCGGATCGCCGAACCGTGGCGCGCGCGCGTTGCGGCGGCGTTCGCCGGGTGGGGCATCCCGTCGGCAGAATGTTTGCGGCGCGCGCGCGAGGTCGCGCCAACCGAGACGATCGTCGCGAGCGGGGGAATCCGGACGGGGCTCGACGTCGTCAAGGCGCTCGCCATGGGCGCGGACCTGGTCGGAATTGCCGGGCCCTTTCTGCGAGCCGCCGACAACGGCTGCGACGCTGCCCTGGATCTCGCGCGCGAGTTTATCGAGGTGCTGCGCGTCGCGATGTTCTGCTTGGGTACGCGCTCCCTGTCGGATCTTCGTACACCGCCGCGCCCGATTCTGGCCGCCCGGTAGCGCAGTCGAAGCTTCCATGCTGGGCGAGGCTGGCGTGACCGGAGCGGCGAATGGCCGAGCGAAGGCCGTGCTTTGCACCCTTGGAGGAGCTACGATGAACCTGTTCCCGTTTTCGTCGCGTGGAATCGCCGCCGTTGCTGCGATTGCAGTCGCGCTGGCGTTCGCTCCGATGCCGCCCGCAAGCGCCCAAACGGTGATGGTTGGGGGGCAGCCCCTGCAGCTCAGCCCCGGGCCTATTGAACGCTCGGGTCGCGTCTTCGTTCCTCTGAGGGGCATCTTCGAACGCCTCGGCGCAAGTGTGGTTTACAGCGCCGGAACGATCAACGCAACAAAGGGGAAGACGACCGTCTCCTTACACATCGGCTCGACGCAGGCAACCGTCAACGGGCAGCCGCAGTTGCTCGACGTCGCGCCGTTTATCGTCGGTGCGACGACCTACGTGCCGTTGCGCTTCGTCGCGCAGTCCCTGGGAGCCAACGTCGGGTACGATGCGGGCACGCAGGTGGTCTCGATCAACATGGGTGGTCTGGCACCCGTACGGCCACCTTATCCACCACCACCGGCGCCGCCCGCGGGCATACTCTACTTGCGCTCGCAGGAGCCCGCTCCCGACCAACGCATCGCCAATCGGTTCCCGGTTATCGCCGCCTCGTTCTCGCGTCAAGTGTACGCGGGCAGCGTACGCGTGTGGCTGGATGGCAACGATATCACTTCGCGCAGCGGCGTATCGACGACGGGCTTCTCATATCGTCCGCCGGCGCCGCTCGCGTTCGGATCGCATACGGTGCGCGTGACCGGCGGCGACGTTGCCGGCATGCGTTTCGATAGGGGATGGTCGTTCGCGGTATTCAACGGCGGTCCGCCGCCGGGGCTCGTGCAGTTGCGCGCCCAACAGCCGGCACCCGGCACGAAAGTGTCGAACCGCTTTGCGACGATTTCCGCCGAGTTCACGGCCGCGGTCAATGCCGGCTCGGTGCGCGTATCGCTTGACGGAAACGACATTACCTCACGGTGCGGCGTTTCTGCGACAGGATTCTCTTACAAACCGCCGGCGCCGCTGGATTTCGGCTCGCGCACCGTGCGCGTCAGCGGCCGCGCCGTGGGCGGCTCGACGTTCGACCGAGGCTGGGAGTTTTCAGTGATTCGATCGGGTCCGCCGCAAATGTATCTTACGATCAACCAGCCCGGCGCCAATCAAGCGGTTGGATCGACGTTCGTCGTACAAGGCAATACCGTCGCTAATGCGAGCGTACAAATTACGGTCGGACCGGCCGCATCGCCGACCGGACAGTTCGCACGCAGCACCACGGCGGGTTCTGCCGGAAACTTCAAAGTGAACGTGTCAATCACGCCGATGCCCGGCCAACAAGCGATTACGGTGAAGATTACGGCAACCGATCCTTCCAGCAATCAGAGCACGCAGCAAACGCTTCAGCTTCGTCTGAGCCAGTAGCGGTATCGTCGTCGTTCGCCGCCCGAAAGAAACGAAGGTCACTGCAGCGGGTTCGGGTAAGTCCCTCCCGGCCATGCGGAATCAAAACCCCGCGGCGGCGCCTGACCTGACCCTCGAGGCGGCCGACGCCTATTGCCGATTTCTTACCCAGCGTCATTACGAGAACTTTAGCGTTGCGTCGCGCTTCGTGGATGGCCCCCACCGCACGGACCTCGCGCGGATTTATGCGTTCTGCCGATCGACGGACGATCTCGGCGACGAAAGTCCGGACGGCACCGCGCTGTCGCGGCTGGCTCGCTGGCGCAGCGAGGTCGAGAGTCTGTTCGCAGGCGAGCCGGCGGTGCATCCGGCACTGATTGCACTGGCTCCAACCATCGATCGCCATCGCATTCCAGCCGCGCCATTTTTGGACTTGATCGAAGCTAACGTGATGGATCAGTCGGTAAAGTCGTATCCTGCGTGGGCGGATCTGGAACGCTACTGCATGCTTTCTGCGGCGCCCGTCGGGCGCATGGTTCTGCGCGTGTTCGACGTCGTCGACCCCGAGTGCGAAAGGCTCTCCGACGACGTGTGTGTCGGCTTGCAACTCGCAAATCACGCCCAGGATGTCAGTCGCGACGCCGTCATCGGCCGGTCGTACTTGGTGCAATCCGACGTTGCCCGGGAGGGCAACGTTGGAGCGACCCGTGCGCTGGTGGAACGTGCGCGCGCGCTGCTCGAATCCGGACGTGCCCTCGAGCGGCGCGTAGCCTCGACACCGTTGCGCTTGCAACTCACGCTGTACCGGCTTGGCGGCCTCGCGATCTGCGACGCAATCGAGCGTATCGGCTATCAGACCGCCGGCCGGCGCCCCAGCGTGTCGCGCACTACCAAGTTATCGCTCGTAGCGCGGGCGGCCGTCGAGACGTTTCGTCCCGCCGCTACGCCGGCACCGGGCAGACCGACGCCCCATCCTACGAAATGACGAACTTGCCGAAAACGCTTCTGGGCATTGCACCTTCGGAATCCGATCAGCATCGTGCGGAACGCTTCAATCGCGACATGGCGCGGCGCGAGGCTGGTAACTTCTATTGGGGTTTTATTTCCCTGGGTCATCACGAACGCATGGCCATCTACGCGCTCTACAACTTCGCAAGGCAGGTCGACGACGAAGCCGACGGGAGCGCGAAGAGCAGCGAGCTTCTTGAAAATCTGCCCGAACGGCTGAAGCACCATCGAGAGCGGATTTCGCGCGCCGTTCGCGGCGACTTTGGGGAGGATCCGATCTTACGCGTGCTGGCGGAGGCGATCGAACGGTACGCCATTCCGGAAGAAGAGTTGCAGATGCTCATCGACGGCGTCGAGATGGATTTCAGCCACCAACGGTACGGGTCGTTCGACGACCTCCGCCGATATTGCACGCTGGTTGCGTCGGTGGTCGGCCGCATGTGCGTGCGCATTTTCGGCTTCACCGAACCAGCCGCTTTGGACCGCGCCGACGACCTTGGTCTCGCGCTCCAACTCACGAACATTTTGCGCGACGTGCGTGAGGACGCCGTCGACATGCAGCGGGTGTATCTCCCCCAAGAAGACTTGCAGCGCTTCGGCGTACCCGAGTCGTCGTTGTTCACCGGCGACATCGCACCCGGATGGAACGACCTCGTCGCCTATCAGGTCGAGCGCGCGCGCGGATACTTTGCCAGCGGCTACGAAGTGTTGCGCTATATCCCCCGGAGGCCGGCGGCGTGCGTGCAAACCATGGCGGGCATTTACGAGGAGTTACTCAAGAAAATCGAGCGCAATCCGGCGCTGCCGCTACGCGAACGCGCGGCGCTATCGAAGACCGAAAAGTTGCGCGTCGTGGTGAGGTCGTGGCTGAGCAGCAGCGGATAGCGGTCGTCGGTGCGGGACTAGCCGGGCTGGCCGCCGCCCTGGATCTGAAGGACGCGGGCGCGTCCGTCGAACTCTTCGAACGCAGCCGGCTTCTTGGCGGCCGCGCGACGTCGTTCGAGATCGACGGTCGCGAAGTCGACAACGGACAGCACGTTTTCCTGGCATGCTGCACGGAGTTCGTCGCGTTCGCGCGGCGCGTCGGAATGGAGCACGTCTTGCATCTGCAGGATCGCTTCGATGCGCTGGTACTCGCGCGGGACGGCACCTCTGGACACTTGCGCGCGAGCGATCTGCCGGCGCCGTTTCATTTGCTCGCCTCGTTTGCGCGCTACCCACACTTGAGTCTTGGCGGCAAACTTCGAGTTGGGCGTGCGCTCGTGTCGGCGCTGTTATCGAAAGCGCGGCCGGCCGCGGCGGCGGATGATGAGACGTTTGAGGATTGGCTCGAACGGACCGGGCAGAATGCGCAAACGCGCCGGGCGTTTTGGGACCCGTTTTTCATCCCGGCATTGAACGCTCCGTTTGGACGCGTGAGTCGCGCCGATGCGACGTTCGTCCTGTCAACGGCGTTCTTGAGCGAGCCGGGGGCCGCGCGCTTCGGATTTTCAACCGTGCCGCTAGCCCACTTGGCGCAGGCGGCCGCCGACCGATTGGACGCCGTTCGCCTCGCGTCGCCGGTCGTCGGCGTGACGCTCGACCGCGCGCGCAATCGTCCGATCGTTCTGCACCTCCTCGGCGACCGTTCGATCGGGGATTTCGACGGCGTCGTGTTGGCGGTTCCGCCGCGCGCGCTAGGGAAACTGCTCGGTGATGCGCGACCCTACGGGATCGAAAATCTCGATTCGTTTGAGCCGTATCCAATCGTCGACGTGCATCTGTGGCACGACGGCCCCACCATCGAGGTCGATTTTGCGGCGGCTCTGGACTCGCCGCTTCAATGGATCTTTGAAAAAACCCCGGGATACTTGTGTTGCAGCTTCAGCGCGGCCGACGAATACCTGCGGCTTTCAACCGGCGAACTGGAAGCGCTGGCGTGGCGTGAAGTGTGCTCGTTCGTTCCCGCGTTGCGCGGGACAAAACTGCTAAGCACCGCGGTCACGCGCAACCCGGATGCAACGTATCTGCCCCGTGCCGGCGCGACTCGGCCAAGCCAAACGACTGCAGAGCCGGCAGTGGTCATCGCGGGAGGTTGGACCGATACCGGGGGGTGGCCCGACACGATGGAATCCGCCGTGCGCAGCGGAGCGTATGCCGCCCGCGCGCTGCAACGCAGTCTAGCGGCGCGCCCTGAGCGCGCGCCGACCGCAACGCCGTTGCCGAGTCGCGCGTCGTGAACGCCGCTTCCTCCGCCCAGCCGCCGGCGGCTTCGAAGACCGCCGGCGCCCTTCGAGCGAGCGTCGAGTGGCTGTTGGCCGAACAGTCGCCGGAAGGCTGGTGGTCGGGCGAGTTGGAGACCAACGTCACCATGACGGCCGAGCACGTATTGCTGTATCGGTTTCTGGGGATCCCAATCGACGGCATCCGAACCGGCGCTGCGAAGCACCTCTTGCAAAACCAGCGCGAGGACGGCTCGTGGGCGCTCTACTACGACGGGCCGGCCGACCTGAGCACGACGATCGAAGCGTACGTGGCGCTCAAAGTCCTCGGGCACGATCCGAGCGGCGAGGAAATGCGCAGAGCGCTAACCGTGATCTTGCGCGCCGGGGGCGTGGCCAATGCGCGCGTCTTTACCAAAATCTGGCTGGCGATTTTCGGCAAGTATCCGTGGACGGGCGTTCCATCGCAGCCTCCGGAGCTTGCATTCTTTCCGGTATGGATGCCGTTCAACTTGTACGACTTCGCCTGTTGGGCGCGGGGCACGGTTGCGCCGCTCACTATCGTCGTTTCGAAAAGGCCGGTGCGCGATCTCGGGGTAGACGTCGGCGAAATCGTCCTGCCGGGAACGGAAACGCACTTGAAGCGCGTGCACGGCAGCGGTTGGCTGGTGCTCGTCGAGAGACTCCAGAAGCTCTACGAGCGATTTCCGTTCCAACCGTTCCGCCGGAAGGCACAGCGGCGCGTCGCGCAGTGGATCGTCGAGCGTCAAGAGGCCGACGGCAGTTGGGGCGGCATTCAGCCCCCGTGGGTGTACTCGCTGATCGCGCTCGATCTGATGGGCTTCGGGTTGGAGCATCCGGTTATGCGTAAAGGCGTCGACGGTTTCAAACGGTTCATCATCGACGACACCGATCGTGCCAGTGAAGTCGGAGGCTGGCGGTTCTTGGCTTGCATGTCGCCGGTGTGGGACACGGCTTGGGCGGTACGCGCGTTGGCGCTGGCGGGTTTCGAGCGCGGTCATCCGGCCATGCAGCGAGCGACGCAGTGGCTGCTCCAAGAGCAGATTCCCGACGACGCGCCCGGCGATTGGCGCGTGAAGTGCTCGGAGACGCGCGGGAACGGCTGGGCGTTCGAGTTCGACAATGACGTCTATCCGGATATCGACGACACGACGATCGTCGTGCTGGCATTGCTCGAAGGCGGCGATGCCGCTAAGGTAGCGCCGGCTGTCGAGCGCGCCCGCCGGTGGACGCTGGCGATGCGCTCGCGCAACGGTGCGTGGGCGGCTTTCGATCGCGACAACACGCGCGAGTTGCTGTATCGAATGCCGTTTTCGGATTTCGGGGCGATGATCGATCCGCCGACCGAAGACGTTACCGCTCACGTGCTCGAGATGCTCGCCGTGCTCGGCGCCGGGACGGCCGATCCGTACGTCGCTCGCGGGCTGCAGTATTTGCGCGAAACGCAGAACCCGACCGGCAGCTGGTTCGGCCGCTGGGGCGTGAACTACATCTACGGAACCTGGTGCGTGGTGTCGGCGCTCAAGGCGCTCGGCGCCGGCAGCGATATGGTCGACCGGGCAGCAGCCTGGCTGCTGGACACGCAAAACGCCGATGGCGGCTGGGGCGAGAGCTGCCACTCATACGTCGATCCGTCGTTCGCGGGCGTCGGTCGCAGCACTGCATCGCAAACGGCGTGGGCGGTGAATGCCTTGCAGTTGGCCGGCCTCGCGCAACACCCGGCCACCCAAAGGGGTCTTGGCTTTTTGTGCGAGTCGCAGCGTCCGGACGGAACTTGGGACGAGCGGGAGTGCACCGGGACTGGTTTTCCTCGCGACTTTTATATCAACTACCATCTTTATCGCCACCTCTTCCCCATGATGGCGCTTGCGACCGACGCGAAATCGGCGGTGAATGAAGGCCTCACCTCCCACGAAAGGGTAACCTGAACGAATGAGCATGCCCCTGCAGCAAAAACTCGCGGTTGCGAAGTACATCGCCGGTAAGAAGATCCGCGGCGAGAAGAAGTATCCGCTCGTGCTGGAGCTGGAACCGCTGTTGCAGTGCAACCTTGCGTGCGCGGGGTGCGGCAAGATTCAACATCCCGACGAGATTCTGCGCCAGCGCCTGAGCGTCGAAGATTGCATCGCCGCCGTCGAGGAATGTGGTGCGCCGATGGTGTCGATTGCGGGCGGCGAGCCGCTCGTGCACGACCAGATGCCGCAAATCGTCGAAGAGCTGGTGAAGCGCAAAAAGTTCGTCTTTCTCTGCACGAACGCGCTCTTGCTCAAGAAGAAGATTCACCTCTTCAAACCGTCGCCGTATTTTGCGTGGATGATCCACATCGATGGCATGAAAGAACGCCACGATCAATCGGTTTGCCGCGACGGCGTCTTCGACAAAGCCGTCGACGCCATCAAGGAAGCGAAGTCACGCGGCTTTCGGGTCTACACGAACACGACGTTCTTCGATCAGGATGGCCCCGAATCGGTTCGCGCCGTGCTCGACTATCTCAACGACGAGCTCAAAGTCGACATGATGCAAATCTCCCCGGCCTACGCGTACGAAAAGGCACCCGACCAAGAGCATTTTTTGGGCGTCAAGCGCACGCACGAAGTCTTTCAAGCCGCGTTTGCCGAGGGCAAGCGCAAGAAGTGGCGCCTGAACCATAGCCCGTTGTACCTCGATTTCCTCGAGGGTAAAGTCGACTTCGAGTGCACGCCGTGGGGCATCCCGTGTTACACCGTTTTCGGATGGCAGCGCCCTTGCTACCTCATGAGCAAAGAGAGCTACGCGAAGACGTACAAGGAACTGCTCGAAGAGACGGATTGGTCGAAATACGGTCGCGGCAAGCACGAAGCGTGCGAAAACTGTATGGCGCACTGCGGCTACGAACCGACGGCCGTCCTGCGCACGACCGGTTCGATGAAGGAATCGATCCGCGCCGCGATTGGCCACTGACCGCGTTTTTCTCACCGGTGCATCCGGTTTCGTCGGTTCGCACGTGCTTCGCGAGTTGCTCGCACGCGGCTTCGCCGTGCGGGCGCTCGTCCGCGCAGGAACGCTCGCCGACGGCGCTCCCGCTCTCCCGAAAGACGGACGGCTCGAACTCGTAACCGGCGACCTGCGGCGCGCGGGCGACTTTGCGCGGAAGGTGAACGGCTGCCGGTACGTCGTGCACTGCGCGGCGTTGTACTCGTTTGCGGCCCGAGACCGAGCCGGCATCGACTCCGTCAACGTTACCGGTACCGCAGGGTTGATGGCCGCGGCCGGCCTTGCGGGGGTCGATCGAGTGGTACTGACGTCGAGTTCGGCTACCGTGGGACACGAGCGCCCAGACGGCCGGCCCGCGGACGAAACCTGCTACGCGGACACTGATGGCGGATACCACGGCTCGAAAGTAAAGCAAGAACGCGCGGCGTTTGCGGGTCGCGCTCCAGTGGTGGCGTTGCTTCCGACCGCACCCGTCGGACCGGGCGATTGGAAGCCGACGCCCACCGGCAAACTGATTGTGGATTTCTTGCGCGGTCGAATCGGCGCCAAAGCACCGGGTCGCGGCGGGATGAATCTGGTCGCCGTCGAGGACGTGGCGCGCGCGCACGCCGTCGCATTAGAGCGAGGCCACATCGGCGAACGCTACGTGATCGGCGGCGAAAATCTGAGCATGGACGAAGTTTGGCTGATGCTCGCCGGCGCAACCGGCAAGCCGATGCCGTCGTGGCGCGTCCCTTACGCAGTAGCACTAGCCGTCGCTTATGCAGATGAGGTGCGCTGCAGCCTTCGCCGCGATGCCGTTCCGTTCGCGCCGCTCGAAGGCGTG
This sequence comes from Candidatus Tumulicola scandinaviensis, assembly GCA_003140835.1. Classification (GTDB taxonomy): domain Bacteria; phylum Vulcanimicrobiota; class Vulcanimicrobiia; order Vulcanimicrobiales; family Vulcanimicrobiaceae; genus Tumulicola; species Tumulicola scandinaviensis. The sequence continues at coordinate 15,365 of PLLA01000094.1, read as the reverse complement.
CGCATGTCGCGCGAGCGCATGTTCGCCGACTCTTCGAAAGCGATGCGCGAGTTGGATTTCCGTCCGACGCCCGTGCGCGAGGCTATCGAACGCGCCGTTGCGTGGTACCGCGATCGCAAGCCCGAGTGATCAGGCGGCCGCGCGACGTCTCCAAGATGGCGCAAGGAACGACGAGCGCCGCCGCGCATACGCCAGCATCGCCAGTGCCACGAGAAGACAGGTAGCCACCGCATACAAGCCGGCCTCGGGACCAAAACTGCCGCCCGTAAGCCACGGCGATCCGCTCACGTGCGCCGTCACGACGCTCGTGAGAATCTCGTGACCCGAAACCTGCGTGCCGTAGACGGGACCTTCACAGAAGTTCCACGCGAAATGTAATCCGATCGGAAACCACAAGTTTCGGGTGACGATGTAGGCGGCTGCGAGCAGTACGCCGGCCTCGAGGGCAATGGCCAGCGTCGAGACCCAGGTCGCGCCGGGATTGGCGGAGTGCACCGCACCGAAGATTGCGGCCGAGACGGCGAGAGCTATCCAGGTTCCCGCCCATTCCTCGACCAGCCGGAACGCGACGCCACGAAACAAGACCTCTTCGATAACGGCGCCGGAGGCGAGCAGCAGTGCGGCAAGCGCGACGTCGGAACTTAGGTGCACTCCGGCAACGTGATAGTGGCCTCCGAGCGCCAACTCCAAAACGACGGCCGTAAACAGCGCGGCGCCGAGTGCGAGTCCTAACGCGAGATCGCGCAGCGCGTGATGCCGGCCGAGTCCGATGTCGGCAATCGATCGATCCGCCGTATAGCGCTCGACACCCGCGGTTACGCCGAGTAACACCGCGGCGACGATCCAGCCGACGGTAATGCCGGCCCACGTCGAGCTGTGGCCACGCGCTCCGGCGACGACGACGGTTAGGGCGGCCGAAAAGATGAGGACGATCAGCGAAAGCCGCACCAACGGGAAAGCGATAACGCGCTTCATCGCGAGACGTACCGTAGGCCGCCGCACGATGTTTCGCATCGCGCGCTCGACGAGTCACGTTCGCCGGCTCGCCTGCGTTAGGAATCGCTGCGATGTGGCAAGAGCGTGCGTGGGCCCGGCACGACGATCGGAAAATGGAGTTTCGCGTGAAGGCGACGAGTGCGCAGCGGCACTGGTCGGGCTTCGAGGCGAGCATTTACGAGGCGTCCGCGGGGTATTCGGAACTGAGTAACTCGCAACACAGCGTCAGCATGCACGTGGGGCGGCCTCTCCTCGTGACCAGCCGCTGCGACGGGTCGAGCGTGCGGCGACTGCAAGTTCCCGGCGACATCAAGATCGTGCCGGCGGGCGTATCGCGAATCTGGGAAACGGAGTTCGCTACCACCAAACTGTCGATGGAGATCAGCGCTCCACTCTTATACTCGGTCGCCGAGGGAATGGGCGTCAAGAATCCGGCGAGCGTTGCGATTCTGCCACACCTGCACCTCAACGACGCGCGCATAGAGCACGTCGGCTGGGCCGTCAAAGCGGAGTTGGAATCGCCCGATCCGAGTGGCCGGGTGTATGGAGAAGGACTGGGAGTCGCGCTAGCCGCGCACCTTCTGCGCAGGTACGCGCGGGTGATGGAACCGCGTCCCGAGGCGCTCTCACGGCGGGGGCTCGCGCGCGTGCTCGAGTACGTTCGCGCCAACGTCGCGAGCGATCTCTCGCTGTTCGAGTTGGCGCGAATTGCCGGCGTCAGCCCGTCGCACTTCAAGACGCTTTTCAAGCAAACGACCGGAATAGCGGTGCACCGGTACGTCATTCGCGCTCGCGTCCAGCACGCCGCCGGCCTCCTGCAGCGCGATGGCGCCTCTTTGGCAGACGTCGCACTGCAGGCCGGCTTCGCGAATCAGAGCCACCTGGCTCGCTGCATGCGCCGGATCATGGGTTTGACTCCCGGCCAACTGCGAAACCGGTTCGAGAACGACGTCGTCCGATAGAGGCCGCCCCTAATGCAGTGGAATCGCCTTGAAAGCCGGCGTGCTGCTGCACGTCGATCCGCTGGTGACGCAGGCGCCGCCGGCAATGTTGCCGTCGTCGTTAACGTCGTTAGCAAACAGGAGTTTTACCGATAGGTTACGTCCGACGAGCGTATTTAGATCGGCGATCCGCGATCCGCTCTGCCAAACGAAGGCGCGCGACGTCTTGAAGCCGGCGCTGTAGGACACGCCGACGACTTCGCCCCGATCGTTGATGCCCAGAGCTTCGCTATAACGATCGCCGGGAAGCGTGCCGATGTCGACCATTCCAGTGCTTTGTGTCCAGAAGAATGCGTGGAATTTTGGATTGCCATTACGGTCGCCGCGCAGGTCGGAAAAACCGACGACCTGACCGGCGGCGTTGATTGCTGTGGGCGTGTTCCAGGCCACGCCGCCAAGGCTGCCGAGATCGGTCGCGACTCCGCCATCCCACATCACGGCATGGCGAGCGGAAAAGCGTCCGACCTGTTGATCGCAAATTCCCGAGATTCCGACGATCTGCCCGTTGTCATTGATGGCGGTGGCAGCTCCATCGGGATCGTTCCCATACGGGGGAAGTGCGCGGATGGAGCGTTTTGCGTCCGGCTCCCACACGACGGCTTCGAACTGAAGGACGTGATTCGGCTGGGCGCAGGTCGGATCGTGGGTGGCGTTCTCGGCCCACCCGACGATCTGGCCGCGCTCGTCGACACCTGCCGCGTAGGCGTTATTTCCTCCCAGCGTTGAAAGCGCCGTCATCCGTCCGTCGCGCCACACGAACCCCAAGCACGTATGACCGTTGGTTGGAATGAACGCGGAACACGACCAACTCTCGCCGAGCGGATCGGGTGTCGACGTTTCCGAGATGCCGGCGATAATCCCGCGATCGTTTTTCACCGGCCACTCAACCCCGCTGTTTGCACCGCCGAGGGTGCCGAGATCGACGATTGAATCGGGTCGCCAGAGCGTCGCATGGACGCTCGAGCTGCCGGCGAGGCTCGAAGCGCCGCTGACCCAGGCGCGGTTGTTGATGCTGTTACCGCCGCCCGACGATCCGCCGAGCGTTGCGAGCTCGACGATTTTGAACGCGGCGCCCCGATGGGTTTTGACGTTGGCGGATACCGGCGCGGCCCCCGATTGCGGTGCTAGCGGTAACGCACTTTGCGCGTGCGCGCCGCAACCCGCGAGCGCGACCGTCGCGATGAATGCCGTAATGCTCGTTCGCATGATACCTCCAAGCGTAGCCGAACTTCTCGACTATGTACGTCGAATGTAATGCCGAGCATGGAAACCGTCGCCCACGTTCGGACGGTTCGTCGTACAATCGGACGCCGCATCGCCGGTGCGTTTCGTTTGGCCGAATCGGAACGTCATGAGCGACACCTTCGACCGCGACGATCTCACGATCGTGACGGCCACCGCCCTCGAAGCCAAAGCTGCGCGGCGGGCGTTGCCGGGCTTTCGCGTCGTCGAAGGCGGGATATCGTTGGCGCAGCTCCGAGCCGTTGGAGGTCTTGGAAGTGCCACCACGATCGTCAGCTGCGGGCTGGCGGGCGGCCTTCATGCGCGGCATCCGAGCGGCACGGTCCTCGTGCCGCGTGTCGTCAGGCGTCCCGATGGAACGACGCTGCGCTGCGATGCCGAGATGACCGACGCGCTGGCTGAGGCCGCCCGCCGCCTCGGCTACGAACCCGTTCACGATCCGCTCCTCACGTCGGTCACGATCGTCCGAGGGCCCGAGCGCGGCGCTTGGGCCGCAAGCGGCTTTTCCGGGGTCGACATGGAGACTGGACTTCTCGAGGCGCCGCGGATTGCGGCGGTCCGGGTAATCTTGGATACGCCCGCCCGGGAGCTGAACGCCGATTGGCTCCGGCCGGTCCGCGCTTTGTCGGACCCTCGAAACTGGCCCGAGGCGATCTGGCTGGCGCGCGAAGCCCCGCGCTACGCGCGTCGCGCCGCCGAGGTGGTGGCTGCGGCTTGTTAAGCCGGAGATAACGTTTGGAACGCCGAACCCGCGGCCCATCACAATGATCGTCGAAAAAATCGCCTCACCCGCCGACGTCAAGCGCCTCAATCGCGATGAAATCGACATCTTAGCGAGCGAAATTCGCGGGATGCTGGTCGAAACGTGCGCGGTCAACGGTGGCCACCTCGCGCCTAACCTCGGCGTCGTCGAATTGACGTTAGCTTTGCACCGCGTGCTCGACTTGCCTACCGACAAGCTCGTGTGGGACGTGAGCCATCAAGCGTACGTGCACAAGATTCTCACCGGCCGCCGAGATCGTTTCGGCACGATCCGTAAAGGCGGCGGCCTGTCGGGATTTTCAATGCGCAGCGAGTCTGAGTACGACGTCTTTGGCGCCGGTCACGCGAGCACGTCGGTGTCGGCGGCGCTCGGAATGGCACACGCTCGCGATCTGACCGGCGGCGACGAAACGGTGGTGGCGGTGATCGGCGACGGGGCGTTGACCGGCGGCCTGGCTTACGAAGCGCTGAATAACGCCGGCGCGCTCAAGAGTCAATTCATCGTGATTCTCAACGACAACGAAATGTCGATCGCGCCAAACGTCGGCTCGATTGCATCGTACTTGTCGGTGCTGCGAACCAAACCGTTCGCCAACTTGGCGCGCAAAACCGGTAAAATGGTGCTCGACCGGATTCCGCTCGGCGGAGCGGCCAAGAAGGCCATCGAATCGGCCGAACTCGGCGCCATGCGCTTCATTTCGCCGACGGAAAAAACGGCAGTCATTTTCGAAGAGTTGGGCTTTCGTTATATCGGTCCCGTCGATGGCCACAACTTCGACGCGGTCGTCGATGCGCTGAGCACCGCACGCGCCTTCGATCGTCCGGTGCTGCTGCACGTCCGCACCATCAAAGGGAAGGGCTACGAGCCGGCCGAGCGCGATTCGCGAACGTTTCACGGCATCGGTGCCAATGCATTCGAGCCGAGCGACGGATCGAAGAAGAGCAGTGCGGGCGCGCGACCGAAATTTCAAGACGTTTTCGGCGACGCAATGATCGCGGTCGCCGAGAAAGATCCGCGCGTGGTCGGCATAACGGCCGCGATGCCCGACGGTACGGGTCTCTCAAAGTTCGGCAAGCGCTTTCCGGAGCGATATTTCGACGTAGGGATCGCCGAGGCGCATGCGGTGTGTTTCGCCGCGGGTCTTGCATCGAGCGGTTTACGGCCGGTGTGTGCGATTTATTCGACGTTTTTGCAGCGGGCGTACGATCAGATCGTCCACGACGTCGTGGTACAGAACCTACCGGTCGTCTTCTGCATGGACCGCGCGGGATTCGTCGGCGACGACGGACCGACGCACATGGGCCTCTACGACATCGCGTATCTGCGCACGCTGCCGAACATGACGATTATGGCTCCAGGCTGCGAGGCGGAACTGCAGCCGATGCTCGAACACGCGCTCACGCTCAATGGGCCGGCGGCGATTCGTTATCCGCGCGGGTCGACGAGCGGGCGCCAATCCGAAGCGGTCGCACCGATCGTGCAGGGGAAGGCGGAGGTTTTGCGTCGTGGGCGCGGCGTGGCGATTCTGGCCTACGGCAACACGGTGGATCTCGCCCTGGAGGCCTACGACATGCTCCGCGATGCTGCGGGCTCGAACGGCACGTCGACCGGCGACGGCGATCTTCCGACCATCGTCAACGCACGGTTCGTGAAACCGCTCGACGAAGCTCTGCTGCTCGATCTGGAGCGCGACCATCGTCGTGTGATTACGCTGGAGGAACACTCGGTCGCGGGCGGTTTTGGTTCGGCAGTCACCGAGTTCGTCGCGGATCGCGAGTTGAATCTCGCCGTCGAGCGCGTCGGAGTTCCTAACGTGCTCGTGCAGCACGACTCGCAAGATAAACAACGGGCGATGTTTGGTTTGAGTGCGGCGGCAATCGCAACGAGAATTTCCGGTATGAAGGACGTTCCGGTCGCGCGGTGACGAGCGCGTTCCTCTAGGCCCCGAGCGTCACCGTTACCCGTGCGCCGCCGCCCGCGCCGTTGGCGAGCTGCAGCCGTCCGCCGTTGGCCTCGACCATAGTGCGCGCAATGGCTAATCCCAAACCGGTTCCTCCGCGCGGCCGCGACGAATCGCCGCGCCAGAAACGTTCCGTCGCGTGCTCCAGACCGTCGGAAGTGAAGCCCGGACCGTCGTCGGCAACTTCGATGGAAACGCCGTCTCCTGCGCTGGCCACTCGCAGTCGCACGCAGCCGCTTTCCCGCGCGAAGGCGATGGCATTGTGGACGATCGCCAAAAGCGCACGCTCGACCGTCGCACTGTTGGCTTGCGCGAGGGCTTTGCCGTTGGCGTCGACTTCGACGGCGATGCCTCGTACGGCGGCCGCAGCCTCGACACGCTTGCCGATGCGACGCGCCAGATCGGCCGCGTCCAAGGTTTGCCGTGAAAGCGCGTCGACTTCGGTTCGCGCCGCGGCCAACAACTCGTCCACCAACTCTTCGAGCCGAAGCGCTTCGCGCGCTATCGAGGCGAGCGCCGCTCGATAGGCGTCGCTGCCGCGCTCGCGCCGGAGAGCGAGTTCCGTTTCAGCGCGTAAAACTGCTAACGGCGCTCGCAATTCGTGCGAAGCGTCGGCGACGAAGCGCCGTTCGCGATCGAAAGCCGCTTGTAGCCGGTCGAGCATGCGATCGAACGAAGCGCACAAGCGCCCGAGCTCGTCGGGTCGTCGGCGCGCAAACGGAGCGATAGGTCGTGTCCCTCGATCTGTTCGGCCAACGATGCGATACTTTGCAAAGGCGCCAGCGCGGTCGCCACCACGCGTCGCGCCAGCAGCACGCCGAACCCGACGAGTAAAATCCCGAGGCCGACCGAAACGATGGCGGCAACGCGATCGAAATCGTCGATCCAGAGGTTCGACTGCCAAACGGAAACGGAGCCGACGGTGCTGCCGCCGCGATACATCGGCACGTCCACGATGCCCAAGCCGCGGCGTTGCTGCGCGCTGGGCGGATCGACGCCGGCAACTTGGCGGCCCTTTGAGTCGAAGACCGCGAACGGCGTACCGCGGATGTTGGCGAGCTTTTGCAAATCGTTTTCGTCGGCGTCAAGCTGGCCGTTGTGATAGTCGACGGTCGTTCCGATTGCCTGCGCGGTCGTGAGCAACCGGGCTTGAAACGAAGAGCGAAGCCCCCGATCGATGGCGACGATCGAGAAGGTCGCAAATAACGCAACGGTAATCGCAATGCTGCCGACAACGGTGGCCGCCAGGCGCGCGCGAATCGTCACGCGGACGTTTCCGCCGAAACGGAAAGGCGAAATCCCAGACCGCGAATGGTTTGCAACAACTGCGGTTCGCCACCCGCCGTGAGTTTATTACGCAAGCGCCGCGCGTACATGTCGAGCACGTTCGATCCCGGGTCGCTGGCCCGATCCCACAGGCGGTCCTCCAGCGTGCGGCGCGTGACGATGCGCCCGGCGTTGCGCATGACGATTTCGAGGAAGATGGTTTCCTTGGCCGCCAGCATGAGGTCGCGCTGGCCGCGGCACGCCTGCCGCCGCGTGCAGTCAAAAACGACGTCGCCGGCGTGCAACACGTCGCCGGTCCAGGACTGGGGCCGGCGTGCGAGCGAGCGCAGCCGGGCCTCGAGTTCGTCGAAAGCAAAGGGCTTGCGCAAATAGTCATCGGCGCCGGCATCCAGACCGGCGACCACGTCACCCGTGCCGTCGCGCGCGGTGAGGACGAGAACCGGCGTCGTCTCGCCGTCGCCACGCAGGCGGCGCAGCAGCGTGAGGCCGTCCTGATGGGGCAGATTCAGATCGAGCACCACCGCGTCGCACGGCGCGGACGTCAGATAAGCGTGGCATTGGCGCCCGTCGGGGAGCGCGTCGACGACGTGACCATCTTCGCTCAAACCGCGCTGCAACAGCGCGCGGAGCGGATCGTCGTCTTCAACGACCAGAATGCGCACTCCGAGCGAGTTCTACGCCTGAAAGCGCAACCGCTGCACCCAGTCGCCTTTGGCGTCCGACCACACGATCCAGAGGTCGTTCGTGCTTTCGTCAATGCCGACCGTTTTAACGCCGTCGTGGCGAGTGTCGAGCCTCCCGACGATCTGCGGGACGGCGCCGCTCCGTACGGCGACGGCGGTAACGATGCCGCGCCCCGCGCAGGCAACCAGCCGGCCTTTCGAGCCCGTGCTGCATTGGTCGATGTACGGCTGCACGGCAATGCTTCCGATCAGCGTTCCGTCGAGAGCGTAGGCGGAAAGCAGGCTGTTGACCCCGATAGCCAGCAACTGGTTCGCCGCCTGCGCGAACACCAGCGCGTGGTTATCCTCCAGCTGCGGCGTCTTGACGACGTTGACGACTTTCATCGTCTCCGGATCGACGACGGCGAATCCGCCGCCGTTCGCGAGGTTCTGATACAGAATGCCGGTCTGGGGATCGACTGCCGGCGCTTCGAGATCGTCGGACGGCAACGGTGACGTAGTCGAAGCCTCCGAAAACCGGAACGCGCTGTGGAGGGGCGGCCACGACCAGCGGCATGAGCTGACTCTCCTTAATCGGCGGGGTGAGCGGTGGTGCGGGGCTTGAAACCGGGCGGTGGCGCGGACGGGGCGTTTGGAAGCGGCACCGGCGTAATACCCAGTGAACGGCAGTTCATCGCCGGTGGAAACGCGTTGACGGTGGCATCGGGAATCTCGACTGCAGAAGCCGGAATCGGCGGAACGCTTCCGTCGAGCCGTCCGGGGTCGAACGCCGAAGTCAAATCGGTGAGCTCCGGATTCCCGTCGCGCGGCCCTTCCGGCATGTAGCGTTGTTCGTCGGGAAGCGAAGACAGCGCCGGAAGGCCAAAAACGGCCTCCGCAAACTTGACGATGGACGTGTGTCCCCCGGATCGTGAACGACGGCGCCGCTGCGCGCGAACGGTGAGATCACGATGAACGGCAGCCGCGCGCCGTCACCGCAGGGTCGGGCGTCGGGGCAGTTTTCGTACTGCGGCGGCGGCACGTGATCGTACTGGCCGCCGGGATCGTCCCAGGTGACGACGATTGCCGAATCGTTCCAATACTTGCTACGAGCGATCGCATTCACGAAGGTTGCGACGAACGACTCGCCGATTTGATGGTCGCTATCGCCGGGTCCGGGGTGGTCGTCGTCGCCAAGGTATTGCGCCTGTACGTACGAATCGTGGTTTGCGGGTTTCCAGCCGAACTCGTTTTTCGAGCCGCCCTTTACATAGAAGACGCCCGAGTCGGGCAGCGTGCCGGACCGGAGGGCGTCGAGCAGTGGCCGCACGCCGTGAACGTTGTTCCAGAAGACGTCGTTGTTGCGCAAATAACCGAAGTATTGCGGTGCGTTATTATGTGCTTCATAGCCCGCGACGGCAGCCGTTGGCGATACGTACCCTTCCTGATACCAGGCCCAAGGAATTTGCGCGCGGCCCTGCGTGATGACGGCTCCGAGATCGCGCTCGACCCCGTGCGTGTCTTGCGTCACCTGCGAGTTGGCCGTGCCGTTCAACAGGAGCATGAGGGTCGCGTACTCTTGCGCCATTTGCGTCTTCGTATCGGCTTCGCTATAGGGGCCGAAAGCTGGATCGTTGTCGTTGAGCGCGGGAACGCCTTGGCCTTTGTCGTCGACCGCAATGGTCGCGGCCGGATTGCGCGCGGCCTGCGTCTGGCCGGCTTGGGCTGCAATAACGGCGATGTTGTTCGGCGTCGACGGTCCCGTGATCGCCTGGAATACGTGATCGAAGAGAGCGAACCCGTGCGCGTATTTCCAAAGGAACGGAATCGTGTCACAATCGTAATGCGCCATCGTTTCCAGACCGACGATGCGCGCGTCGGCGGGCCCGAACTTCTTGCCAGAGTACGTTTCCTGGGCGCCAACGAACGAATCCATCTTCCCGCGGTTCATTTTTGCGAGCGAGACGGCCCGGGCTTGCGACATCGACTCGATGTCGGGGTCGGTAATCCGGAACGGCGTGATCCAGGTTTTCCCGATGGGGTCGTACTGGCGAAAACCGTGTGTTTGGGCTTCCGCGCTCGCGAGATCATCCGCTCCGGGATACGTTCCGAAGTAGTTATCGAACGAGTGGTTCTCTTGGAAAATCACGAAGACGTGCTTGATGCGGGATCGTAGCGCGTCGTTAGAGGCGGGCTGCGCAACGGGTGGCGACGCCGTTTGGCCTACTAATGCTACGAGCGCAATGGCCGCCGTCAGAATCCGTTTTGCGGTGGTGCTAAACACGGTCGGCAGTGTATCTCTTCGACGTGAATCGTACATGACGGGAAGACATTTACGGACGCCGCCGTGCACGCCTGCCTGAGATTAGGCGTACCATAGGCAAAGCATAAGGCGGGCATAAGCTTGCACCAGCTATCTTCGCGTTATGAAGCCGCGCGAACGCTTTTTCACGCCACAGATTTGTGCGCTGGTCGCGCTTGCAGTCGCTCTTGTGCCGACGGGATTGCCGGCGGCGACGGGCGCGACGATCGTGGGCCGCGTGCTCGACGCCCAAGGTGGGCTGCCCGTCGAGGGAGCGACGGTCGAACTGGACCGGAATTCATCTCCGGTTACAACCGCTCGAACGGATGCGACCGGTACGTTCCGGTTTGCCAACGAACCGCCGGGAACGTATTCGGTGGTCATTCGGGCTAGCGGCTATCAATCCGCACGCGCCCCGGAGTTCGCCAACGTCCGAGGCCAAACCGAGGTGCGTTTTCAAACGGCCGTCAACCGACAGGCCGGCGGCCTCAAACAGATCGCCTACGTCGCGACCGCCGGACGTAACGCATTACAAACCAGCAGCACCATCAATACTCACGTCGATTCCGACCTCTTGCAAAGCGAGAACTTTCAACGTCTCGGAGACGTCCTCACCACGATCCCGGGGCGTGACGACGTTACGAGTTCGTCGGTCGGCGACGACATGACACTCTCGATCCGCGGCTTCGACACGACCGAGACCGCTACGCTGCTCGACGGCCACCCGATCGGCCCGGTCGGTGCTTTCGGAAACGGCTATAACTACAACGTCTCGCCCTTTTGGGGTCTCAGCGGCGCGGATGTCGTCTTCGGCAGCGGCGCCACCGGGCTTTTTGGCGCCACGACGATCGCCGGCGCCGTCAACTTTCAGACTATCAATCCGACCCGCGAGAACCACGTGTCGGTAACCCAAGGCGTCGGGACGGACAATAAGTTGATGACCGGATTCCTTGCCACCGGCAGCGAGGGAAAACTCGGTTACGCGGCGGCTTGGGGCGTACAGGGCACGACCGGCAGTTTTCCGGGCACGATGACGACGCAGACGGCATTGCTGCAGACCAGTGCGATCAATCCAGGCTTTAAGGGGGACAATCCGCCACCCGATCTCACGTCGGCCAACGTCCACAACACGGTCAACAGCTATTGAATCACGGGTCAATACTCGTAGTATAATTTCGTAGGAAAACTGCAATACGATTTCTCGCCGAAGACGACGGTGCAGTTTACCGCCTATTCGGCCAACGATTGGTCGAACTCGACCGGCGAGGGCGATAACGACTATCAGACGTTCCCCCTACGTTCTGTACGGCGCGCAACTCGAAATCGGTTCCATCAAGCAGTCGAAGCACGGCTCGACACGATCCTGGTGAACGGGCAAAAACGGTCCTGTTACCACACGATCGCGGTGTTGGTCGATTCGCCGTCGGGCTACGCGTGCATGAACGCCCATCAGTACGCGGTGAACTTTTACGGACCGTTTGGTGGAAGCGTCGATCGCTGGCGAACCCTCGGCAAACAAGACTACGACGCACGCGTCACGCAGCAGCTCGGCGCCGGCGTAATAACCCTCGAAGGCTTCGCCGATGCGTATAATAACAATCTCCCCAAAGGCCCGGGTCAAGTGCTGGACGTCACGACCCAATACGGCCCGGGACCAAACTAGCTCTACTTGTATCATAATCACGGGTACCTTCTGAGCGACGACTTCGCGAGCGCTAAGAACGACGTCGGTTTCGGCTACACGTGGCTTCACCAAGCGAACACGAACGGGCAGTTTCCCTACATCCTTTGTAACGGTAATACGCAAAACGTTTTTGGCACCTACCCGCCTCTGAGTCTCGCGACGGCGAGCTATTTCGCACGCGATACCTGGATGCCCAACGACAAGTTCTCGGCTTTCGCTACGGTTTGGGTGCAGCGTTCGCTCAACACCATCAGCACGCACTTCGACCCGCGCCTATCGCTGGTATTCCGTCCGACCACCAACGACGTGATTCGACTGACGAGCGGCCGCGCGTATAGCGAACCCGATCCGTCTCTGCTGACGCCAGCTCCGCCGTCATACGGATCGCCGACGAGCGTCAACTGCCCGTCGACCACGACCGGCAGCGGCGCCCTGGTCGCGATCGCTTCGGAAGCCGATCCGAACTTGCTGCCGGAAACGGCCAACGACGTCGAGCTCGCTTATGGCCACCGCTTCAACTTCAGTACCAGCATTCAAGCCGACGCTTATCAATCGTGGGAGAATCAAGCGCTTCTAAGTGGGAACGTTCCGATTTCATCGATCGCGCAAATCACCGTCCCCCAACACTTGATCGCGATCAATATATTCAGCGCCTAAAAAGCTGTGCCGGCTTGAATCCGACCGTCAACAATCTGGCGTTCTCAACGACGTTCAACGCCGCCGGCGCTCGTTATCGCGGCATCGTGCTTTCCGCGAACGTCGGGATCATGCGTGACCTCGCGTTCAATGCGAGTTACAACATCCAGTCGGCTGCATACATCGGGATACCTCAGGACATTCTGCTGCAAAACACCAACTTGCTGGACGGCGGCCAGATCACGGGCATTCCATTACGCCAGGGAACCGCCGGCCTGTCGTATCAGCAGCGGAGCGGATTTGCGGCGCGGATCGACACAACGTACGTCGGTTCGAACAACTCGTGGAACCGCAACCCATTCTGGTTTGCCAACGCGAGCGTTTCGCAAACGTCCGGAAGAGTGTCCGTGGGGTTGGGCGTGTATAACCTAGTCAATAGCGCCGCCCAACAGTACGGTTTAATCGGCGCCGGTGTCTTCGTGCCGCAAAACTACTACGGCGGTGGGGCCTTCGGTGGTCCCACCAGTGCGATTCAACCGGGGACCGAAGAGTACGGTTTGCCGTTCAGGCAGTACTGGCTGACGACCAAGGTCTCGATCTGAGGCTGTCGTCGCCGCGCTTGCCGCAGGCCCGCCAAAGCGACGGCAACGACACGGCCATGGATCGGATACGGCGAGATGTCACCCTGTCGCGCATGGAGATCACCTGGAAACCCGTGCGGGCTCCCGACGCCGCCCGCGGCCGCCTGCCGGCCAGCGCCTTTGCCTTCCCGGCCGAGCGGAAGGAACCACTGACGGACGCGTCCCACGTCCGCAGCGCGGTCGCGAGGTTTGCCCAAGTCCGGGACGTCACGGATGGCGAGCGAGCGCAAGCCTTCGCCAACATCAAAGCGGCGGCAGCCTATTACGGAGTAACCGTCGGTGCGAAGAGCTGGCACGACATCGTCGGATGATGCCAGCCGGGGATCGCCGGCCGGCACGACGGTGAAGCGCGCGGTCGCCTCCTAGCCACAGCCTTCGCTCGGGGCGAGCCCATCGAGCCGGCGACGAAGGTCGCACCCCGCAGAAGGGTTCCTTGACGCTAGTGGCGACGGGTGCTAGACTCGTAGCCTATGCCCCGGGGCGATTAGGCCACAATAGAAAATCAGGCGGGTCACCTCTGCAAACGGTAGAGCGTGAGCTCGTCTTTTTCGTGTGCCCCAGGTTCCGCCGCAGCCAACCGCACTTCCTTTGTGATTTTGCATCCGTAGAGAAAGAGACTAATGGCGAAGACGACCGCTCCGAAAGTTCCTGCGAAGAGCTCCGCGGGTTCCAGGGGCAAGTCGAAACGCGCGGCTCAGGCCGTGAGCAACGGCGCGTCCAAAGTGATGCCGGCCACATTCCCGATGCCGACGGGCGCGTTCACCGTCGAGCAGCCCCCGGACCCCGGCCCCCGGCGTAGCCGGCACGCATTCGCGAAGATCCCGCACGTCCTCGAGATCCCGAATCTGATCGAGCTGCAGAAGGCGAGCTTCGACTGGTTCAAGACCGAGGGCTTGGCCGAGGCTTTCGCTTCGATCTCGCCGATCAAGGACTTCACCGGCAACCTCATCCTGGAGTTCGGCGAGCACAGCCTCGGCGAACCCAAGTATACAATTGAAGAGTGCCGCGAGCGGGATATGACCTACAGCGCCCCGCTCCGCGTACGGGTCCGCTTGATTACCGCCGAGTCGGGCGAAATCAAGGGCATTCCCGACCAGGAGATCTTCATGGGCGATTTTCCGCTCATGACCGACAAGGGCACCTTCATGATCAATGGCGCGGAGCGCGTCATCGTCAGCCAACTGGTGCGCTCGCCGGGCGTCTACTACAGCCAAGACTCGGATACCAACTCGCGTCCGACGTTCAACGCGACCATCATCCCGAACCGCGGCGCGTGGATCGAGTTCGAGACGGACAACGGGACGAAGAACGACGAGACCGAGGGAACGATCGGCGTCCGCATCGACAAGAACCGCAAGATCTACGTGTCCACGTTCATCCGTGCGCTCTCGCGTCCGGACCTCGGCTTCAATTGGGAAACCGACGAAGCCATTCTCAAACTCTTTGACGATAGTCCGCTCGTTCGCAATTCGATCGAAAAAGACAAGGACATCAAGACGCGCGAAGACGCGCTCAAAGAAATCTACAAGAAGCTGCGGCCCGGCGAGCCCGAAAATGCCGAAAACGCCGAGAAGCTTCTGGAATCGCTGTTTTTCGACGAGAAACGCTACGACCTCGCCGGCGTCGGCCGCTACAAGCTCAACGGCAAGTTTCACTATCGCATCGAGAATCCCGATCCCGATCAGCGCGTAGACAAACCGAACGTGGTCATCGACGAGTACGCCGATGCCGGCCTGGAAATGCCGACGATCGATACGCGTTGCCTCACGCGCGCCGACATGATCGCCGTGATTCGGCGCCTGATTAAGGTTGCGACGGGCGTCGTGGCTAAAGACGACATCGACCACCTTGGGAATCGTCGCGTTCGATCCGTCGGCGAGCTGCTGCAAAATCAGTTCCGCGTCGGTTTGCTGCGCCTCGAGCGTGTGGTACGCGAGCGCATGACCGTGCAAGATATCGAAACGGTCACACCGCAGGCGCTCATCAATATTCGCCCGGTCGTGGCGGCGATCAAAGAGTTCTTCGGNNTCGCAGTTCATGGACCAGACGAATTCGTTGGCCGAACTCACACACAAGCGCCGGCTGTCGGCGTTGGGCCCCGGCGGCCTTTCGCGCGAACGGGCCGGCTTCGAAGTCCGCGACGTTCACCACTCGCACTATGGCCGCATCTGTCCGATCGAGACGCCGGAAG
>PLLA01000060.1 GCA_003140835.1 Candidatus Tumulicola scandinaviensis | reverse complement strand
GAATAAATCAGGCCATCCCTAACTCTATTCTTGCATTACCGCTGGGTATACCGATTGATATATAGGGAGCTGATACTAATGTCGTTAAGACTCAAATCGTGGTTCGGCGTCGTTATCGCGATTTTTTGCGTAAGCGTAGGGGACGCTCGCGCCACACCTGTTACACATTTACTATGTAATGATCTCACGAAGGTCTCGATCGATACCAGCGAATTCGTAGGAATACAAAAGGCCGAGATTCACGCGAGGCGATTTACCGTGTGGATTTCCTACGGAATAACACGCGAAGGTTCTAGGGTCGTTCCTAAGCTTAATATCGAGCAAGTAATGGGTTTGGGATATCGGCTTGATAACGGCCCTTTCACGCTGCTGCGTCCTCTGCTCCCGGTAAAGACGATGTTACTTTCGCTGTCGTTTTTTGGTCTAAGCAAGGGCCAGCATGAACTCACGATTGGGTTGGGATCTGGAGACGGAACCCTTGATCAGAGCGATGCCTACTGCTTCACGATTCCAGGCGAGTCACGTTTCGGTCTCCCATGAAGTGACCCCGTTGAGAGCTCGACATCTGTATCGGGGTAAAAATGAGGGCGTCCGATAAGAACGAGCTCGCACCCAACCCCTGCGGCCGACCCAAGTTCACGCGATGGATTTCAGGGCGCGAAGTAGGCTGAGATCCGCGCCGCAACTAACGAGGCTTGCGAGGCACTCTGGGGGCTTTCTTGGATGGGGCCTACTAAACCCGACCTGTCCTTAGCCATGGATGGTTATAGCCTGTGGCGACTTAGCGTCGACAATTCTATACGTTCAGGCTGATCTTAACGGTTTCGCCGCCCAGAGATTGTCCGATGCGGCCGCACGATATTTCGGATAGAGATCCGTCTGCGGGAGGTTTGGGTAGCGCGCCGATCGCCGTGTGCAGTGAAGCCGAACCCGCTACCACGGCCACCGCGACGAGAATAAGGAAGATCGATACGCGAGTCCGCTCGGAGGCGAAAAGCGAGGAAGAGCGCAACCTCCTGCGCGCTCTCGTGCCGGTGCGCCGTGGCCTGCGGGTACAGGCGCGATAGACGAACCAAAAGATCGAGATTGAACGCCAGCGCATCTGGGAACAAACAGTCCCGAGGTACCTATTATGAGTGACGAACGTAACGTAGTCGTGAAGGACAGTCCCGCCGGGCCTATTGCATGGGTCGTAGGTGCGGCCATTGTGGTGGCCGCGATTTTGGTTGTATTGTTCTACTGGCATCCTTGGAGTGTGACATCGACCACAAACAGCACGAGCGTAACCCAGCCGGCGAATGGCGGCGCGCAGCAGAGCAACACAACTTCCACCTCCAGCACGCAGCCGCATTAAACGCCTGCTGTTATGACTTCGCGTCATGACGGCGATGGGATCGTACGATTACACGAATAAGGCTGGAACCTCTATCGCGTCGAGCCTGACGGTTTGACGACTCGCGTCGAGTTCGAAAAGAATCTCGTGTTCGATGACGACCGAAGTTAGCCAAGGTTTTCCCGAGTGCGGTCCCTGCTTTTTTAGTCGTGGTCGTAGCCGCAGCCGTTCGATACCGAAATTGTGCTCTGCGCGCGTACAAGCGACTCATTGCAAAATGGTCGCTTCAAACGCAACAAACGGCGGCATTGCGGTTTGGTTTTTTTGACGCCGGGGTAATAGTGCTAAGACGGACAATTGTGATGCCCTGAAAATAGACTCAATTGAAGCCGGGCGTCGCAAGGCGAACGATAGCCAAGTGGAATGAATAGCATTAACGTTTAGTCGCTCCTGAGTGTTTAAAGGTGCGGTTTCACGCTGCTGCTTCTCATTTCGGTCGCCGCACCACCCAAATTGTTATGAGGAGGTCTCAGATGAACAACACTTCGATTCAACTGCCCGTGCGAGGCAATGATACCGTCGAAATTCTCACGAACGACCACGACGCCATTAAGACACTTTTTGCCGACCTTACCAAAGCAACGGCGGCAGACGGGCGAAAAGAAGCGTTTGAGCGGCTCAAGGCGGCCCTCGTGATTCATAACGCAACTGAAGAGAATCTTGTGTACCCGGCGCTTCGAATGGTGGCTCATGAGAAGTTGGAATCCGAAACACTTTATCACCAAACAGCCGAGGCGAGCGTACTGGTTTTCGAGCTGGATTCGATGTTGAAGGCGGGAGAGGATTCGGATTTTGGCGTCAAAGCCGCGAAACTACAGGACGCTGTCCTTGCGCACATCAAAGAGGAGGAAACAACGGCATTCCCGGAATTGCAAAAAGCGTCAGATTCGAAACACGCCGCTGAGCTGACGGCCTCAATCCGCAAGTTCCGAGGCGCCTTTCAGATCGTGGCATAGGTTACGCTGTGGCGGCTAGGGTAAACCAGAATGCATCGAGGAGGCCGACGGTTACCAACCCATACGCGAGGTGCGGTAAGGTGTCGCTCAGCCATCACGGCGGATCGCGCTGAGCCACAGGATTGTCGCCAGCGACCCGTGGTCTTAGAGATTGGGTCCGAGATCGACGCCGACAGGTAGCGAGTCGACAATGCTCTGTCAAAACATGCGCCGCGTCGAGCACCGATCGTGCGATGCGGAAACTCCATGATCCCCCGGAGCTACTGCCGCCATTCCATTCGGACACGAAGACATTGTTCTTCGAGTGTGGAGCAATTCCAGTGATATAGTTTTTGATCGGCTTCCTGAGGCATTAACGCCTTGTTGACGTTCGAAAAACGTGAAGATGCAGACGTTGCAGAGTGTGTCAACGTGCAAGGTCACCGTGATTGCCTGCCCATTTATGATGTAGATCGCATGATTGTTCCAATCCGAAACGATTTGGTTGCGCTGGCGGATTTTACTCGGCCCTCAAAATGCGACAGCGCCGCACTCTCAGCGCCGGCTGACTTGGGATCGATGCTGAACGAGTTGCTCTCGGCTCCAGAATAACCGGCGAGAATTGCAAGTGCCGCAGTTGCTAGGAGATTTCCGCAAACCAATAAGCTGCGCATCATGCCTTCCTTTCTGCGAAAACGCGGACCTTACCAAATGCGTGGACGAGACGCCCCTGCTTGCTTGCCTTGGTGTACGGTGATTCTATGGCCCGGATCTGAATAAACCCTGAATCACCGTCCACAGCACGCTGGTTCCCCCAGGAGGGCGCGACTATATCATCAGCATCAACCTGTGGCTAGTTGATCGTCAACTGAGGATCCCGGCCCGTTGAGTACCTGCTGGAGTGAATCTTAAAGCGACAGACCTCGTCGAAGCGTGCCAACTTTGAATAGGCGACGGATTTGCTGCGAAGGGAGCACCAGGCGAGTTGGAGCAAAGCCGCGCTTTCTGCGCTCGGAGCGCATTCGGATAGCCTACCGAGGCAGGTCGAGTTGATGTATTAACAAGCCCGACATGTCTATGATGACACTCGGCACTGTATAATTCGGTTCGGGTTCTTTCGCCAGCCCAAAAAAGCAAGCCTGATGCATAATTGTCACGGCCCGACAATGACGGCATCAAAACACCGCTCCTACTCTCGCTTCCAATAGCGTAGCTTCGCACACGCTTTAATGAAAGCTCTTGCGGTGTTAGCACTGTCGAGTCCGATCATGCCTGCATCCGTCTTTGCAATGCCGAGGACGCGCTTCAATAGAGGTTGTGCCTCGTCGCTGTATCCGATGAATTTCTTGTGCGTGGCGGCGTCAGATATGAATTCGCGCAGTATTGGGTTTCCGGCAAGCTCGCTGGTTGCATCGCCCGACAACAGTAAGGCGACCGCATCGTAAAGAACCGAAGGCGCGCCGTCGATGCGCTGTTGGGCCTCGACCAGCGACCCGTTGGAGGCTTTGACGCCTCCCACTCGCGGTGCGATAATCTCGAACGTAGCGCCGACCCTGAGGATCGCCGTTTGCAGGCTCTTTAAGACCGTGGCGTCGACGCCGCCCGAGACAACGATACCAACCTTACGTCCTTCGAAGGTACCCGGAGAGTTGCGCATCATGCTTAGCGCCGGAGAGGCAGGAAGCCGAGCGATCGTCGGCCGAGCTGCGGGCGCAGCCTTAGGGACGGGCTTTAGGCCAAGCCCATGGGCGACGACTGCAGCGAGCGTTTCGTCGACGTTGCGAAGCAGTGACACCATTCGCGCGCGAATCGCCGGGTTTTCCACTTTACTGAGCTCGAAGACGTAGGAAGCGCAGATATGATCGCGTTCGATGTCAGTTTGGCTCATATAAAACTGACGCGATTGGCTGAAATGGTCCGCGAATGTATCGGAGCGTTGTCGGACCTTCTGGCCTCCTTCCTCCGCCGGGTACGAATGGAACCCTTTTCCCGGATCTTCGCGCGGACCACCCGCAACGCCGCCGATAGAGTTGGGCTCGTAGTTCGCGCGACCCTTAGGATTGACGAACGCCATGTGACCGTCTTGCTGGAGCGTGTTCATTGGGCATTTCGGCGCATTGATCGGTAAGTGTGTGAAGTTCGGGCCGCCCAAACGTTTTATTTGCGTGTCCAGATACGAAAAATTTCTTCCCTGGAGGAGCGGGTCGTTCGAGAAATCGATGCCCGGAACGATATTCTGCGTGCAGAACGCGACCTGTTCGGTCTCAGCGAAGAAGTTATCAACGCATCGATCGAGCACCAGTCGGCCCACGATGCGGATGGGCACTTGCTCCTCCGGAATGAGCTTGGTCGGATCCAAGACGTCAAATTCGAACTTTTCGGCGAACTTTTCATCGAAGAGCTGGAGGCCCAGCTCCCATTGTGGGAAGGCGCCGGATTGGATTGCTTGCCATAGATCGCGCCGATGAAAATCGGGGTCCGCGCCATTGATCTTCACTGCCTCGTTCCAGACGACGGACTGCATGCCGAGTTTCGGCTTCCAGTGAAATTTTACGAACGTTGATTTGCCGGAGGCGTTAATCATTCGGAACGTATGGACGCCGAAGCCCTCCATAAACCGAAAGCTGCGCGGTATCGCGCGGTCTGACATGATCCAGAGCGTCATGTGTGTGGCTTCCGGCGTTAAGGATATGAAGTCCCAAAAATTGTCGTGGGCCGTTTGCGCTTGTGGAAAGGCGCGGTCCGGCTCTTCCTTTGCGGAGTGAATCAGATCCGGGAACTTGAGCGCATCCTGGATAAAAAATACGGGAATGTTGTTGCCGACGATGTCCCAATTACCTTGCTTGGTATAGAGCTTCACTGCAAAGCCGCGAACGTCGCGCGCGAGATCCGCTGAGCCCTTGTTCCCCGCGACCGTTGAGAATCGGACGAAGGCGGGAGTGCGCTCGCCAGCGCGAGCAAAAATGTCGGCAATGGTGACGTCTTTGAGCGATTCATACGTTTCGAAAAACCCATGCGCGCCATACCCGCGTGCGTGGACCACGCGCTCTGGGATACGCTCATGATCGAAATGGAAAATCTTCTCACGGAGATGAAAGTCCTCAAGAACTGTAGGGCCGCGTGCGCCGATCCGTAGTGAGTTCTGATCGTCGGCGACGGCCGTGCCTTGCTGAGTGGTGAGCGTCGGAACGGCGCCACCCGCAGCCTGGTGTAGTTCGCCTCCGGTACCGATATCGTTGACTTTTTTCTGCTTCATATCCGCTCCCAGCCTAATTCAATAGTCCAAACGGGACAACCGCCGGAACCCGCTAAGAAACTATTCCCCTCGGCCGCCGGCTGAAACGTTCTCGAGATATCCGCAGTCGCGTTAAGACTGATTCTTCCCCTTGCTATCTAGGTTCGCAGGATGCTCCCTCATCTACTGGGATCCCGGTAAAGGCGTTCGTCAGGGTGCGGTTGTCAACGACAGGCTGATCACCGCGAGCGCCGGTCCCGCGTCTTGCTCCAACGCGGGGCCAAGACTTGGCGCCAATCGGTGTCTACTTGGAGCCAAACTGGGCGAGACCCGTCACCCTTGCTGCAGCCAAGCCGTACGGGTGTAAAGTCCCCGGCGGCACTGTACGGCCGTTTACGAACTACCCGTCTTCGAGCCGCTCGCGGGACCCGGGCGTCAATCGAGACTTCGACCTCGGCGGCTAAAGACTCCGTCATATGCGTCGAGCGGAGTTTCTTCGCTAAGACGTCCTTGGAAAGCTCTCTCAGGACTGCAGGTAAAGTCCATGCATTCCCGTCATCGCCGAGTGGTACCACGTTGGCTCACTCCAGGCGCTCCAAAACCCCGAAACCCGGACCAAGGACCTATTTGGCAAGAAGCGCCAGAAATGCTTCGTCAGATTCGCGAAGACGAGAAGGGCGTTGCGGCTCAAGGAAACCGCTCGCCTTGATGCTCTCCGGATCGCGTTTTTTGATGAAGAAGGTGACTCCGGAGAGGAATAATGCCGAAGCGTTCAGCGCAACTTCTTGATCCATCCGATCACTTCTCCGTCCTCCTCGTCGATACGGTGTCCAGTTCGGACAAAGTCGTTCTTTTCAAGGACGCGATGCGAGGCGAGATTGTCGACCGATGTTTCAGCGGTCAGCGCTTCAATAGCCGCATCGGCGCTCGCAATGTGCGCGATTACCGCCACGGCGGCAGTTGCAACGCCAACCCCTCTGCGCTGTGGCGCTGTGCCATATCCAATCTCAACACGACCGTCAGAGGGCGGCCGTTTGTAACTGCACAAGCCCACTACCTCGCCGTCACGTACGATCATCCATGAACCAGCACATTCGGCAGCGTGAAGTTTGTTCGTCATGTCGCGGACGATTCGTAGTACGACTGGGTCATCGACGCCGCCCGGAGGCAGACGCAGGCCTTTGTGGTCTTGCACAAACCCGAGCATCCAATCGAAGTCGGAATCAGAGACTTCGAGCAATTCGACCTGCGGTGTATGTAATGGAACGTTCACGGTACCAAGCGTTTCATCGCCACGTGCGGCTTTCCTTGAGCGCTTACTACACTACTCCGCGATCAATGAGGACTGCTGAACGATGAAGGCGGCGACCCTTGTTACCGCGTCGCACCTTGAAATATGGTTACCAAAGGGCGTTGCCAGTAACAAAACAAGCACCTTGGCGAGCTCTACGCGGCAACGCCAACCGCTCAAGCGACACATGGCCGCAATCTACGAGAAACAATGCATAGGGACAAGCACGAAATCGCATCACGTCGGTTTTAGTGACCCATTTGCGCGCTGCGCTTAGACGAACCAGGTTTCGGTACGAGCGCTTTAGGGTCACGAGTGCCTTGTCGGCCTTTCTTGCCGAACCAAGCTTCCACAGCCATTACGCCATTGTATTGGCGTGGTGAGAGACTGAACCTTCGTCTGGACTCGGCTCGTGCCGAGCAAGAGCTATATGGCGACCATCAAAGCTCTCAGGTCGAACATTAGGGGATACTGCACCGACCTAGGACTTTCGCAAGAAGAGGTAGCCGAGCGCATCGGGATCGCTACAAGGGCAGTATCAGAAGATCGAAGCCGGAGAACTGAACGTGATGATCGCTACACTACTAAGGATAACGTTTATTCCCGATACTCACAAACGTTGGCAGCGGTCGCGAAAGTCACGGTGCGCTTCCGTCTCTCCGAACCTATATGAGTAATTTAGAGTCCGATTCGTGGCTGAACACGCACGCTAGCATTTCTAAACGCTGGTTTCTTCGTAGCACGCCGCCTTGAGTCTCCGTACGCAAATCGTTAAACACGAAACAGGTCGTCGCACCTGCCAACTGTCATGTTTATAAAGCTTGCGCTCCGCCGAAAGACGCTATGCTCGGGATTGCATGAGCGCTTTAACATCGCGTTGCACCAGTTCGTTGTTCATGGCTATTGCCGCGCGGACTCCGCTGGCGGCAGCCACTATGACTTGATGAATACTCGTGACACAGTCGCCGGCCGCGAAACAGCCGGACACACTCGTGAGGTTAAAATCATCTGTCTTGATCCGTTCGTGCTCACCAATAGCGCAGCCGAGTCGCTTCGCGATATCGGATCGCTGGTGCAGCGGAACGCTCAGAAACAAAGCTTCGCAAGAGATGCGGCGGCCGCCCACTAGTTCAACCGCTGATATACGCCCGTCGTCATCTATGATACTGTGAATAGGGCTGCTTTCAATTCGAACTTTGCTTCGTTCTATCCATTTTGCTTGATCTGCGGTGATTTCAGTCTGACCACAGACTACAATATCGTGCGTCCAGCCATATAATTCCTGAGCTAAATCAATACCAGAACGAGCGGAATCGCCCGAAACTGCGATGGCACGATCGCGTACCTCCCAGCCATCGCAATACGGGCAGACGAACGTGCTACGTCCCCAACTTCTTGCGAGCCCGTCGATTCTGGGCAACGCATCGGCCATCCCCGTCGTTAAGAGCACGAGATCAGAGAAACACGTTGTGCCGTTTTCAAGTACGATGCTGAAGCCCTTCGGTAGCTTCTTAATGTCGCTTATCGTAGTCTCTTGGCGGTGAACAGTGACGTATGGCTCAAGCTGCGCACGAGCGATTTTTTCGAACGATCCTGGTTGTATCCCGTCTCGCGATAGAAAGCCGTGCATTTCATCTGCACACGCGTTCCGTGCAAGACCACCGTCGCATAGTAGAACATGCCGCCTCGAGCGCCCAAGGAGAAGGGCCGCACTGAGCCCCGCGGCGCCGCCGCCAACAATTACAGCGTCGTACCTATCCTGCATTAAAAATAGCAATCCCTGACAGACGTGCTACGCTAAGAAGGCCCCTGGCAATCAAACCGCCCGCGCTTACCCGAACAGCGCCATGCCCGCGTCGTCCGGATTGGCAGAACGCAAGCTTGAAAGGAACTGCGAGAACTGATCGATTCGGTCGCTGAAAGACCCCCTGCCGCCATCAAAGCTGTACGATCGAATCCGAGCGCGGCGAGTCCCAGACGCCTGTGGCGACCTTCCGCGAAGACCTGCATGCCGTCTGCGCCCTCGCTCCATCCGGGAATCACGACCGCTCGCATCGTCAAAGCGATGCAGGACGCATATCAGCCGAAGCCGTCCGCTAGACGCGCGCTCCTCGCCCCGTAAGGAGATTATAAATGACGAGGACCACCACGATGAGCAACACGAGATGGATTAGGCCGCCGCCGAAATGTAACGCGAATCCGAGCAACCATAGAACAAACAACACCACGATGATCGCCCACAGGAGACCTGCCATAGAGTCTTCCTCCTAACTTGACCACCCAACGTATTTACCCCAACAAGCAAGGGCTTAAACGGGTTCCACCTCAATCGTTTGGCGCATTACTGTGAAATATGGTGCGAGCAGCAAGGCTCCCGACGAACAGTTCAAACGATTTCGAATCGAGCATGTACTTCTATCTGAAGCGGGAGCGCATCCTCAAGAACCCAATCAGCATCGCCGGCGTCGTTACGCTGGATAATGTTGAGGCCGATGGATTCGCGATCGGCTCAGTCGATGACCGCGTTGACCTAATCGGCGGCCAGAATGTGCAGCGGTGCGCTCGAAGCTGCAATACGACAGTTTGCAGGCGTAAACGCAGTCGTTTAGAAGATATCGGTTCAAAGCTCGCAGGCTTAGAATTAGGTTGAACAGAACTTAGAAGCGCAGTTGCTAGGGCGCCTTGGAAAGGGCGTGGTGGTCCGCGTCACAGGATTTACGTGCGACAGTCGAGCCCAACGCGTTCTTCGAGATCTCCAAGAGGGAACGATTTGACCGCTAAGTCAAAAGCCTCGCGAAAGCCATCACTATCGGTAGTTGCGCGCTGCGCGCATTTCTTCCAGATTCTCGGCCCGGGATTCGTTACGGGCGCCGCCGACGACGATCCATCCGGCATCTCGACGTATTCCGTTGCAGGCGCATCGACCGGCTACTCGATGCTGTGGTTGACGCTCATCTCTACGCCAATGATGGCCGTCGTGCAAGGGATGTGTGCGCGCATCTCCATGGTAAGCGGCGAAGGCCTCGCGGCCGTTATGCGCAAGCATCTGCCGCTTGTCGTCGCGTATGGGCTGGCATCTCTGGTTATCATTGCCAACACATTCAACGTCGGCGCGGACATCGCAGGTATGGCTGCCGCTGCCCACCTCGTCCTCCCGCTTCCGGTCGATGCGTGGGTCTTCTTCTTCGGAGTTGCGCTGCTGGTCGCGCAGGGGTTCCTCTCCTATTCAACGATAGCGCGAATCTTCAAATGGCTCGCGCTTGCGCTCATCGCGTATATCATCACGGCGTTGATTGTGCATCCACCCTGGCCGCATGTGTTGCTGCAGTTCATCACTCCTCAGATCCACCTCAATGCGACCTGGCTCTCGACCATGGTCGGGGTGCTTGGGACGACAATCACGCCCTATCTCTTTTTCTGGCAGGCGTCGATGATGGTCGAGGAGGACAAAAAGAGCGGCAACACGACTCTTGCTTCTCGGCGCGGATCGGACCAGCCGGCTATCCGCGACGCGCATGCCGACATCAATGCAGGCATGATCTTCTCGAACATCGTTGCGTTTTTCATCATCGTCACGACCGCGTCCACACTCGGAGCAGCCGGTAAGCACGACATTGCGACCGCGCAGCAAGCGGCCGAGGCGCTGCGTCCGCTGGCCGGAAACTTCGCGTCGTTGCTCTTCACACTGGGCATGGTCGGAACCGGCATACTGGCGGTGCCCGTCTTAGCCGCATCGTCGGCGTACGTCGCCGCAGGGACATTCAAATTTCGCGAGGGACTCAACGAGCAGCCGCGCCGCGCGCCGATATTTTACGGCGTGATCGCGGCCGGCATCGTCATCGGCATCATGATGGATTTGCTTAGGATAGACCCGATCAAGGCGCTTTTTTGGTGCGCGGTGCTCAATGGCATCGCTGCAGTGCCTATTCTTGCGGTCATCGTGCGGCTCGCCTCCGACCGCAAGGTCATGGGTCAATGGCGCAGTTCTGTCCTCGCGAAGGCGTGGGGTTGGAGCACGGTTGCGTTGATGGGTATTGCCGTACTCGGCATGTTCTATTTTATGGCCAAGGGGACTTAGGGTTGGCAAGAGTAACCGCATTGAGTACGGACTTCACCTAGGACGAACGTAACCTGCCCGTGCGCTTGCCAGCGCGCCGTGGCTTCCGATGCGGGCGCTACAGAACCAAAGGTCAGGATTGGACGCCGCCGTATCTGGGAACAAATCGTCCTGAGGTATGTATTATGAGTGACGAAAGTAATGTCGTCGTGAAGAGCAGTCCAGCCGGGCCCATTGCGTGGGTCGTCGGCGTCGCCATCGTCGTGGTCGCCATTTTGGCTATATTGTTCTATTGGCATCCGTGGAGTGTGACGTCGACCACAAACAGCACGAGCATAACCCAGCCAGCGAATGGCGGGGCGCAGCAGAGCAACACGACTTCCAATTCCAGCACAAATCCGCATTAACGCGGCTCGTTATGACTTCGCCCCATGACCGGCGAACGGATCGTACTATCGCGCGAATGATCCTGGCCGCTCTATGGCTTCGAGCCTGACGGTTTTGACGACTGACCTGAGATGGCGTCATAAGCGGCTGATAACTGTGAGAGTCGGTTAGTTTGATATTGCCGCCGCGCTTCTGTATCAAGCTAAGTTCTCCCGCGCGCACCGCGACTGGATCCGTGCGCTGGCGGCCGCGAAACGCAGCAGCGATCTGTACCCGCTTCCGCAAGCGCTTGGCTGTGAATGGACGCACAACGTGCTTCGGAAAGGCGATGACGCCACGCGAAAAACCGACGAAGTCATCCGCGCCGAGCAACGGGTGTTCAATGTACAGGGCGTAAACGATCTGCTCTTGGCCATATTCTATGCCGAGCATCACGAACATTTGCGCGAGGCTCTCGCAGCCGCTCCCTCCGATATTTCGAAGCGTGGCAACAAAATATACGCAGACGACACGATGGCATGGGTGCTCGCATCGATCGGACGGTGTGACGAGGCCCGCACCTACGCCGAGCGCGCGTCGCGGTACGGTACGGATCCCAAACTCCAATATCACGTCGGAGTAGCCGCTTGGCGGCGGATATCACGTGCCAGCTTGCGCGAATCGACGAAAATGACGCATGACGCGCCCTCACTGAATTTTCACGACCTAAGTTCGAAGACAACTCCGCATCCTATGCCGGCGTCACACTTCGGATCACCGCCCTCGGACGTGGTGCCGTAAATAACTCCCTCCATGTCCATCACAAGCCCAGCGACCGGATCCGCGCCGTTGGTTCCGCCTTCGAAACGATATAACACCGCCTCCCGTCCGCGCGTGTCGAGTTTGAACACCGTTCCACAACCGGCAATACCAAATAGCGAACAGCTCAGATCTCCGCCAAACTCCGTGGTCCCATATAAATTGCCTGCGGCGTCTTGGAGTAATCCGGCGAACGGTCCGCCGCCGTCTGATCCGTCGGTGAAGTTGTACAAAACCGTCTCATTGCCGGCGACGTCAATTTTGAACACGGTTCCACCCTCTATGTGCGTGCCGCCCGACGAAGTCGTACCGTAAAGATTGCCGGCGGCATCCTGGATCAGGCCGTCGTAAGGATTTCCGCCATCGGCTCCGTCAGTGAATCGGTGCAATATTGTTTCGTGACCGGTGGCATCTATTTTAAACACGATTCCGCAACCCTCGCCCGCGCAGTCGGAAGTGCCCCCTGAGAGTGTCGTTCCGTATAGGTTGCCAGTGGAATCTCGCACTAATCCGCCGTAAGGCTGGGCCCCGTCCGTCCCGTCGGTGAAAACATACAACACGGTCTCTCGATTTTTCGTATCTAACTTGAAAACGGTGCCGCAACCCGTTCCGCCGGGCCCGCACGAAGGATCGCCGCCTCCCTCCGTTGTTCCATAGAGGTTGCCTGCTGCGTCCCTAATTAGGCCGGCGTAAGGATATCCTCCGTCGACGCCCCTGAAACTGTGCAACACCGTTTGATGTCGATTTAGATCAAGTTTGAATACCGTACCCAAACGCATCCCGCCGCCCTCAAAAGTGGTGCCATAGAGATTCCCTGAACCGTCGCTAATAAGGTTCCCCTCAGGACCGGCACGATATCCCGGAGGGGCATGTAAGCCGAAGCGGTGCAAAATGGCCTCCTGACCATTTGCGTCGATTCTGAAGACGGTTCCAGCGTCGTTGG
Organism: Candidatus Tumulicola scandinaviensis; assembly: GCA_003140835.1. Classification (GTDB taxonomy): domain Bacteria; phylum Vulcanimicrobiota; class Vulcanimicrobiia; order Vulcanimicrobiales; family Vulcanimicrobiaceae; genus Tumulicola; species Tumulicola scandinaviensis. Next base: position 23,443 of record PLLA01000060.1, on the reverse strand, counting down.
GGCCTCCACCCTGATAGGTCGTGCCATAAACTACCGGTTGATCAAGCAACAAACCAGCGTTGGGTGCGGCCCCGTCAGGAGCTCCCCGAAAGGTGTGAAGCACGTTGTATAGTCGCGCCCGGTTGGAGGCATTAGAGGTGCGTACGCCCGGAGCGGGTGCGCCAGGTGTCGAGGGGAACGAACAGCCGCCGAACGCTATAGCTAACGACAAGAAAAGCGGGGCTCGATTTGGTTGATGCATGGAATTCCTTTCGCTTCGAGGGCCATCCTCTCAGAAGGCGCATGATTCGATAACGCTCGCGGCGGCACGTTGGATCACTGGCGGCTCCGCTTCGAAGACATTGATCAGTCTCCGCCGATCCCTTGCTAAACCCGTGAATCTGTTCTCTAGTGTTCTCTACTGTTCGTTGGCCGGGCGATCGCTTATTACAACACACCTCGACTTCAGAGATCACCAATCATTGGATCAGCGCCGGGGTTGATCCAGCGCTCGTTTCGGTCGCCGTTAAAAGGATAACCCACATCGGCGGCATCGATCGGTACAATTTGACCGGCACGGTCGTCAAGGCTACGCCGTCACGCACGCGCCTAGTTTGTGGCGCATCGATGTCGAGGTGGCCGCCGCTGTTTGCGGCCAGGCAACGAGCATCCCCGAACTCTTTACCTGGACCGGCCGCGCGTTGCCGCTCTTCATCTTAGCGGTTATCGGAATCCTCGCGACGGCGAGGACGCACGCTAACGTTCGAATCGCGATCGCGATATTCGCTGCGCAGTGCTCTCGCAGAGCCTCGTCCAGGGATTCAAGCACATTTTCTCACGCGCTTCGCCTGATGGGGCTGATTCATCGCGACTTCGGGTTCTCGTATCCGAGCGGGCACGCGTGCACGGCAATTGTTTTTTTTTCCGCTCGTGGTTTGTTTCGGTGATGTACTCGCCTATACCGAAGGCATTCAAGCTGGGACGGCTGATAATTCTGGCCGCATGGATCGCCGGCATCTACTGGTCTCGAATGGCTCTGGGCGCACACTATCCACCGACGTCCTCGGCGGCACGTTGATGGGCATGGCGACCTAAGGGCGCCTTTGTCAAGGGTTGCAGTTTGTCGACCAGCGGTATTCACGCAGTTGAGGACATCGAGTCGGCTCGTAACGTGCGACGTAGCATTAGGCATGCCACCGATCGCATCAATGGTGCAAACGTGCATGCAACCGCGATCTATTCGAAACATGCTTGCGCAGCGGTACGTTCGTGCGTGTGCATGTGTACGATAATACTTGTTCTATTGCACACAACAGTGCGTAAACGTGCGTTATTCAACGATCAATCGAACAAAGTGTGCGCATACTAACGCTCGTACCATCTAATCATTCGGTAGGCAGTGCGATCTGACGGTGCGCTTGGGCGGGTAAGTCAAGCTCGCAGAGGGGTGGGGCAACCGGCCGGGCGCTAACGCCGCCTTCGTCTCTGGTTGCAGTTTTTGGGTGCGTTTAAAGCGCCGTCAAACGAAACACAACATCGGACTGCCGCGTCGGCGTGCATTAGTCTGCCACCGAACGCATCACTAGTGCAGCCTTGCGTGCAACCGGGATCTATTCAAATCCAATGCGCGCAACAGAGCGTTCGTGCGTGCGCAAGTGTACGTTAATGAATGTTATGTTGCATTCGTGCGTTTGCGGAGCGTTACGTGATCGGCGGTTACGATACTGGGTAACTCATGTCCGCGGGGGGTGGGGGTCCCTTGCAGGGCGGTGTGGGGGCCTCAAAGGTANNGATTGGCAACTGGCTAGGCATCATAGACTCGGCGACCGGACGGCCGCCGAAGGGATCATGAAGGTGGATCCGCTGATCGTCTCGGGTGTGCGAACGTTTCGGGTTCACACCTGGCTCATCGCAAACGCAGATAACGCCTATTTGCCGTAAGCCGGGCTTTTTAGAACTGCGTGGCCATTGCCTGCGGCCGGGAGGGTTTCGAGTGCCTCCGAAAGCATGCTGGTGATCTCGCGGTACGGGTTTTCGTTTATCGTAGCCGGCGTAAGGAGCAGATGACGTGTCCAAAACGATTATGATCGTGGGCTTTGGCCCCGGCACCGCCGCCGCCGTGGCGGAGAGATTCGGGAAGGAAGGATTCTCGGTAGCGCTCATCGGGCGAAACGAAGAACGCTTGACTGCGGGAGCTTTGGCGCTAAAGGCTCAGGGCATCAACGCGTACGCGTTTCCTGCCGACGCCGCAGACCCGGCATCGATTCGTGCAGCCGTTAGGACGGTGCGATCGCAGCTTGGGGCGATTACCGTCCTGCATTGGAATGCGTACGGTGGAATGGAAGCGGGCGATCTGCTCACCGCTGACCAAGCCGCGATACACCAAGTGTTCGACGTGGCCGTATTCGGCCTGCTTGCAGCTACCGACGAAGCGCTTCCCGACCTCAAACGCAATGGCGAAGGCGCTCTTCTCGTCTCGAACGGTGCATTCGGCGAAGTCTCGCCGCAGATGGACGAAGTTGCCACGAGTTTGCATCTCATGGGTCTTGCACTTTCGAGTGCGGCAAAAGACAAGCTCGTCGGNNGGTTGCTGGCGCAACGTTTAAAGAGCGATGGGGTCTATGTCGGTGAGGTCATAGTGCACGGCACGATAAAAAGCGGCTCATCGACCAACAGCAAATCCATCGATCCTTCGGTCATCGCCGAGAAGCATTGGGAGCTTTACCAATCTCGTGGTGAAACGCGTGCTGTCGTCCAATAGCATCGGCATTTGACCGTACCGATCCCCGCGGCGGCAATCGCCTCGCGTCTGCTTGGTAGGGCGGTTCGCAACTCGACGCACCAGGGATCCCTGAAGGTGGGAGTATACCACCGAGCATTATGGTCGGAATCTGCGCCGAAGGCTAACGATGGAGTCATTTAGCGTCGCTGGTTCGCAGCTTGCCATGGGCGCGAGCCTAGGTAACAGCGCGATCTGGATTCAGACCAAAGGCGATGGCGCAATCGAGCGAATCTTTCTCAATTCGATCGGTGAGTCACTCGTAGGAACAGTTAACCTCCGCTATACCGGCCGGCCCCAGAACGCAGAGTTTTTTTTCTCGGGGGTGTTTGCTGCCGGACCACGCATGCTGGAGATTCATCCCGCGTACCAGCGCGTGCGTTTTGCGCTCGTCAAAGTTATCGATATCACCGAGACGACGTTTGTTCCGTTGGCACACGGTGAGCCCGGCGACGACGAGCCGGTGGCTTACGTCATGGTCGAAATTGAGAATCGCGACATCGTAGGGCACGATCTGCGGGTTATTGCCTCCGCCATGCTTTGCGGAAACACGCCTGCCGACGCTTCTGCGCGATACGACCGCGACGCTCGAGCGCTCGTCGGACATAACGCCGGAAAGCCGACCTGGGTTCGATGTTTCGGTGGATCGGAGTCTCCCACTCGCTTCGCCGCCAATTCCGACTACGCGCGGACGTACGACACAGCGTACCAAGACGATCTTAACAATGACACGTCGGCAACTGGCGATCTTATCGGACGACTGCAGTGGGACATCACCATCGCGCCGAACGAGCGGCGCCGTCTTTGGTTCGCGGTCGGCGTGTCTGCGGATGGCGAACAGGACGCGCTGCGACGCTTCGGCCGAATTCCGAGCGCCGACCGCGCGCTCGAGCGCACCATCGCTTCCCTCAACGAGATCCTTCATGTCTCTCGCGTGCTCACACCGGACCCGGCGATCAATCAAGGCGCGCTATGGAGTAAGGTCAACATGCGTCGCGTCATGGCTTCGTATCCAACCGGGCAAGCATTCACCAACGATCCCGGAACGTACGCGAATGTCGTGACCCGCGACGCGGCGTGGTTCGTCTACGGTAACGATCACTTTTTGCCGTCGTTTTCGCGCCGCTTGCTCGATAATCTCGCGCAACGGCAGTATTCCAACGGCAAGATGCCCGAATACTTCGACGGCATCAGCGGTCGGGTCGAGGACGACGGACTGAACATCAACGACGACACGCCGCTTTACGTTCTCGCCGTCAATCACCATTTCCGAGCGACCGGCGATTGGGAGTGGTTGGCGAAGGCCTACCCAAGCGTCGCACGCGCGTCTCGTTACATCATCTCTCAGATCGATAATCGCGGCCTCATTTTTTGTTCTGCCGACGATCCTCGCGGCAATGTCTGGGCCATCGCGGGCTGGCGCAACATCGTTAGCGGCTATCGCATCAGCGGCGCCGTCACCGAAATCAACGCGGAGTGCGTGGCTGCATTGCGCGACGCAGCTCATCTCGCCGACGAGCTCGGACGTGAAGAGGAACGAGAAGCTTTCGCCGCGTCATCGGCGAGGATCCGAGCCGCGATGGACGCTCACCTCCTCAATCCAACAAATGGGTTGTACTACCTGAACATCGATATCGATGGAACGCCGCATACCGACGTAACGGGTGACGAAATCTTTCCAGTCATCATGCGCGCGTGTTCGGAGGACACCGCCTTTCGCATCATCAGCCGTCTCAACTCGCCCGACTTTTGGACATCTGCGGGGCTGCGGACCGTCTCGCGCCTCGATCCACGGTTCGACCCGGCGGCACATTCGGGGTTGATGGGCGGCGTTTGGCCCGGCTTAACGTGGTGGTACGCTTTCGGAGCCGCACAATACCATCCGCACTCCATGGTTCGCGCCTTGCGCTCTTCATTCGAACATTACGGCATCGATCCGCAACGAAACAATACGGTGCCCGGACAGTTTAGCGAATGGTTCGACGGCGAAAGCTTGGCCAATCGCGGAATGCGTCTCTCTCCGTGGGAGCCGCCGCGGTTCTTGTGGGCTGCCGTCGAAGGCGTCTGCGGCCTGGTACTGCTTCCAGGAGCACCCCGAGTGAGTCCGCTGATGCCGGAGGGTTGGGATTGGGTCGCGTTGCGCGACGTTCCCTATCACGGCCAGTCATTCTCGTATTTCATCGTCCGTGAATCTGAGGGTGGCTCCTGTGTTTACGCGACCCTTGCCATCGATTCCGATTGGCCCACCAAAGTCTATGCAACCGACGTTTCAGACGACGTGTGGATCTATTCCAAAGATGCGATCGCTGTTGCGCTTCGACGCGATGAAGATCTCGTGGTGCTCATCGGCAACGCCGGCTCCGAGACCATTTACGCCCCCGTTCAATTCGCCGACGCAGAGCTGTTGCCAGAGCGCGCCGAAGTCCGCGTTTACAATAGCGAGCGGCGAAGCTGGGAAGCGCGCGGGACACTTGAAAGGAACCAACTGAGCTCTATAGCGTTCTCGATCGAACACGGCGGCTTTAGGCTGCTCGAGGTTACGAGGAAAGGGTAGATCATGTCCGACCAGCCTCACGTCAAGGTCACTAAGGAAACGCCGCCTTCGTGTCTGGTTGCAGCTTTTGGGCGCGTGTGAAGCGCGTGCAATGAAACACAACGTCTGACGGCTGCGTCCGCGTACACCTAGTGCGCCACCGAACGCATCGCTAGTGCAGCCTTGCGTGCAACCGCGATCTATTCAAATCCAATGCGCGCAACGATGCATTCGTGCGTGCGCAAGTGTACGTTAATCAATATTATGTTGCATTCGAGCGTTGCGGAGCGTTACGTGGCGGGTGATTAGGATTCCGGGTAACTCATGTCCGCAGGGGGTGGGGGTCCCTTGCAGGGCGGTGTGGGGGCCTCAAAGGTACAGAAATCTTAAAACTACTATCCACCCAGATACATGATTGGCAACTGGCTAGGCATCGTTGACTCGGCGACCGTCGCGCACCTAATAGACCTCGGCGAAGGGCTGGGATGCCCCAGAATCGGCTTCTGTGAGCTACACCAGTAGAATTCTACGGGGCTCGAGGGCGATGTACGCTCTCCTCGCCTTCCGTGCTATGCCGGCAGTTCAGAACGCGGCACGCCGAAGTTGGCGCGAGCCAAGGAACGCTTCTCGAAGCAGACCTTGGCGCGCTGTTCGGAAATGGCTCGACTGTCGCTGGCATCGTCGGCGGCGCGCTCTTTCGCGCGTTCTCGGTCCATCATGCCCTAAGCGAGCGGCGGATTGACGGACGCGACGTGGCGAACCTCGTGCGGACCCTGGCATCACGTGCCGGTGTTGAAGGTGACTTCGGGGCTCATAGCCTTCGCGCCGGTTTTGTTACGAGCGCGGCAAGTGCGAAAGTGTCGCTTGACTCAATCGCGCGCACGACCCGACACAAGAGCTTCACGGTCCTCATGGGTTACGTCCGGCCGACGGAAGCATTCGACGACGTCGCACTCGCTGCGATGATCGATTAGCTAATCAATCGAGGTAATGCGTCGGCCGCCCTGCGCTCTTGCGGCAGAGGCAAGAAATACAAGAAATGCCGCGGCTCCGCAGCATCGCGGGATAAGAGTTAGGATTTCAAAGATGGCGCCCCCCTCCCGGCAGCCTGGCTCTGGGTGGTCAAAGCCGCCGCGATCTACGCCGCTAAACTGCGAGGCTGCTGCGAGCGAGGCTTCCGGAATGCGAGGCGCTCGCAGCTGCAATGGCGCCACGATCGACGGCGTGGCTGCGGGGCGGCTAGGGTGTTGCAGCGAAACGCGCGTTCCGGAATCCATTTCTGAATCGTGCGTTTCTCGTACTTTGCCTGGCAGTCTGTATTAGATTTAGGCGCCCTTCCCACTAACGCGAAGGACAGCGATCGATTCGAGGAGATCGGACGACCTAACCATCCTCTTCGCTCTTCTCGTGCAACGTACGCACGATCGCTCGTGAAAGATTCTGAAGCTCTTGCAGCATTAGCGCTTGCGTTTCTCGTATCGAGTCTATGGCGCCATTGCTTTGGCTCGACAGGGTGTCTAGCGCCGTCCCCACCCCATGTGCGAAAGCCAGCAATGCCTCCGACTCATCGGGGGCGTACCCCTCGCCGTCGCGCTTGGGTCCACAGATGAGCGCGCCGACAAGGTCCCCGCGTGAGACCATAGGGAACGCAAATTCACCGCGTAACTGCGAATCAGGAAAGGCGTGCAGGTCGATTGGCTTACCCCACGCGCGAAGCGCGACAATGCCGGGATCGTTTTCGCCGACCTGCGCTCGCGGCCAATCGGCGGCGAAGGCATAAGCGGCCGCACCGTCGCGAACAAGGATCGCCGCATCGTCGGCGCTCGTGTGCTCCTTGACCGTCTGCACGGCCCGATCCAGCAGCGTCGACCGGTCGGAGATATAGGAAGCCTCGTGTGCGAAGCGGCGTAACGCCGACTCATCCTCGTGACGCTTACGGAAAAAGACGCGATCGACGAATCGCTCGACGTACCCATGAATGTACCGCAGCGAGATGCCAAGACCGAGCGCCACGACCATGCCAATGATGGCGCTGGTAGTGTGCGTGGCGCTGGCGAGCCAGGCGCCGGCGGTCCATTCGATGAGAATGAATGCGCCGATCACAATCGTCGAAACAAGAGCGAAGACCGTGGCGCGGTTCAAGAAGAAGCCCACGTCGATCAAGCGACGGCTCAGTGCCGCGTACGTCAGCGCAACCGGTGCGGCAAGTAGCACCAGAGTGCTCATAAGGCTAACGACGATCGTGTCGCCGTACGATAGCGACAACGAAGTCGCTATTAGACCTACGACATAAAAGCAAAAATAGACCGCAAGAGGTACAAGGGTCCATACCGCTCGCTGACGCTCGACGCCGCGGGATGCGGCGACTGCTAGGAAGCCGCAGACCGCTGCCATGAGGACGGCGGCCGCAACGGAAATCAACCCCGCGTAGCTCTCGACGAAAGAAAGCGGATCGAACCGTAGCGTGACAACTCCCACAGTCCCAACTAAAGAGATCACGATGAAGATCGCGAGGAACGCGTAACACATCCATTGTGCGATACGACGAGGGCGCGAGAGCGGCTGGGCGAAGCCGCTTGCGAACGCCGCCAAGAACGCCACCGTCAGAGGCCCAACGACGCTCACGGATATGTTCAGGAGGACATAGATCCAAGCCCAGGGCGCCGCGAAAGCGATCAAGGCGCCCGTAAGAACAAAACCCGCAATCCACAGCGATAGCAATCGCATCTGGGGCATATCGGCGCCACGCCATGCAATCAGCGTTGCAAACAGTAGAAGCCAGAGAGCCGCGAACGTGGCGAGCCAGAAACCCCACGTAAGTTTCGGCGCCTGCGGTGCGACCGTAAGCTTTTCTTGCAACGAACCCCGGTGCACCGAGAGGGTGAGTGGTCGTCCGTTGAGCGGCGCTTCAAGAAGGGAATAACGCTCGTCAAGCGTGTTCGCACGGATGTCAATGAGATCGCCCTGACGAAGGCCGGCACGGGCAGCCGGCCCGCCGCGGTCGACAGACGTAACCGCGAGATCAAACGGTTTCGAAGAAGCGCCGGTATTGGCTCCCCACCAACCCTGCCACGGTGGAGCGCCGCCTATTCCGGTCGCGTCAAGCACATCCGCTACCTGGGCGAGCGCCGCAAGAGCGCAAATCGCCAGAAGCACCGGGCGCCAGGCAACCCGTCTCATGGTCGGGTCTTAACCGATGTCTCGAGATACCTAAACCTTTTCACTCCAGATATCGTTTTCCGGCCTTAGAGACAACGCCTGGCGATTTGGGTGACGGAGTTCAATCAACGCGGCAGACTCTTGCGCCAACCTCAGCTTTCGGTGAGTACGTGTAATGCGTCCCAATGGCGGGGGTGCGGAACACGAGCTCCGGCGCGGATGCGCGAGCAGGCCGCAAGTGAAAGCCCTGTTGCCTTGGCGATCTGGCTTAGCGGGTAGGCATCGAGCCTCGGCACGACTTCGCGTAGGAACCACGCCCTGTCGCGTCCTGGCGATTCAGCGCTTCGTGTCCATTCGCGATTGCGGCGATGCTGCTCGGCATTGGCGTTCCTATCCATGTAATGTCGTCGCCCTGTGGCACTTACACGAGCACTTGCCGTCTATTTCGCAAAACCCAGCGCACTTCGTTTGTCACACGGGACGTACCAGTCGCCGCCTATACATCTGCTGATCCCGTAGTCGTCAGCGCATCCAGCAACGTCGTGGATGCGGCTTATCTCGCGCAAGGCCACTCTCCAGTTCGCTCAGTTCGGCGGCAACAGCCCTTCTTCGGCAACTTCTCCGCATCCCGGTGGATGTGGCCGTACTCGTCGATCCAGCGCAATATCCAGCGGCGCAGGTACGCACGATCAGCGTTGTTGCAGTTAAGCAACGCCTCACGCACCGCCCGAAACTCTTGGATGTGTAGCCGTCAGCCATCTTTCGCTTTTCCGCGACGTACAGCGACGCCCTGTAACGGCTCGCGTGAGCCTCAGCATTTAGCCCGGGCCCTTCCGCAGTCGGCAAGCGCGGTCGTAACCGTGTGATTATGCACGGCGCTGGTCGCATTTTCAGGCTGTAACCCGCGAGAAAGGGCGGCAAGTACAGAGGGGGTTGGCGCTGCCCGGCCCCCCTCTTCGTTGGCCTGGTCGGGTTTTTCCCAAAGTCGCGCTATGGCTGGTATGCTGAGGCAATGAGACAGTTCTATCCGGGCACCAGGTTCCGCATATCCAGCACCCAAGGTGCTGCGCATTGAGTAATCCGCCCAGCGCGCCGATCGGCAACAGCCAGGATTTCATCGACTACACGTATCTTGACTTCTTAGGCTGGCTGTGCGACTCGTTCGTCCGTTGCATGAAGTTGTGCATGAAGACTTTTCGGGACGACCCTTCCAACATCGAAGAAGGGATAATGCACGCGCAAAATGCGATCGTATTTGCGGGCGACGTTTCCAAAATGCTGTGGCCGAAAGTGAAACATAAAACGCGCCTAGCGCGTGCGGAGAAACGCGCGAACAGGCTAAGACAGTTGCTGAATATCCAGTCCGACAGCCTTCTCCAAAATCTCGACATTAGAAACAAGATGGAGCACCTTGACGAGTACGTGGATGAGTGGGCCGCAAAAGACGGCCCCCTTATCTGCTTTAACACCTGGAACATGCCGCCATCGGAATACGTGTTCTACAATCTTGCAGACTCCAAGTTCTCAATGTTGGGAGACGAGATAAATCTAATGGACCTCAGCATAAGCGTCGGGAAAGTCCAACAGGCGGTAAAGCGTGAAATTGAACCAATCAAGAAGCGCGTATGGCCTTTCGCACCCGATTCGGGAGCTTGACGCGCTCAGCAGCCCTTCTCGGGCAACTTTTCCGCATCCCGAAGAATACGGCCACGGTCGTCGATCCATTGCAGTATCCAGCGGCGCAAGTACGCGCGATCGGCGTCGTTGCAGGCGAGCAACGCCTCACGCACGGCCTGAAACTCTTTGGATGTATAGCCGTCAGCCATGTCTAGCTTCTCCCGTTAATGCGATTAGTGTGCTGAGACGCGCTGACTGCGCTATGGGCTACGAAGTCGCTTTATGTGCTCAAAAGCGGCGATCGCATCTGTGTGGCCAAGAGAGAGTTTTTCTAGGATGTTCGCTTTCTCCGCGTATTTTCTTAGTTCGCCTTCGTAGTGCAGGCTCGAGATTGAAAGCGGTCCGTGCAGGGCGCGGTCGTCCTTTAGTCTCTTAGCGGCCGCGTCCAGGAGATTGCGCTGATCAAGGAGATCGCTGCGAGCTTTCTCAATGCGCTCCCCGATGCTCATTTGTCTGCCCTCCGTTCCATGTCCACGGCCTTCGCTGCCGGCGGCCAGCGTCATTTCACCGTCAGACGCTGTTCGCTCAAACCGCGTTCTGCGCGGGCTGGCGGTTCAAGGCGTCGATTCCCCGGTGCCAACCATGCTTGGGATCCCAGAGTCTCGACAATCTCGTGGAGATAATATTGTCCGCTGAAAAGCGCGATGGGGTGACCGTTAACGAAGAGCGCGACCGTCACGTCCATGATCGCCCGATCTGCAGTCGTCACCGGGGCACAAAGCTTGATGCTGTATTCGTGCCTGGAAATCTGCCGCCAGATTTGCTGGGCCATCATCTGGTACTTGAGCCAAAGTCTTGTTCTTTGGAAAGCAAGTGTACCGCTCTGAACCGGGATAAGGGGTACTGGGGTCCGGCCCCCAAGATTTGTAATGCTGCCATGGTTTAATTGTCCTTGAATGGCCACCCAGGGAAGCCGACTGACGGGTTCGGGCGACGAAAAAGCCACGCAGGGTCGGAAACGATTTTCATTATCTGACAGCCTTTAGATAAGACGAAAAATCGGATAAGCTATCCGTTAAGAGGCTTAGCTATGCCGACGATTGACGACAATAAAATGGCGAGGATTCTTAGGTGTCTCGACGACGGAAGGCCGCATACAACGCGCGTCCTATCGATCGTTCTCAACTTGAACGTCGAAGAAGTAGAGCACTACCTGCACTTGGCTCAAACTGAAGAACTCGTTACCTGGGACCGCGGCGATATGTGGGAACTGACAGCTGAAGGTAAGGCAGCAATCATGTTTGCCGTGGAAGAGTGACACTTCAGCAGCCCCCGAACCTCCACACCCAGATTAGGATCTCCGACCATTTTTGCTTCTGGAGTTCCGCGATTCAGGCGAAGGAGCAAGGCACCCGGCTTGAAAACCTGAAGCGTGGGTGAGGGTGCTTTATGCGCCCGCTTCTTTTCTACAGACCGGCAAAAAGAAAGGGCGTCTGAGAATGGAGACCCAGGCGATCGCGATCGAGCTTACCAAACTTGTCGTCGCTCAAACGAAACCTCCGATTGGGGCCGACTACTTTCACCTCGCAACCGATTACCTTAGCGGGTATCGGTACATACTGAACGATTTGCACTAACACACCGGCGGGCCAGCAGGGAATGGGATTTCGCCCGCTGCCGGAAATCCCGGACCTCATGACGAGGCCGGAAAAGCGGTTAAATCGACTACACTAAAGGACGACACAAAGACTAAAAGCAGAACCAAGAGGAGGCTGCCCATGAACAAATGGTTCGTCGGCCTTATGCTAACGGCGATCGCCTTGATCGGAGCTGGAACAGTCGGCGCTTCAGCTCAACCCTATCCCTACCCCAGCCCATCGCCATCTATGCCAAGCACGTCACCCATGCCTACGATGACCATGCTGCCAACATCCCCAATGCCATTGCCGTCAGCAACGCCATCACCGTAAGCGCCGCAAAACCGCGAGGCTGAAGAAGTGCCACCGCGTAACCGGATAGACTGGCCATACAATTGCCCGGCGGGTCCTTATCATCGTGCTCTGGATCGGCGCTCTGATCGCCTATGTATCCGTTGACCCGTGTTTCACGCAAGAGCAATGCGACCGGCCGCACCCAAAAAACTAGCCCCACCTGTTTTGCTAAGTGGGGCTATGCGAAGGAACGTTGCTAGCGCGTTACGTGGACTGCCGCTGGCAAGTTCCCTGGAAGGTCGGGGTAGTGCCCGTAGGCGTCCCGTAGCTCGTAAACGCGAAATGGTCGTTATCAGTGCGAACGGTCTGGCCGTGTCCGAGCTTGCCGTCGTTGGTTGATAGGTCGGTCCATTGCTCCGTATTTCCAGTCCATGGAGGTGCAAATGACACGCCCCAGCCGCCATAGTTATCGAGCGACGTTTGAATGTAACGGCCCTTACCGTCGTAGGAAATCGCAAAGCTCAGCGAATAGGATGCTTTCATACCGGTCTGCACCGGAACAGACACATTTTCGTTCAACACGCCCCCGTTCATGACGTATGTGGCAGTCGCATTAGCCTGGGGCTTGCCGACCGGTCCCGCGACGCAGGTCCACGTCCCGACGTAGTAGCCCATGGCACTCATGCCTCCCGTCGGCTGTGCCACAGCCGGCGCAGCCGCAACGAGAGCCAAAATAAAGACAGCCCGAATGTGCTTCACAGAGAGTCCTTTCCACGCCGTCTAGAATGCGCTCGTTAAAGGCCACGCGGCGCTCACTCATGATACCGAGTGGCGCGCCTGGCGGCGTGCCCTTGTTCCGTTAGGCCATACTTGCGGCACCCCTTCCTTTAGGGCGCAATCGCATTATTGCGAAGCCACTGCGCAAATCGGATCCGCGCCCCCGAAAGGACGGGAGCCCCTACTCAGTGCTTGAGAAAGCTGCTACCAATACGAGCTTCGTAAATCCATTCGATGCAGAAGCCCACGCCGGCGCTCGCGATGAAAACCAGCCACGGCAACCCGTAGTCATAGTGTTCCACACCAGTTAGCCGAAGTGTCATGAGCACCGCCGCGGCTAGAAACCCGGGAGCCGTAATCGCGCAGTGCACCTCGCGGCATCGCATGACGTTCTGCGCGCAGTAGGCTGCGTAGAATCCAAAGAGTCCCGTTGCTAGCCAGTCACCCCACCGCTGATGATGTGCGTTTGCGTATCTGTCCGCCGCCGAGACGGCCACCACGACGGCGACGTTAAACCAGGAATTGCGAAGCGATAGGAACCGCATTTCGATGCCACCTTGAGGCAGCTAAAGTACGACCTGCGCCGCCGTTTATTCGATTCTCGGGGGTGACGCAGCGCAGTTAAACCAGCCTTCAGGACCCTCGTTAGTCCACCGCTTGAGCCGCTCGTCTAAAGAGATGGGGTCGCAGTCGTCGAAGTCGAGCAGCTCTATCGGCCGATCACGATCGACTTCAGCCGTCTTCGCAAGAAGCGGTCGTGCATCATCAATGAAATGCTGTAGCTCCGAGGGCACCTCATGATCGAGATCCACAGTCGGGATGGTGATCTGGGTTTCGCCTTTGGTAGTCGAACGGTCAGGCCTGAAGGTTAGTCGTAGCGACTCTTGCTCCGGGCTCGAATCATACTTTGCGAATACTATCGGGCGATGGTCCCCATGGGTCCGCATTTTGGTCTCCTTCGCCTCTGACCCCACCCTACATCCCATGGTAACACGCACATTGAGAAGACTCGATAACAAACCAGATGGCCGAAAACCGAAAAATCTATGCGACCCTGAGTTGCCGGGTGAAGGTGCGTAAAGCCGATCGCGCGCCGATTGGCTATGCTCGCGATCAGTAAGCGCTTATTTTGCGATCAATGGCTTCCCGATCGGCGCGAGGAAACGCGGCGCGCGGTCATTCCGGCAGTTCGAGCCGCGGGGCCAGCAAAGATCGCAGCCACGCGCAGTCGCGGGCGATCGACTGCCCCGTTTGGGAGGAACGAGATGCTCAAGCACGCACGACTCTACGCGCGCAGGAAAGGGAAGCATCGTCGAGAGTGAGTCGCGGACGATGCTACACCACCTTGAGGGAACGAGATGCTCGAACCCGCACGGATATGCGCGCGTGGGAGGCGTGTGGTGATGCGAGAGTGATTGGGCCGCCCTACCGCGGTCCACTGTTTCTAGAAGCCCGTAGACGCCTTACGTCTTCGTGCAGGCGACATTGTACTGCGTCTTCCAGGTACCAGCGGACTGCACTTCGCCCAGATCGGTATACTTCACAGCGCTAATCACGTTTGTGTCTCGAATTTGCTCGGTCTTGCCGGATTCGGCAAAAAAGGCTGAGCCCGTCCAGACGATTTTCTTCCCGGTCTGGGCTGTTGATTCAGTCCCGTAACTGCCGTCCGCGACTATGAACGGGCTCACCCAGGTTTTCGTTTTCGGCACATACACATTGTACCAGGAGTTATCGAAATTCTCGCCCGCGCTATGATAGAAGATGGCGCCGCCGTTTGTGCGCGTGACCTTGAGCGTTGTACTGTTCGGGCCGCCCATGGGTGAGGGCATGCTATTGGTGCACGACCATGTCCCAATCGCCCAGTCGTAGCCATGCGGGCCAGCGCCGTACATGGACGCGGACATCATTTGGGACTGCGCAGCGCATGGTAACACGACGAGCGCTGCCGGCATAATCAACCAAAGTAACCTTTTCATAGTGGACCTTTCACAAAATCCCGCTCGTAAATAAAGCGGGCGTAGTCTCCGAGTTCAGGGGGAACCCAGGGAGTCCTCGCCTCGCGGGCGATTGACTATTCCCTTTGCGGGAACGCGAACGCTCAAACCCGCACGGCTATACGCGCGCGTCAAAGAGGAAGGATGGGGTGAGATTGAGCCCGTCCGTGGCATTTCCTCGCCTTCTTAGGCATCGGTACTGCGCCGAGATGGCGTTGATTCACGACCAAGAGTCGAGTCGCGCTCGTAGAGCCCCATAAGCCGCCCGCGCCAGTGATTAAAGTTACGGCGTGGGCCCGTTGTGGGCCGAACGTACGCATACGCAACGATATTCGATGAAACGGCACCAGTGCAGGATGCGCCAGAACCCTTACGAGATAAGGTTATCTGCTATACGATGACACTAGTGGTCATGATCGTGTTCAGATTCGATTCCCGTTGGCGCTACCACATCGGGCCGGGAACGCATCACGTCGGTGCGACACCGCCGGACCGACGCGCGATCTCGTCGCGCAACCCCTCGTTTGCGGCCACGATCTCTCGTCCGAGTGCGGTCATCGTAGATACCAACTCCTCGCGCATTTCATCGATCGAGGCCACAACGCGGTCTTCAATGGTACCTTTGCCATTTCGAGTGAATACATCGAGCGCCGCTCCCAGGCTCGCCGCGAGTTGCGATATCGCCGACGTCTCGTCGGGTGCGTACGTCTCGCCGGATCGACGAGCACCGAGCACGACGACGCCAAGCAACTGCCCACGTGCAGTCAAAGGGAACGCAATGTCGCCGTGCAGCGAAGTTTCGAGGCCGTGCAGCTCGAGCGCGTGCGGATTCGCGCGTAGGCGCACAATCGCGGGATCGTTCTCGTCGTACCGCATCACGATGTCGACCGCCTTTGCATTCGTGTGGCGATTGAGCGTCTCAGTGGCGCGGCGCAGGAGGATGTCGGGATCGGTGATGTAGGGCGCTTCGCGTGCAAACGCACGAATCGCTTCCTCATCTTCGTGGCGTTTGCGAAAGAAAACGCGATCGACTACGCGATCGACGCGGCCGTGCACGAATCGAATCGACAGGCCAAGCGAGAGCGCGACACCGCCGCTCACAAGTACGTTTGTGGCATGGCCAGCGGTGCTGAGCCAGTCGGTGAGCAACCATTCGACGAGCACGAACGCGCCGAGTAATATAACGGAGACGCCCGTAAAAACCGCTGCGCGATTGAAGACGAATCCGATATCGAAGAGACGCCGGTTGAGCAGGGAATAGCTGAGTATTGCGGGCATAGCGAACCACCAGAGCGCCGAAATGACTACGAACACGGCCGTCGGTAACAGCTCGCCCATCGCGACCACGGTGAAAATCCAAATCAGCGGGGGAAGCACCGCCGCGAGAGCCCACAGCAGTCGCGTTCGCTCCGCCCCCCGCGATGCACCGAGAGCCGCCAGCAGCGAGAGCACCACGGCCAGGATCCCCCCGCCCTCGAAAAGTCGGGCCAGAGGGTCGGCTCGAACTAAGAGACTCGGCGTAAAGGGACTCATCCAGCCATTCCAGAGTTCGAAGCGCACTACGAGTCCCCGAGCGGTTGCGATGGCCGTCAGCGCGATTGCTAGCGCGACGAGCGTGCGCCGGGCGCCCGAAACGGGCGCTGCGAAGCAGGCGGCATATAAGGCCAAAAACACAAAGCTGGGCACGAAGATTAGGCCCTTCACGAGTAGGCCGATGTGGTCGATGACGGGCCAAGGCGTGGAAATGTCGCCAAATCCTTGGCTGACGACGAAAACCCCGAGAAGATAAAAAATCAAGAGGCGAGCTTCGGCGCTTTCGGACCGCCGCCACGCGATGAGCGCACAGCATAGAGCGATCCATACCTCGCCGACGTAAAACAGCCAACCAGCCCAATCGAGGCCGGCGGTGCGGTGCATTACGACGGTGACGGTGCGTTGCACGCCGTTGCGAACAATCGGCAGCGCGAGCGGTTCTCCGACGCGGGCGCCGTCGTAGAGCCGGAAGCGCGTCGCCGGCGAGAGCCGGTGCCAATCGAGCAGGTCTCCGGTTCGGATTCCACTTTCGGCAGCCGCCCCTCCTGGGCGGACTACGAGTCGATCAACAAACGCGACGGGCGCTGGCGTACCGGAAAGCCCGAGCGAACCGCTCACGGTCAGATCGGTGACGGCATTCGCAGCGGCGAGCGCCAGTCCCAATGCGCAAAGCGCGAGGAGCCAAGGCCGCCACGTCATGGCGATACTCGTTCGCCGTTCACAGTTACAACCTTGCTACAACGCCTCGAGTTGACTCTGTGGCAACGCGATCGATATAAGTCCGTAAACGGCGGCGCGGTTGACGATGAACCCGATGCGCTGGCTTTTGGGGCCTCGTGGGGCCCGACCACGATGCTAAGAGAAAATGCGGGCCCAAGGCGCCCCTAGGAGGCGTGATCGACGGCGGATGACCGCGCCATCATCGCGTTAAGCAAAACGCGATATGTGGCGTTGAGCCCGCTCAAGTTTTTGCGGTTGCCAAAACGGTTGCCGTCAATGGCAACCACTAGCGCCCATGCGCGACCACCGACTCGGCGGAAACCCTGATATCATACGGCATTTTGATCATCGGCGACCAGCGTTGACCACATCCGAACCGATTCTATTCCCGTTGGCGCTTCCGGAACGAATGGCATTAGCCGCTGCGATTAGACCATTCCCACTTCCTTATCGTGCTCACAAGCCGGACGAAAGTCGCGGCCACGGGCAGCCAAGGCTCCGCGACGGTTTGCCGATATTTTGCCGATGTACGGTGCAGCAGACAAAGGACTCTAAGGACTCAAGGACCCGTCTGTGGACGATTACTCTTCTAAAACTGGACGTGATCGCGCTCTAGAAAACTCTATGGACGCTTCTAAGGTTTTGAACACGGTCGTCAAGCGTCAGACTGATTCGCTCTGACCTCAAAGCCCCCCACAGGGTCTCCAGTCCGCAACTCACACCCCGGCCTGCAGAGCTCGTGGCGACTTTCGATCGAGCCCTTTCCCCGATTGCCCGATTGGTTGCAGTTTGGTTGCAACCGGTCAGATTTTCGCTGATCCGGCATGAGCCGGCGTGGGCTGCAAACCCCTGTTCTTACGAGCGCGCAGCATCTTCCTGACCCCGCGTGACGCTGTACTTGGGGCATTTCAAGACCGCCGCCTTCAACCACTCGGCCACCTCTCCACGGCCCCGCTAACGTCGATTTCATGCGGGTTTCCCGCAAATGGGCTTGGGAACGAAAACCGCTCCACAAGCCCATTTGGGAACATTTGGGAACGTGAACTCGACTAACCTTCCCCAAGAGCGACTTCGCCAGTCCCTCGACTGCCTCTCGGCCAAGCCCTTCGACCTGGTGAGCGTATATGTCGAGCGTCGTGACCATACTGCTATGGCCCATCAGTGCTTGCACTTCCTTAGCCGACCGGCCATCCGCGAGCGCCAACGTCGCGAAGGCATGTCGCACATCGTGAAAGCGAAAGCCTTTCATCCCAACTAACCGTGCGAGTTTCGCAAACTGAACCGAGAACGTATCGGGAGGCCACGGGTTCCCGTCAGGGTTCGGAAAGACTAGGTCTCGGTCCGAGTAGACACCATTTGCCCGAACCTCGTCCTGCTCTACTCTGTGCTTCCGTAGCAAGGCCACGCAATCGTTCCCGATTGGAATTGTTCGTCTCGAAGAGCGCGACTTCGGTCCCTTAAAACGAACGCGCTCCGATTGGCGAGTATGCTCAAGTGCCTCCGATACAAATATCGATTTTCTGTCGAGGTCAGTGTTCGACCATCGCAACGCCAGAAGCTCGGAACGGCGAAGTCCCGTGACTGCTGCGACTGCTACCGGCACCTCCAATCGCGTACCCTGTGCGACCTGAATCAGAAGGCGTATGTCATCGGGCTTTATGGGCCTTAGCTCGCGTTTCGGCACCTTTGGGGCTTTGACGCGCTTCACGGGGTTTTCTGAGTTACGTCCGACAGCCATTCAACCACCTTGAGGAACTGCCGCTGCGCACATAGGTCCCAGTAGTGGTCATCGTATTCGCTCCGAGAGGTCACTTTTACCAAGTATCTACTTCACGCGGATGAGAGTAACTTGAGGGTCCACGTCGGACATAACGTCAACGATGTGATTTTCACAAACGATTCCCCAATGCTTCGGCTCGGCAGACAGCCCCCACGGACTAGTTGCGCTTCGAACGTAGTCTAGAAATCGCGATTTTGTGTAGACTCGTAGTCGCGTTCCGGTAAACTCCTCATAGTCATCCCAAGTGGTATAACTTTCGTTTCGCACGGAGTATGCGACGTAGCGCGGCCACAGAACCTCGAAGACTGGGTCCCCTATATCGTGCTCCATGAGAACGGCACCGGCGACCGGCGGGGTGTAGTCAGTGCTGCTGCTCCGCGAAAGCTCTTCAATGCGCAGCATCAGCGCGTTTCCAGGCCCGCTTATCGAAACGACATTTAGGCTAGGAGATTTGTCGAGTTGCTCCAGGGCTGACGAATCATGCGTCACACCGTATCAATAACCGTCTTGACTAAGAACGTCCTGCTTAGGAAATTGGTCTGTTTGACGACCTGCCTTAGTCGCTCTTAGTTTTAGGTGTTTCACCTTGCCCGAACTTATTGACATTAATAAGCCAAGCGCGCGTGTCATCATCGACCTCGCGCGGGCATTGGGGGAGATTCTCCAGTGCAATCCTTGCACATTGCGCCGCATCACTTTTTTCGTTCAACTGCTCGTGCAACCTCACCATTGCGACGGCGTAACGGACCTTCATATACGGCTCCAGCCCAGACCAGCGTTTCAGTTCTTCATGAATGGCATCGAGTAGCATCGCTGCGTAGCAGCCGGAGTCATGCCTGTAAAATCTTTGTGCAAATGACAGCGCAATAGCATGAACGACGTTCGGGTAGTGGCGTTGCGCCGCAAGTGCACGTATATACGCTTCAATTGAACTGACGGGGTCGTTAACCGCCCAACAGCACTCGGCTTCTTGCATAAGGATACCGCTCACTTGGCCGGGTGCTTCTGGATAGTCCGTTTGCGCTCGCTTCAAAAGCGTTAGGGCCTGACTTGGCATGTCCGCTTCTTGGAGATGTAGCGCTTGGATGCGAAGATACTGCACCTTATTAGAAGCGCCTCTCGACCGCGATAGTCGCGCAAAGAACGCTGCCTCATCCATCTCAGTCCATGTCTGTCGTCTATACCAGTCTTCCCGTCCCACTCTTTTAGGCCCGGTCATTTAAACGACGAATCAGGTCCGCGACTTCAGTAGCTATCGAGGATGGCGTTACGGACTCAATGCGCACCGTTATCTTCGCCACACCCACCCCGTCCTTGGCACTGGTGCCTCTTGCGATACGCACCATGCACAAATCCCCGCGCCTATGCTTCTTGCCGTTGACTAGCACCACGATGCCGCCAAAAACCTGAGGTCGGGGCTTCTCCACTGAAGGGTCTGCGATGACGCCGGGGTTGAGAAGACTCCAAAGCATAGCCCTAAACTCCGACTTCCAGCGCTCCCTTATCGCGAGAGATATTCGTGACTGTTCCGAGCGGTCCGAGCGGTCTTCAGTCAGGAGCGAAGTCCGCCCTAAAGATGTACCAGCCTTCAACGGGCTGACAGTTCACCGAGCCGGGGGTATAGGTGCTGTGCAGGGCGGCTTGTATGGTCGCCTCGTCTGCGCCCGGATAGCCACTGGTCTGGTAGATTGAAACCGATTTTACGGAACCATCAGGGTTAACGACGACCTTCACTCGACTTGTGTAAGGGGCGAATGACGTATTTCGGTAGTCCGGGAAGGCCGGTTCTTTGATATTAGCCTGGGTTGTTGGGCAGGTAGTTGTCGAGGGCGACGGTGATGGTGATGGCGTCAATGTAGCCGAGGCGTTCAATGCGATTATTCCAAGGAGGGTGAGCCCACTAATCATGGAGCACCGATTCGCAGAATGAACTCACCTGTTTCTCCAAACTCGTTCCAGCATTTCATGGACAAATCATAACGTTATCAACGTGGCCGTTGCTAGGATTTACAACCAGGCGGATTGAGTGTCGGCTTGCAAAAATGAGACAACCTTGAGGTGTCTTTGGTCCGTCGCGTAACCACGCCGCCATGTCAACGGGCACTAAGTCTATCCGCACCTCCTCAGTGTCTCCGCCAACCCCTACCGACCAAGCCAAGAGGCTATCGAAACTCTTTGCTATTCGGGCGTTGTCGCAAGAAAGTTTCGAGCAGCCTCCAAGCCACGCAACACGGCGATTGAAAGCCTTTGCGTTCCTGTGTTGTAGTCACTCGGAAAAAGCAACGGGTCCGTGCTCCATCCGCTGACCGCTGCGCGCCCGTAGCGAAATGTGGAAGCCTTTGTAGTCCCGTAGTTCGGAACGTCTACAAAGCCACTCCCCGACTCTTGTTCCTGAACTAAGACCTGCGCATCCTCCGGCGTCAAGTCCGCTTCGATTGCAAATCCGTAGACGTGGGGTGGAAATACGACCTCACGGCTAACGACGACGTTCCCAAAAGTAACGCGCACAATGTAGGGTCCTTCACTGAGATTCCCTAGCTGATACGAAGAGCCGTCCAGTGTCGCAACTCGTCGGCCCTGTTCGCCGACAACGCTATCCGCACGCATAACCTCGACCCTAGAAGCAGGCGATGGTAGTCTCCCATCTACTGCATCGGCAAACATATTCTCATCGATATTGGCTACGTGGGGTGGCTTATTCAAAGTTATCGCTACGTGCCGAAGCTCTCCTGGAATCGCGACCCACTGCTCCGACTCACCGCTGCAATGCACGGAAAGTGCGCGCAAAAGGTAATGTCCGGCGGGAGCGCTGAAGCGCCCGACCCACGTCGATTTGGTGCGGCTCCAGTAGAGCGATACTGGCACTGCCGCAAACGTCGCCTCAAGATTTTCTACGGTAAGAGTTGGAGCGGCCGCAAGGCCCTGGTCGCAAGGAAACACCTGAACTGCGACGCTTACAATGTCCGCGTTTCGGGCGGCCGCATACACTAGCGTCGGCCACAAAAGAGTCAATCCGAAGGTAGCAATCGCTAGGAGAGGCTTTATGCGCGATGGTTTGGCGGCCTTATCAGGCATCGGCATTTCCGTCGTCTCGCCCACCGCCCGCAGACACGCTTCATGCCACGTATAGCCACCCGTACCCCGCAGTCCGTAGAGCACGTCTCCACCGTGATAGTAGCCCACGCTGTTGATGGTCGTTATCAAACCGGCAAACTGTAGCTGCTCCTCTTGCAAGGGATGGTGAAACTCCCACGTTTCCTTGAAATGCGCTAGTGCGTCGCTGTCCGCCACTTGTACCGGGCAACCAATAGGGAATCGCTCCTGGTATGGACCGGGATGCGGGTCAGGGTTCGGCGTACTGCCAGGGTCGCGCTCCATACCGTTGCTTTCTTTGGTCGAAGGGTGCCCTCATCTTGCCGGTGTGGTGTTTACGCCACGCCAAAAGAGCCGAGGTGGACGGCGTTGTTGGGGTAAGGTCCGCTACGCTCGGCGCGGTTGGCCTGAACGTTGTAGCCGTCTCTAAAATAGCGGGTCCCAGGAAGTAGGCAACGACTAGGGCCAATGCTCGCCGCGCGCCATTTCGCGCAATGCCCCTACAAGCAGCGATTCGTTTAAGGCTTGCTGCGAGGGCAGTGGCGGCGCGTTCCTATGGTCGGGACTCAGCGGGTCGCGCTTGCATTGAGGTGTTCCGCCACCGCCAGCCGGTCCTTGAATCAGGTCTACGCTCTCGGAAATAACCGCGAATACTCCGCACTTCTCGCCGATTATCTGGTTCCAAAGCCCCGAATAGGGTTTGCCTTGCGAGTAAAACACTACCAACGGTTGGTTGGGACTGTGCTCAGGAATAAACCACAACGCGCCAACGTTACGCCTCCAATAGTCATTGGTCACGATTGTCAGCAACCATCCAGCCTGCAACGGCTCCAGCGTTGGAACTCCGAACTTTCGAATGTCAATGACCCTGAAGTGCGGGCGATTCCCAGAAGGCGTGGACGTTGCGAAAGCAAGAGGATTCGGGGACGCGGTGTAAGTCACTCTTGCTCTCCTAGACTCAGAGCAACCGCAGATGGTTAGACCAAGAAGTACATACACAGTGCAAAGGCGAGCAAACCTTTTAATCATTAGTTTCAAAGGCTCCGTCGTGGAGATGTGACAAACATGGCGTCCGAGCGCGTCAGACACTCTCATTTTGGACTCGGTATTAGTCCGGGAAAACTGGTACACTACGCCTCTTTGATAGTGGACACGGCCATCTTTCAAGAGTGCGCCTCAAAGGGCTCGACCCGAGTTGGTAGGAACCGTTCCTCTGCTATGAAGCAACGCATCGCTAGCGGACTCCTTTTGTCCACCCTTGTTGCGCAGTTGTGCGCGCCATTGTACGCCACAGCCGAAACGAAGTCCGAGATGCAACTCATTCGCATTTCGGTCTTAACTTGCCCTGACGCGATTTATTTCAAGACGATTGCCGTCGCAACCCTGGTCGATGAAAAAGCGACTTCCACGAGGGTTTCTCTGTCCCAACCTTCAGTGGGAGTCTATTCGGCAGTTATTTCTCTATCCCCGGGCCACTACTCGCTCGGAGTTGAGGACGGCTTCTGCGAAGGTGGTACTCGGGTCACGGCGGAAGTTTTCAGTACGCGT
>PLLA01000088.1 GCA_003140835.1 Candidatus Tumulicola scandinaviensis | reverse complement strand
TTCAAGACCTACAGGCTCCTAGTAGCCGGTATATTTGCACTCGCTGGAAATTCGACGCAGCAACAAGGAGGTAAGACTTTCTGGAACACGGGCCATCAAAAGCACCTTTACCCCATTGTTAGCGGTAGTGATGGAACTTGCGGAGGGAGTTATCTCTGTACCGCGGGCACAAATCAGTACGGTAACTATTCCGGGCCAGGTGGCTGGGGATCGCCGAACGGTATAGGTGCGTTCTAGATACGGCCGGTTTTCATCGTTGAACGAAATGTCTAAACGGATGCAATGTGCATCGCTAAGTCCCAGATATTCGATTGACGTCCCATTTAATCAACTGCTTCGGAAGCTGCATTACAACACGCTGATAAGATGCATCGAGTGCGACCATGCACCACCGGCCGAAGCGCAAGAAACCTTATGTCATATAGCGTTTTCGACGCCTCGCGGTTTTGCAAACGAGACTGCAAAGTTTGCACGAGGCGACAATTTAGGGCCTGCGATCGGCTGATGTAGAAAAAGCCTTATTTTACAGGTTTTTTCGCCACGCTCGGACGATCGGCGAGGGCCTAGGAGGGTGGCTGCACCCCCTGCGCCAACCGCGACGCGCGCCGGGCCGCGCAAAAAGCCTGTAAAATAAGGGCTTTCGACTTTCGCAATCCACTCTGACGCGTCGTGCGTTTTGCAACGCGCGTTTGCAAAACTCGCCGTCCGTCGAAAACGCCATATGGGATAACACTTTTTCACGCGGTCACGACTTGCATGCTCCATGCGCTATGCAGCGGAAAACATGGGGTAGTCGACTGCGACGCTAGCCTTACGTCGGGGAGTAATCATCCGGCGGGTAGCCGCCAGGATTTGTTACAACGACACCGTTGGGCAGTTGAACATAATACGATATGGGCGCCGACATGCCGAGCTGCTGCGGCGTAATGGGTTCGCTCTGTTGGATCTTATTTTTTTCGGGAGCGTCGGCGGTCATGACGCTTTGTCTCCTCCCCAAAAAAGCTCTTGCGTAGTCCATCGCTGCGGCGAGTGTTCTGTTGCAGGATGGAGGCGACTTCTTCGTCGGTGACCGGCAGATACCCGTCCACCGGAGAGATCGTAGCCATCCGGACGGGCCCTCCAACTTTTCCGTCTTGGCTAGCCGTTTCAGTAATGGCATAGGCGGCCAAGTGCTTGAGGCGCTCCGAGCCATATCCCTCTCGATAGAGCCGGTTGAAGAGATAGAGAGCATACTGGCCGACGCCATCTAGCGCGAATCCGTGATCCAGCCGGACGGGGGCGAAATCATAGAAACTCAGCAGATTGTAAAGGACAGCCTCACTGGGATTTCCGTCGCCGTCGTATTCAAAGCCGGCAATCAACAGACGTAAGTCTGGCCTCACGGGGATGGGAGAGCCCTGAACCGCCTGGGTCGCGAACCCTGGAAACCACGAACCAAACGTTACGCGTACGTGCGCTCGAAATCGCTCCATTAACTCCGGCGCGGATTCACTAGCGTTACGATCACCGTTCCAGCTCGCCAAGAGCTGGTTGCCCAAGCCGGCGTCGCCGGACAGTAAAACCCCTACATGCCGAGCTAGTTTGTGGAGTTTCATCATTGAGTTTTTCTGCGCGGTGACACCACGAGGATCTCCATACGTGCCGCGGCTATCGGCAGCAAGAACGATACCATCTGAACCACGCAACGCTACTATAAGAGTCATTCCTCTGCTCCTGTACTTTATTTTGTTGTCCCGCGATTTACGTCGGCCGCGTAGATTCCCTTTCGCCGAACCTGCCTTGTCGCGATGCAATGCTGAATGGTTCGATGCAATCGGGAGGGCTTTTAAAGTAAGATTCAATGTGCTGTGAGAACCTCAGCTGAGTTGATTAATCTTGCTCGCAATCTTTTTCAGCTGAGCTTCAATCTTTTGCAACATGGCTGTCGGCTCAAAGAAGGGTATCGTACTAAAGGGGCATCCGCAGTTCGCACATTGCACGAAATACTGCTTATACGTGCGAGGTCGAGATCGAGACCGTTGGCGATCGCCAATGCCTGCGCGCGGCGGATCGGGTAGCCGTCGTAGCCGAAGGGAACCGAGTGCGTGAGCACATCACCGTCGGCGCTCAAGTGAATTAGGCCGGCGCCAATCGCGCACATTTCGCGGCTCGATTTATGTACCGCCCAAGGCGGGTGCTGCCGGCCGACGCAACCACGGAGTATTTCACAGGAGCGATTCGTGAGGCGCCGTTGTTCCGTCGAGGTGAAGCTGGACGATGACGCGGAGGCACTCGATTTGCCCGACGGTCAAGAGCGCCTCGAGTTCGGTTTCAGTTATCGCACGCAGTCGCGCCTCCAGGGCAAGGCCTGCTTCCTCTGTGGTCAGGGCCTTGAGGGCCGGCGTTGAAAAGGGCTTCGAGTATTTCCGATTGCACGCGTTGCGGGTCGCTGAGATTCAGGCGTTCGAGTTCCAGTATATCCATGCCCAGACACTCCAATAAGTCTTTCTGTTGTGTTCAAAAAGGCCGCACGCAGCTCGACAGCACTTAGCCCTTGACAGTAGAAATATTTAGTATGTCGATCGTTTTGACCATCAAGTCAGGACGGATAGTAAAATGCGTGCGATCCGTTATGACGACTATCCAACAACAACATATGTAGGCTCATTTCGTAACAGGGCGATTAAATGCAAACCGAATCGCGCCCAGCATCCGGGGCAACCAAGCCAGACCGGATCGCCGCGAATCGTCGTCGGTCGGCGGTCACCCAATCTGCTATTGCGCGAGATAGAAGATTGACGACTGGGTAACGTTGCAGGGGCAGCATTTGCTGGAACGCCGTCAGGCCGCTTGCTGGGGCGGCGGTTGAAACATGAGGTCGCTGCGCAACCATGAACAGGGTCATCTGGGCGACGAGAAGGTCAGCCGGGTTAGAAGAGCCGTACTGGCCTAGCTTTGATCGGATTTCGAATCCGGTCGCTCCTGAGATTCCTTTGCAGCGTGGATTGCGTCAAAGATTGTCGCTGCGTCAACGTCTTTCCCGAAGATCAGGAGTCTTGCTCCGGCGGGTTTACCACGTGAGGGCTGGGCTGCTCGGCCATCGAGGTCCTTTTCTTGCTCGCTCATCACCGAGTATGTCCGCCCCCGATTTGGCTCGACGGAAAGCGGCGCCTGTCTCGACTCCGCTGCAGCGTAAATGTGACGGTTGCGTGCATTGCATGCTCGCGATTGTAGAGCTTAGTCCGCACCTGGCTAAACGATTTCAGGAACATTCGCTGTTCATGTTCGGATAATGATATCCATGCATGGGTGAAATCCCTGATGAGGCAACACGCAACGTCTGCATGATCTAGATCGGGCGCAAGCGTCGCTGACCACCAAACTAGAACTACACTTCGACCTGGGTGAGATGCTTGACACTCACTGTGGCACCTGTACTGGCTCGTTGAGAATCGTTCCATCGGCCCAACGTGCGCCCGTGATCGTACAGTGAATGCTCTTGACGTGATCGGCGTTGAACAGTTCGCGTTCCTTTAAGACGCCTCTACCCGGCGGTATGAACGTTATCATCACGCCGGGTGCAAACGATCCCGACCACACGCCATCAAGCTCGTCGAGCTTCGCTCCGAATGCGTCCGTGAACTCGTAGTGTACCTTGATGTCGGTTAGCGCAACGTTGCCACTGTTTGTAAAGCTCACACCGAGCAGTGTATAAGACGTGTCGTTGCCGCTCTCACCACTGCTGCCAAATAGTATCTTAGATATACCGGTCAGTGCAAAGACTGGCTTGGCCCAGCACTGGTCACCGATCACGTTCGGATCGGCCCGTGCATTGCCCGTAAAGGAAAGTACAAACAGGATGGCTAGTAGAATCTGCCTCATGATTTCGCCTGGTCCTCTCGGAGCTTGATGCGCCGAAAACGGTTCGCTTAACTAAGTCCACGAGCATGTGGTCGAGTGGTAGGCCCACCCACCGCCCCATGCCGTGCGGCACGTCTTAAGCGCCATCAAGCACGGATTGAACGGAAGCTGGCCCGTTTGGGTCGTTCGGCCCGTCTAGCAAATATTTGCGTGGCCAGGTTCCCTCTCCTTCGCTACGCTCGCGTCAGTGCGACCAGCTACGGTTCCCCAAATACTCAAAGCGATTGCCAGCAACACCCGGGCTGCGAGAAGGCGCCTCGCGATCAGCCAAGAGGAGGCTGCCCATCGGGCGGGGATAGTACCTCGTCTATGGCAGCGGGTCGAAAACGCAGACCCTATCACGATCAAGACGCTAGTCGCGGTTGCCGGGGCCTTAGGAGTCGAGCCAGCGGATCTGCTGCGGCGTTAGGCCTCGGGTTCTCCTTCGACGACATCACCTTGACGAGATCGCCTCGCTGGGCAAACACGAGGGCGTTGTTCTGCATCAACTACGGCTGGGCGTGATCCGCCAGCGAAAGCTGAATCCGACCCCCTCTTCTCTATCCGGCCATGGAAAGTTGAAGCGCCGGCTTATGACGCCTTATCCGACCTTTTTTGTACGGTCGAGAAGGGCGTACCGCCCGCAAAGCGCCCCCCACCCCCTGCGCACTTGAGTTACCCGGATCGGAAATGCACCGTGCAACACTGTTGATCGGCTTTTTGTTCGGCGTAACGATCTTTGCAAGCACCATGCGTTCATTTGTGCAGCAGTCTACGCTCGTTTACGCACGGTTGAAAGCAGTGTAACGCTGATTATACTGCACTCGACGCTATTCGTACGGATAGCAGCGCCTAATAAGGGCCGCTCCGTGTTGGTGCTCGCAACGTGGTCTTATTGTTCGTTGAATCTGGGTGAATAGTCGCGCGGCCTTGTCTTGCGGTCATAGGCTGATAGGTAGATCATACACATTGATGCTGTGAGTCTTGTGGATTGATGACCGGCCCGGGGTGGGGTTTTGGCTTGGAATGACCGGCCCTGTCGTTTGATCGTACGGACATCCTACGGACATCACTTTTTCGACGATCTTAAACAGTAGAACGATTATTGAGCGTGTCCGTATAGTGTGTCCGTATGGGTGCGCTCTGATCTAATCTGCCTTGACAGTAGATGGTTGTGGATGGTATTGGGCGCCCGGCCGACGATCGTACTATCGCGGGCTTGCACCAAGACTAACGCACGAAGAAGCACCGACAATCGCTTCGCGGTGCTTCCTTCAAGTCATGTCAATGTATATTAGCTAAGGATGCGCTGATCAAT
>PLLA01000076.1 GCA_003140835.1 Candidatus Tumulicola scandinaviensis | reverse complement strand
CCTCTTCAAGCGAGATCGTAAATGGCGGCTTCTGCTTGGCCTCGATCTCCGACACAAGAGCGTCGACCTTTGAGGCGACCGGTTTGCGTTCGGCCATCAACCGAGTTAGCTCCGCGCTTGCATCTTGATGCTCGACCTCGACGGCGAGCCGACCGAGACCGGCTGCGGCGTCTTCTGCTTGCTGGATTGAACCACGTAACCGCGCCAGCTCTTTGCCGGCTGCTTCGGCATCCTTGCCCGACCCTTTGACGATGGCACGGGCTAGAGCGCGCTGCGCTTCAGGCATTTGGGTTCGGATCGAAGAAGCTTGCGCGCGGCTTTCTTCGGCGAGTTGGCGAATTGCGGTACTGGTCATCATGCATCGCGCTCGCCGAGTCCGAATTGCTGCTCATGCGCCGTTTGCGCGTTAGCCGCTTTCTGGGCGTTCGCGTCTTTGCTGACGACTCGGCGGCAAAGACGCTCTCTAGCAGCTACGGCTTTCTCGTCGAACTTGGGAACGCCATCGCACTCGGTCAACGTGTAGCCCATCGATCGAAGGTGTTCGATCTGCTCGATGTCGGTGACCGCACCGTTGAGCACGAATCCGGTAGGCGTTGAAAGCTGGGTGCCGAGACGCAAGCCGGCAACGGCGTACGACTTCTCCTTGATAGTTGGCATTAGGAAATACGACCTTTCTTAAGGTTGGTTTGAGGTTAACAATATGAGCGAGGCGCGGGACTCCGGTCATGGACCAAACGCCGGAATCCCACGCTTTTAAGAAGCGCCTCGCTAGCGCAGCGCGAACGGATCAGTGTTGACGAAGGCCCAACTGAGCTCAGAACGCGCACGTCGCAACTGCCTAAGAACGATGGTGAGGGCATCCACTGCGTCATCTCCTGAGCGACAGCCACCAGGGAAGCCGACAAGCTGGGCGACCAGCGCGCTCGTAAAGGGCGAGCTCTCTGGAATGAAGACTCGACCACTTTCGTAGCATCCAGACGTCCCCTCCACGCGTGAAATTTTGCTGCCGCGGGCTTGAACGGCGACGACAGGAAGCCGAGACTCACGACGTAGTTCTTGGATCAAGGCGGTCGCATTCGACGTGTCTTCAATGTAGATCGCGCTAGGCGAATGCTTCTCGTAGGCCGCGACCGTCATTCTTCGAAGCTCAGGAAACTCAACGCGCCGCAATGCAAGGTCGATAACGTAATACCGGTTCTCTGTGACGCCCACGGTGATAAGCGCGCTGTGGTCATTTGCGATTCCAGTCTTCGCGGCGGCATCTAAGCCGCATACGACCTTGTCGAAATGGTCCGGGAGCTCGTTCGGCTTATAAAACTTCAGCCACTCGTGCCGTATGATCAGACCATCTTGCGGGGTAGGTGCCTGTTGGTACAGGGCCGAGAAGCTCTTCGATGATATTTCGCCGCGGTCTACGCTGGGGATGTCGTTTGGTCCGAACCGTTCAGGCCAAAGCCACATCCCCGCAGGCCTGGAAAGTCGGTCTCCGTCGCCTTCGGATATGAGCGGGAGGTTCAGCGTTACCCAACCCTCGCGATCGATCACCTCAGACATGATGTCTGCTGCGTTCCATCTCGTGCCGACCATGATCTGAATCGCGTCTGGAGCGGCTCTCGTGAGGAATACGTCCGAAAACCAAGAGCGTGTGCTCGCACGAATCGCTTCCGATTCCGCCTCATCCCGCCCTTTAACTAGGTCGTCGCAGATGCCACATGCGAAACCTCTGCCGGTTATGCCCGACGAAACGGATGCGGCGATCAGTGTCGCACCTTGCCGCGTTTCCCAACGTCCTACCGACCTCGAGTCTTCACGCAAGCCGACATCAGGGAACGGGAAGCGATCATCGGTCACCAGCGTACGCACCGCCCGTGAGTTTCCTTCGGCCAATTCACTGCCGTACGATGCCAAGATGATGTCATGATCGGGATGTTTGCCGAGATACCAGGATGCGAACAGCTGCGAGATGAGTCTCGTCTTCCCATGACGCGGTGGCATCGTCACTGCGAGCTTTCGGATTTCCCGACGCTCTAAGCGTTCCAGGTACCCTGCAATCAGCTCGAGGTGACGCGCTGAAATGAAGTTCGGGTCCATCAAGCTGCAGTAGTCGAGAAGGTTTCGTCTCGCCAGCTCTTGATACGCAGCCTGAGCCAATAGAGCACGATCGTCGCTCGAAACAGTCATAGCAATTGCCTCTTATTGGTTCCAGGAAGATGGGCACAGGGGCGGCCGGCTCCGAGCCAACGAAAACTGCAGCGTGCGTTTACCGCTGCTTCACAACCGATGGTTCGATATCGCTCTCGTCGTTGCCGTATCAGTGGCCAATGGGTATGCGGACGCAACCCATCAAGGGTGGGGCGATTGGTTGGCAACGGGACTCTTTGGGTTCTATGCCGTCTATTGCACGGTGAACTTTTTCAGCTGCTACGAAGTCCACTGCGCTATTACGGCTCCTGGGTTTCTAGCGGCCACAGTGCTCATGGTGCTCCGCACAACCGGTCTGACGCACTACGGCTTCAACTTGCCGTGGCTCGTGTTCATCGTGAGCGCCTGCGCGGGATTCTGCGTCGAGTGGGTCTACGAACGTCGAACCGGCAGCGCTTTCCTTAGGCGCTGACGCCCACGGCATTGGGCGCGACGGCTAACGGTGCATATTGAATTCGCGGACCTTGGCGGGATCGATGCCCGCATACTGTGCCTGATCGCCACGCCGGCGGAGGTACCAGTCGTCGAAGTCCTCGCGGAGTTCGCGTAGAATCCGCGCCCGCTCGTGATCATGAAGGGGCAGATCCCCCTCGGCAAACTTTTCGATATACTTCGCCCTGCGAGGGCCATTATCAACGTGGTGCTCGAAGATCGCGATCGCTCGCCGTTCCTCGTCGCTTGTGATCGCGTCGGCTTCGACGTCCAGCTCCCCCATGGGTTCACCGCGCTCGTCGAGTAACTCAATCCTGAGAATCCCGGGCGTGTTCACAGGGTCAAGCGGCGCGACGAACTTGATTTTGCCGGCTTTCGGCATATGCTTTCCCTCCTCGAGTGTCGAGGCTTGGTGTAGTTTGGGCATATGGTATCCTTCCGGCGCGATGGCCAGTAAAAGGAAACGGCGCCCTTGTGGGCGCGGGCGTGTGATGGAAACGCTGAACTTCGAAGGACCCGGACCACCTACGTCGCTCCGCGTCCAAAGCACTTGCAACGGTACATTGAGGAGCAGGTATTTCGCTATAACGAACGTGAGAACAAAGACGGGCTGCGCCTCGCCAAAGCCGCTAAGGGCTGACGGAAGGCGTTTGACGTACAAAGCCTTGACCGCGAAATAGCTGGCACCCTCCGAGGCAAAATGACAGCTCCCGCTGACCCGCTACACGAATCGGCACTAAAGATCAAATGGGCCGATAAGCGTATCAAGAAGATTGACGTTCTCGCTCACAACTATGTCCAAGCTGGACCCTTCCAAATTGTCATTGAGCGTGAGCGAGACGCCGGAGAGAAACGAGCAAAGATTCGGTTCGTTACCGATATTCCAGACGATCTGCTCGACGAAACTAACGCGGCGCTCGGGAACCTCCGATCTTCCCTCGATTCTGTAGCCTGGGCCGTAGCCAATAGGCTCGGCGACCCAAGATTTCCCAAGAATGTCTCTTTCCCGATTGGGGAAAGCCAAGAGGCTTTTGAAAGCACCGGAATGCAGGGCAAGATAAAGCAAGTGGGGGCCGATTGGGCCGCTTTCGTCAATGCGCTGAAACCATACCGTGGAGGGAACGACGTGCTCTACGATCTCCACACCTTTAACAATGCGGACAAGCACCGAACATTGACGCGAATCGGGCAGGCCTCGGCCGAAGGGATGGCGTTCACCGCCAGCTTTGTTAGTAAGATGAGCTTTAACGCTGCGATGTTCGGATTCGCGCTGGAAGATGGCGACACACTCGTCACCGTTTCTGAATCTGATCCCGACCCCGATGTGAAGCTTCCCATCGCAGTAGCGTTTTGCGAGTTGGGACCGGATAAGGTCCGAGGTAAGCCTGTCGTTGCAACGCTCAAGAATTTCTCGGACACCTGCAAACTTATCGTTGCCGAGGCCCGAAAGGTGCTTTTTTAAAGCTTCTTCGCGGCTTTGCGTTTGCGCTTCTTGGGCTCCAACTGTGGTAGGCGAGCACTGAGTCGACATGGCAATCTCCGTCGGCCACATGTAGCCGCGATAACGTTTGTTGTCACGGGCGCGATCGAGCGTGACAACGGCGAGGAGTCCTAAGCGACAGAGGAATGAATCTCCGCATCGATCGGCATTTCCACCGTCCCATCGACGTCAGCGCCAGCGCCCGCTCCAAGGCGCGCCAGTCCCCTCAACTCGTCGTCCAAGAAGGGGTGCCTAATATTCGGGGTTTTCGGCACGCGACGAGTAGACGTGGTAAGCTTGCTTTGAAGTTTCGCAGCGCGAGACTAATCCCGGTATCCACATGGGGTTGGTGCCAGGAACGCCACGGCCAAACTGGGCCGGGAGCGTTACGTTAGGGAGAGCAGCCGATCTTACTCGGCCGCTCTTTCGCAATTTTATGGGGCATGAACGCTCACGACTTAGCCACTGAAAACCGGGTAGTGGTCCCTTTTGAAGCGGCCGGCGTTATAATGCCAGGGTGCCTGGCCACGTAATCTCTATTAACCCTGTCCCGCTGCTAATAGTGATCGCCGGGGTGGTCGTCGTTATCTTCGTACTTATTGCGCGGGGACGCATGTAGTTGAAGTTTTTTGCCAATGGAGGACTGGATTCGCATCAGCCCGGTTGGTCGCCTTGGCACCCAGTTTTGTCAAATATGGAGCACCCTTTGAACCCCGCAAGGAGCGGAAGAGCGCGAACGCTCTGCCGGGCGATAACTGCCATTGAAGCAACAACGGCAGCGATCACCGATTTTAAGGTCCCAGTGCCTTCGACTCGACGTCGATTGCCTCGGCCACCTCGTCGACACCGACCCGAACACCACCGTCAGCAAGGCTCGCGATCGCCCTCAGATCGGCTTCGCTTAGCCGGCCGAGCAACTCAACGGACTGCCGTCGAGCGTCGACGTTCAATTGCACTCCGTCCGTCATCCAGCCGGCAACCTTCGCGTAGGACTCCGCCGCCGCTCGATACTCCCTGGCGAGCTTTACGCAGCTGTCGACGTCGCGTCGTTCGTACGCTTCTTCCAGCAGATCGCCGAGTCGAAATAGACTCCCAAGGCGCTCCAGCAAGTCGGTCGGTGTCGAAATCGGGTTTGTCGCGTTTTCGAACCGAACCGAATCTCCCACGCTTGCCCGCGAACGCTCTGCCGGGGCAGTTTCGTCGATTTTGGGCCTGACATTGATGTGCAAACAGCCCGACCGATGGCGCTGAACGCTCGCGGGGGTGACGCCGAAGCGGTCCGCGATCGTTCTTTTCGAACCACCGTCGCAAATGGCCTTAGTAATCTCGGATGATCGCGCGTGGGCGCAGACCGAACACTTGCGGCCGGGCATCAAAGGCGCTCCATTCTGCGAGCTTCCGCTGAGTCGGCGTCGCGTCGAGAGCGAGTAGACGCGCCGGATGTCGTTGGTGCCGGCCGTAGACTCCAACGCCTGAGCGCTTCGACGGCAACTGGCTTCGGGATTACCGGGCGATCTACTGACGGCTCGGGCTGGGCGAGAATCTGCCGAATCGCCTCAGTCGGAAACTGGTCGGCTAGTGGGAGATGCGACTTCATGGCTGCCTCTGCCGACGCTGACGGCGCGGCTTGCGAGGAGCGATATCGCGAAGAATCTGCTCGGCGGCGCGCACGGCGTGATCAGCGGTCATTTCCGGGTACTCGCTCAAGAGTGCGAGGATCTCGAGCTTGTGGACAGCGAGCGCCGGCTCTAGCTCTTCAATGGCTTGGCTCGGGCCACTGACGCGCAAGCGACCGACTCCAGGAGAAACCAAATGCAAGCCGCGGTTTTGAGCTTGCTTCAAAAGTTCAAGCGCGCTCATAATTCGATAGTCCTCTCTCCCCCTGTGTTTATAATTA
>PLLA01000103.1 GCA_003140835.1 Candidatus Tumulicola scandinaviensis | reverse complement strand
CATCGCCCAAACCGGAATCCCCATTGCCCGCAGCGCGTCCTCGAGTGGCTCGAACTGAACGCGAAGCGCCGGATCGATTCCAGCTCCCGTTTTGTAGCCGCTCCAAAGCCCGTTGCGGAACGACTCGATAACGTGATCGGTGGCGACGCCTAGGTGCGTGGCGCCCTCGCCGATCATCTGCAGCACGGTGTTGAGCACTCCGACTACCGCCCCGAATCGTCGCTGCTTCCCCTCGGTGGCGCGGCGCAGCCCATAGAAATGGCGGAACAGCTCGTAGGTTCCGTCGACCAGATGAACGATCAAAACAAAGCCCGTGCTAAAGCGCCAAAGCAAATACGTGACGATTTATGCGCCCGGAAGCGCCGGCGTCCTGCGTGCCGACCCCTTTCGCTTGCTGGCATGACCCAGCGGTGATATGATGCGAGCAGCCAACCAGGTGCCGGCTCGGCCGTGGGAAGGCGATCGCGTTTTCCCACGCTGGACCCTTAGGGGCTCGGTGCCGTTGTGCTTAACGGAGGGGACATGCACTCACGGATAGGCGCGGCGATGGTCGCTTTCACGGTCCTTCTTGTTGCGGGCTGCTCCGGCACGTCCCAGCCGAACCTGACCCCGGGCGGTGGGGGAAATGCGTCCGCCCCGATGGTCGCCGGTCCATCCGACGTCACGACGGCCAACAATGCGCCGCTGCACGATATCTACGTTGCCGACAACGGCGGCAAGGTCGTAAAGGAAATTCCAAAAGCGTGCCGCTACGCTAATTGCGTTGTAACGGTTGGCAAGGGATTCTCGTGCCCGACGTTCGTGAGCGTCGATTCATCGCTCGACCTATACGTCAGCAGAACGTGCGACTACGGTACGGCCGTCTACAAGATGGCACCCGGGTGTAACAATGTCCATTGTGCTTCGACCATGCCTGGCGATTACCTAAATCCATTCGATACCGCGTCCGACAAGCACGGCGACCTCTACGTCCCCGACTATAGTCACGGATACGTTAAGGAAGTTCCCGCCAGCTGCCAAAGCAACTCGTGCGTGGTAAAACTGGGCGGTAACGCGTTCGTCGGCCCGGGATACCGTCCGTGGGATTACGGACCCTCCGACGTTGCGCTTGACAAGCATGGAAACGTCTACGTAGCCTCCGACTATTACGTTTCCGAGATGCCGCAAAATTGCCGCTCGTCATCCTGCGTCACCCGTCTAGGCGGCGGATGGAACGCTCCATGGAGCGTTTCACTGGATCGAAACGGTAACATCTACGTCGACGATCGCGGAAATAAGGAAGTCAAGGAAATGCCTCCGCATTGCCTCTCGGCGTCGTGCGTAAGCGTCGTAGTGGGTGGTTTCAATGACCCGGTTGCCGCCAAAGTAGATGCGACGGATAACGTCTACGTTTCGGATAACGGCATTAGCTCGGTAAGAGAGATTCCTAACGGGTGTCATTCGTTGTCGTGCCTGGTAACGATCGGTGGAGGATTTTCGCAACCCATTGGCCTCGCCGTGGGGCCATAGCTCGCCGGGGCGCTTGGCTGCAAAAGCAGTCGGGTAAGCCATTTCCTCAGCGGGCCGGGCGACGAAGCGCCGCGATGATGTTTGGGTACCATAGCAGTATCTTGCTATGGAGGATTGCTAGTGCCGAAGTTTCTGACAATAGGATATGGCGACGAGGATGGTTATAACAAAACGCCGGTCGCCATACTCGACCGTGCGCATCAAACTGACGATCGCTTGCGAGATTCTGGCGCAATCGTCGGTATCGCAGGTGAGCCGGTTCAAGTCCGAAATCCAGCGCGAAAGGGCGTGGAAACCCGTTCTGGCTCATTTATGCGCTCGGACCTGCCAGTCGCCGGCTTTGCATTAATTGAAGCGAACAGCATAGAGCAGGCCGTCGCGCAAGTCGCCGAGACACCCTGCGCGGTAGCGTACGGCGTCGTGGAAGTCTGGCCGCTCGAGCGTTAGTGCGCGGCGCGATTGCACCATCGCACCGACGAAACGCTTCGGCGTATTAAATGAAAGGCGACAAAAGCGATGAGCCCGCCGAAAACGGGCTCGTTGCTTTGACTGCTGCTGCTCTATCGCGGAATTGCAGATTTGCGAAGATCCCAGAGCCCGCCATGTGGGTTCCGAAGTCGCATCCGTTCGGGCAACGTAACCTTAGGCACGGACGCGCCATCGGGCAAAACATCGCCTGATTCGCGAGGAGCTAACAGGATGGCGCGCTCTACGCCCCGTGCGTTGACGGTTGCTCCGACGATCTCCCCACTGTCGTTAATGTTGGCACCAAACAAGACATTCAGGTTCTTGTGGGGCGAAATCAGCGTATTGAGATCGGTCATTGAGCCGTTCTGCCAGAGGTAACCTCGGCAGTTTCCGCTCGCGTCGCTCGATTCGAGGACGACCTGCCCCTCATCGTTGATCCCACCGGCAAAGCTATCGGTGTCGCCGGGCAACGTGCCAAGATCGGTCATCGTGCCACGTTGCCAGAGAAAAGTATGAGTTACCGTGTTCCCGGAAAGGTCCGAGTTGCCGATGATCTGACTATGGTTATTGATGTCCAGTGCTACGTTGACGCTGCCTCCGAGGCTGCCAAGGTTGATCGGCGAAGTGCGGCTTCGCCAGAGCAGCGCGTGCGTTGCCGGCGCCGCGCACGAGCCCGAATTTCCGACGACGGCCTCCCCGGACTGCGTAATTGTGTACGCATATGAAACGGTATCGCCGGTGTATGGCGACAGTTTTCTGATGTTGCCGTTCGGCTGCCAAATGACGTCGAGGTAATCCAGCACGTGCGGCGCGATGCAGCTCGGGTCTGGCGTGCTGGTCTCGGCAGCACCGACCATCTGTCCTCGCTTGTTCACGTCGTTGACGTGGTCGTTCATTCCACCAAGCGTTGGAAGCGACGTCATCTTACCGCGCTGCCAGCTAAACCCGAGGCAAACGTGCGACGTGCCGAAACCGCAAAAGTTTTCGTTGTTAGGGTCGATTTCGGCGGTTTCCGACCAGCCCACGAAGTGACCACCGCTGCCATGGTTATACTGGAAAACCGCGCTGTTCGAACCGCCCAGTGTGCCGAGGTCAGTCGTGCGTGGGGGAGATTCCCAGATCTGGGCGTGCAAGATTGTGTTTCCGCTTAGAAACGACGTGCCGCTGACTTGACCGCGGTCGTCGATGTTGATGGCGAAACTAACGCTTCCGCCGAGTGAGTCGAGCGTCACGAGCTCGTAGTGCCGAACGTCTCCTTTCGATTGTACGTTTGACCCGGTTTGTGTGCCTTGCTGCGTCGATGCTGCAGGGGCGAAGCTCGACGACGAAGCGTTGCCACTACAGCCGAACAATAAAGCGGAGGCCTCTAATACGACTCCCGCATAAACGACCGCGATCGAAATTCTCGTTGACATTTGCTCCTCTCCACCAAAGAAGGTGCGATGGCGCGCTGCCGTTGATGCCGACGGTAACGTTCACGTCGCTAGTATTGTGACGCATGAGGTGAAGAGTTCGCGTTTGGCCGTTACCAAGCGAACAGTGGCAAGCTTGGTGTACGTCTGGCGCGGCATTTTGTCACATACGCATCGCAGTGGCATCATGGTTGGTAACGCATCCGGACAACACGCCGGCGAATACGTACTAACCGATGTTACTCGTAACCCCAGCCGCGCTAGGGATCGTAGCTGCGCGCACTAGTTTCCGGTCGTGAGCGTCCCGTCGGGGACGACGTCTATCGTAAGTCCAGATGCGTGAGCGGTGCCGGCGCCCTCAAGGAGGAGCCCCGAATACGCTTGGGTTGCGCTTGCCGGTACGTGAAGGATAATCGCGAAGGGTTTCCAGCCGCTTGTTCCAGTCATCCAGCGATCCTGCATGTTATCGAACTGCTGCAAGGGCCCGTCGATGCGCAGCCAAAACCCCACGCCGCCGGTAACGTCTTGCGCGCTGAGATATCCTCGTATACGAACAGTCTTGCCGCGGTAACTTCCGATATCGAGGGCGGCCGAAAACGATCCAAATGACGCGCCGGCCGTGCCGCTGCCGGAACTCGCGAGCGTTAACTCATCAGAACCCAGATAACCGGCCCCGGCCGCGATCGTGCCGACGTACGCGGAGCCGCTCGCTTTCCAGGGGAGTTTTAGCGCCTCGACGTTTTGGCCGTTTCCCGCGAATGCTTGTGAAGACGCAGGCGTAGTTGCGGCGCGCCGTTCTCTCGCGACTTCATTTCGTATCGCGGTATTGCGAAACTGCGCTGTCGATCCGGCGAGGCGCAAGGCTTCGTCAAGACCTTTCTGAAGGACGACGTCGTCCGCCGCAGCGACGTTGGCGGCAGTGGGCTCCGCGCGAACGTCGGGAATAATTCCGACGCGCTGTAACTGATCACCGTTTGCGTAACGTACGCCCTCGCCGCTAAAGTTGAACGAGATACCGCCCGGAACCACCAGCGACGTCACGTCACCATCCGCTCCGTTGGTCGGCGTCCCGACGAACCGCGTGTGCGCCGCTGCTCGAAAGAAGAGTACGCTGTGTTCGGACTGGCTGATGGCGCGCTCATCGATAAGCATGACTGTCGGCTTTAGATATTTCCAGCCGTCAGCCGTCGGAAGTAGCTGATAAAAGTCCCGATAGTGCGGCAGCACGCGAATGTCGTCTGACGTAACGTCGAGCGGATCCGTGACGAACGGTGTATCGAATAACGCCGCTCGTACTCCGGTGGCCATGGTGAGCCGCGGAGCGATCGCCCAAGCAGCACCGCGCGGGTAGCCGCGGTTGTCGAAAACGATGGCTCGCGTGTTCCTGAGCGCTTCGAACATTGCGTCCACTTCCGATGGGTCGATCCGGTCGAAGTCCACGTAACCAACGTTCCCCGGCAACACCAAGTACTTTGGGCCCAATCGATCGGGCGCAAAGCTGAATACATTTCGGTTCAAGGCCAGAGTGTGGCGCTTCCCGTGAAGGTCGTGGAAGGTAATATCGACCGATGTACCTTTCTTGCCCGTAAAGACCGATGGTTGCAAGGA
The DNA here is from genome assembly GCA_003140835.1 of Candidatus Tumulicola scandinaviensis. GTDB lineage: Bacteria > Vulcanimicrobiota > Vulcanimicrobiia > Vulcanimicrobiales > Vulcanimicrobiaceae > Tumulicola > Tumulicola scandinaviensis. The sequence continues at coordinate 39,814 of PLLA01000103.1, read as the reverse complement.
CGGACGTAAGGCTGCGCTGTCGGCCGCCTGCGGTGTCGATGCGCTGAGGTACCTCTCGATATCGGTCATCGCACGACGGATTGGCACACCATTGACGGCGTCGATGACGTCGCCGGCTTGTAAGGCCCCCGATCGAGCGAATCCTAGTGCCATCCTCGTAACGACTGCTTGTCCGCGCAAGTACCGGGTTTTGAACGGAACGCCGGCGCCGAACTCCGCCGTCACGGCATCGCCGGTGACGAAGCCATGAGAATCGTGCAAATGCGCGTAGAATTTCATTAAGCCGAGTACGTACGAACGTGTATCGGTAGCGCTAGTTTCATCACGTATCGCCTGTACGGCTGCGGTGTCCCAGTCGTCGTGCATGAGGCCGGTGTATGGGGAAAAGTAGCGGATTATGTTGTAGATCCGTGCGATTGCGAGCAGTCGCAAGGGTTCCGGCGGAAAGCGGCTGTCGCGATAGGCGTTTTCGCTCGGCGAAGCGGTATCGGGACGAGGGCGGTTCCGGCCAAGATCTTGCGAAGGTGCGAGTCTGGCGATAGCTTCTTCGGGGCTGTTTGCCGTCGGTAAGACCAGAGGCTGGCCGATATCCGGCAGATCGGCGACGCGATAACTTACGTGGATGCCGTCGGGCATCTCCATCTCAATAGCAGATGGTGCAAGGATCGTCGGGCTGCCGCCGATCGTGTAGATCGTCGCGTCGCCGGCGTCGGCGAGGGCGACCGCCATGGAAGGCAGCGACGTTGTCGTGTCGACGAGAATGGCGAAATGGCGCTGCACTTTGGACGTGCCTTCTACGGTTAGGCCGTCCGTAATGGAATCGAACGCCGAGTACCCTTGGTACCCGCTGCTTTGGTTCGGATACCCTAGATACGACCGCGAGCGTTCCCTCGGTAACGTGAACGATCCCCGCACGAGGGCTACGATCGGTGACTCGGCTGAAAACATGTAGCGGAGTGCGGCGGCGTCACCCGTGCTCGCTTCGGAAACGCCTCGCAAGTCGATGGCGACAACAGCGCTCTTTGCGGCGAGGGCCAGTGCAGACGCAACGTCGGTGGTGACCTGTGCGTCGTCGCTGTTCACGCCGTGAGGAACGGTAATGAAGACGGCGTTTCCAACCTTAGCCGCCGAAATGCGTTTCGAAGCCGGCGATGGTAAATCGTCAACGTGCGTAGCGGGATCGTGCAGCGGCCCAAGCATCGACGCGATGCCGGCCCTTTCCGCTTCCGAGGTCGTCGCAGACAGAATCGCAGGCTCGGCATTCGTGAAGGCGGCGTCCCAATCGATTTTGCCGGCGGCGATCTCGGGGTCGAAGAACTTAATGTCCCCCCACAGCTTCATGGCCGCGAGGAGGTTTCGAGCTGAGTCTTGCGCTTTCGGTTGCGCCAGAGCGGATCCGCCCGAGTATACGAGCAGAAGCGCCACGCACAGAAGCGATGCGAGCTGTCTCATATACCTCCACGTTTCTACTAGAATACGGATCCTTACTGCGAGATGGGTTTGGTCCCACCGGCGACCCGTGTAAAGCGGAAGCCGCAGCGCTAGGTCGCAAATCGCCTAATGTGCGCGACGCCGTCGGCGTTGATGTCACGGTTGCCACGCCGCGCGGCGAGAGCGGCCGCGGAGCGACGGATCCGGGCTTAGCTGACGCGGTGCGCTTGGCTGATCGGCGGCCTATGGGGCGATGGAGTGGATAAGAAGGCCCTGGGCGAGCCTGATCGGCGCGCCGGACAAGTGCCGCTCGGCCATGCGATCTTGACCCGGCATGGCTGTGGCGGATCGTGGATACTGCCGCAGGCGAAGAAGGAAGATCTAGCGTACACTTGCGGCGTCGGCGCTTGGTGTGAAAAACGGGAGCTCGAGGTGTGCTTAGGCGCCAAGGACGACGTGTGGGACGCCTGACACCTACTTCAAAAGGAGCAAAGTTAATGAACACCCGTGGTTTCCTTAAGTGTGCCGGCGCGGTCGTTGCACTGGCGATTGTTTCGGCGTGCGGGGGCGGCTCGATGGTCACGCCGTCAGCCGCTTCGGTCAATGCGCACTACGTAGGTAGGACGTTGTTCGTGCATGGGAGGCCGGTAACGGCGGCGAGGCTGAACCCACTTCCGCGCTACGCGGAGCTTGTACCGGATGCATCGAAGCCGGCGACCTACGAATACATCTTCAACTATTACGGGTCGTACGCCAGCATTTTCGACTATCCAAAAAGCACCGCGATGATTGGTCAGATTAACGGCCTTGGCGGCCAAGGGTGCACCAACGTTTTGAAGGGCTATGGGAAAAAGATCTTCTGGAACGCCCAGCGTACGAACGACCTGATTGTCGAATACCAGGTTCCACACACGCTGCTCAGGTCGCTGACTCTTAACTACACGTTTACATCCAGCTGTGCCATGAATACGAGCGGCGATCTCGCAGTCGGAGTGCTGTTGGGTAATACTTACGGTCAAGGCGGTCAGGTCGTGATCTTCAAGAACGCGCAAGGCTCGGGTAAGGTGTACAATACGCCTTTGTACAAAGAGTACTTCGACGGTTACGATCCCACCGGCAATCTCTTTGCTGACGGTGAGGACATGACAGGTAACTTCGAACTCGTCGAGCTTCCTAAGGGCCACAAGAAATTCGTTACCATCACAACGAGCAATTCTCCGGAGTTTCCTGGCTCGGTGCAGTGGGATGGCACGTACCTCACCGTGTTCGATCAGCTCACGAGCGAGACGTATCAATATACGGTAAGTGGAACGACGGCGACGCTGAAGAATACCGTACAGTACAGCGGGGCTAGCGATTGCGCGCAGACGTGGATCGTTAAGGGCCTGCTGTATTGCGGCGACGCGGGAAATAACGACGGCGAGGTTTTCAACTACCCGGCCGGCGGTTCGCCGGTCGCCATCCTCACGGGCAGTTTCGACGAACCGCTCGGCGTGGTGGCCGCAGAAAAATAGTCTACATCGATATTGAGAACGGCCCCCACAACCATACGGCCGAAGTCACAAGAGATCTCGACGCCTCGCACGGATAAGCGCTAGACCAACGGGTGCCGCAGAAAACGTGCTTCGCGAATGCTTAACGGAAAACACCTGTGCTAACAGGTGTTTTCTATTGAGCCTCGAGTGCGACTGGCGCATCGTGAGACGCAAGCTCGGCGGTTCAAACGCTCCGATCCACACGCGACGACCGGCTCGTCGCCGCCGGCAGCACGCACGGCGTCACGCGCGAGGAAATCGACGCCGCATTCACATGGTTGACGAGTCCCTACGTCGGCCAAGCAGTTTGGCTAAACGCCGAGAACACCGCGATCGTCATTCGCTCGATCCAGTAATTACTTCACTCCGATAACTCCGTAGACGTCATCGGTCTCATGTAGGCCGATATAGTATGAGCGCTTCCCTGCTTGCCCTGCTGAGTGCAAGAGGAAGCTCGGCGCTCTAGGGCGATGAATACTACCCGACATGCAACGCACTTTCGTCCTCCTCACATTTCTGGCGCTCGGGTTCGCGCCGGCTCTCGCCGCAACCCCACAAACCTGGTCTGTCGATCCGGTTCACTCTACCGCGCAGTTTACTGCGCGGCACTTCGGTATCGTGCCGGTGATCGGAACGATTCCGATCGTCAAAGCATCGGTGCAGCTGAATGCCGGCTCACAAATCCCCGTTAGCGTAGAGGCGCAGCTGGACGCGTCGCAGATCGACACGCACAACGACAATCGCGACCACGATCTGAAATCGGACCACTACTTCAACGTCGCGGTGACGCCGAAGATAACGTTCGCGAGTACGAAAGTCGAGGGCACGGATCCGAATAGCTTCACGATCGCAGGCAATCTCACGATGCACGGGCAGACGCATCCGGTGGTATTGCAGGCTCGAGTCGTGGCGTCGGGCACCTCGCCGCGCGGCCGGCCGATCATTGCCTACGCGGCGACGGCGACGATCGACCGAACCCAGTGGGGCATGACCTATGGCCCCATGATCGTGGGCAACAGCGTCGATCTTTCGCTAAACGTCGAAGCCGACGGCTCCTAGGTCGGCGTTAGAGCTTGATGTCGAACTGCACGTAGGCGTTGAACGGGCCGGGAAGCACCAGCGAATTCGTGTCGGCATACGCCGGAATGAACGAATTGGCGAAGGCGGGATTGAGCGCGACGCCGTTGGCCGCGCGGTCGTTCGGCGACGTTCCGTTGTAGAAGTTCGAGACGTAGTAGAAGTTGCTGACGTAACCGCACGTATAGCCGTTGGGCGGATACTGTTTCGTCCACGGCATCGAAGAACCACCGAAGCACGCGTTGAACAGATTCGCGAGCAGCACGTTGGCTTTGACGCGAGGGGTGAGGTCGTACGAAATCGACATGCTCAAGTTGAGCTGCGACGGTTGCCGAAATACCCCGAATGTATCGAACGATCCGGTCTGCGGATTCGGAATGAATAGCTCGCCGGCCGACGTACCGTTCTGGGTGGCGGCTAAGAAGCACGTCGTGTAGTCGGCTTGCAGCGGATCGACGCTCGGATCGCTCAGGCGCTGGAGTCTCTTCGAGTTTCCGGTGCACGTGCGCGGATCGATGCCGAGCGTGTCGGCGGGGTTGCCGTACGGGGCACCTTCGTTGAACGTTAGCGCCGGCGTTATGCTGAAGCGGTTATGCTTATAGTTGACGATCGCGCTGAGGACGTTCGGCGAAAGATACGGAAAGTCGAGGCCGACCGGATACCAGCCGTTTCGATCGAGCAACGGCTGCGGCGCCATCGCGTAGTATGGATTTCGAATCGGCGGGTTGTAGCGAGGGTTCAGCCGCACGCACCCCGGATCCGGAAACACGTTGCCTAAACGGCTGTTCTCGTAACATTGCGAGCCTCCGCCGGCCTTGGTAAGGCCGTTGAAGTTGGCGATGTCCTGATTGTACGGATCGATTGGGTTGACGCTGGTGCTGGGAAAATTTGACCAGCGCTCCGCCGAGTTTGTGTACGTATACGAGAGGATGAATGACAGCCCGTTCTTATCGAAATCGCCTTTGGTGAAGGCGAGTTCGACGCCGTCGACGCGCTCGACACCGCTGTTCAGTCCGCCCGTCAATCCGAACGGCAGCCCGACGGAATAGATCTGATTGGTCGCGTAGCGATAGTACGGCGACAGCTTCAGCGACATGTCGGTGCCTTTGAAGCGCCGCTCGTATGAAGCATCGACGTTGTCGGAATACTGGACTTGCGGATTGTGGCGCGGCGTGGTATAGCCGTACTGCCAAAACGCCTGGAACAAATTGTACGCAAGGTTGTTATCCTTGGCGTTATACTGGACTTGATACGTTTGCGGTTCCTGCGCGAAACGGCCGGCCGAAAACCGCAACACGGTATCCGGGTTGAGCGTATACGTCAATCCCAGCTGCGGCGTAAAAGCGTAGTCGGAGAGTGTCGGGCTGTACGAGTTGCTGAGCAGCAAGTGGCCGTTTTTGCCGTCGGGATGGACGGTTTGCACGGGATGCGACGGAATCGTTTGGTCGAGCGGACAGTTGAAACCGATGAACGGCGTCGGCGGCCGGCCGCTGGCCGGCGGCGAGGGTATGAAGTACGGCGACAGCGTGGCCGGGTTGTAACAGAATTCCCGTTGGCCGGCTAAGAACCAGAAGTCCTGGCCGTTGTTGGACGTGTTGGCGAGATCGTACTGGTAGACTTCGTCGCGCAAACCGATATCGATGTTGAGCTTGTCGGTGGGATTCCAGCGGTCTTCGAGCGCGACCGACGTGAAGTTGGGCACGACGTTATTGACGAATCCCGAGTTTCCCGTATAGGTTATCTGCCAGTTCGCGTTGCCGAACGCCGGACCCGGTTCGGGATTGGTAAAGGTGCCGCTGGTCGACGGGTTGTTGCACGGAGCGACCGCGTGCGTCGTGTAGTTGAAGCACTCTTTTCCGTTGGTCAGGCTCGTCGCGATCGTCGTTGCCGTGTTATTGAAGTTCGTGTTGTTGTAGCGATTGGTGGTGGCCGTGGTGTAGTTGGCGTCGAACGTCAGCAGGCTCTTGGAATCGATTTGGTCGGCAAAACTGAATGCTAGACCGCGCGTGTGCGACTCCAACTCGTAATCGTAGCTGGTCACGCCGAAGCCAAAGAACGGCGTTCCGTAACTCAACGGACTGGTTTGAAGCCAGTCGGAGTAGAACGAGTAGCCGTAGATCCGAAAGTACGCGTTGGAACCGATATTGTGCTGGTATTGGATCTTCGCGATCGAGGCGTTGTTCCAGAACTGGTCGCGGGCGTCGGAGGGAACTGCCGAATACGTTCCGGCCGCGCACTGCCCCTGGATCGCGGGCTGACCGGGAAAGTTGTACGGATTGATATTGGCGCAACGATTGCCGGGCGAGCCCGGATCGAAATACGGCACCGGCGCGACGCCGGTCGGGCTCTGCCCGAAGTGCGTGCCGCTCGGCCAGGTGATGAAATCACCCCAGACCTCGGGCACCGGTGCTCCGTAGATGACGTCACTCAACTGCGTGATGACGTGCGGTCCGAGATCGTTGAGCGAACTGTAGAATTGGCTCTGCATCGCGGTAACGTTATAGAGGAGTTGAACGTCGTCGCGGCCAGCATCGCTCTTGTGCGGAATGCCGAAATGCAAGTTGATAACGTTCTCGCGGTCGGCGATGTTCGAGTAACTGGCGTACGCCGGCGAAATCGTTTGATAGCAACCGGGATTTCGAAAGACGCCGCGCGGCTTCACGAAATCATTATAGACCGGCGACGCGTTCGGGCCCGAGTAGAATCCGGACCCTGCCGGCGGAATGAACCCGCACGACGGGTAGACTCCGCCGAAGAACAAATTCGTGGTGTTGAAGGCGATTGCGGGATAGCCCCACACGTCGCCGAGGTTCGAGCCGTTGAATTGGTCGAGGTAGCGGTAGTCTTGGTTATAGCCGCCGACGCCGACGTAGTAGGAGAAGAGCCGGTCGGGCGTCGCGCCTCCGACCTCGAACTGCAAGTTGTGATAGAAGGCCGGCGTGCCGACGCCGGCGTCCATGGTGGCATATCCCGGGAACGTTCCCGTCTTGATGACTTGATTGATGAAGCCCGCTAAGCCGCTGGTGCTTTGGCCGACGGTGCCGCCGCCGGCGTAGACTTGCAGCTCTTGCTGGCCGAGGGTGCCGGCCGTTCCGCCGGGATAGTTGTCGAACGAACGGTTGACCGGAACGCCGTCGAACTCGTAGCCGATCTGATCGTAGCTTCCGCCGCGAATGTAGACCGTTTGATTCCAGCCCTGCTGGTTGGGCGGTACGAAGGCGCCGGGAACGGTCGCGATGGCCGAATACGCGTTGTTTAAATTGCCACCGCCGCCGACGCCGGCGACCGCTTTGGTGACGGTTGCGTTGACGGAGTACACGTCGCTGGTCGTGCCCGGCTTGACCACGTCCATCGACGAACGTGTCGTCACTGTCGCGATGGTTTTGAGCGCGGGTCCGAGCCGGACGTGCAGGCTCTGCGCCTGGTCGGCGAAGACCGAAATGCCGGCGGTCGTATAGGTTTCGAAGCCGGCTTTGGAAACGATGATGGTGTAGGTGTCGGGTGCCAGCGAGAGGAGCGAGAAGCGGCCCGTGGCATCGCTTGCGACGGTCGTCGCCTGCGAGGGGCTGGTGGCCACGATTTTCGCACCGGCGATCGGCGTTCCGTCGTTGGCAAGAACCGAGCCGGTAATCGTCCCGGTCGTGCCGGCGATCGCGGGAATCCGCACGATAAACGACGCAACGGCGAGCGCCGCGAGAACAACGACGACCGACGCGCGTTTTCCCGACATTCGCAGGCCTGTTCGCTCCAGGCTTTCACGCCCCTTCGATTGAAACGAATCGCCAAGCAAGCGACGAGAGGACCACGACATGACCACCACGCTTTCCGGGCCTCGGACGGTGCGCGCGGCGCGCGGCACGGAGCTTACGTGCCAAGGCTGGCCGCAAGAAGCCGCCCTGCGCATGTTGAGCAACAATCTCGATCCCGAAGTGGCCGAGCGTCCCGACGATTTGGTGGTCTACGGCGGAAACGGTCGTGCCGCACGCTCGTGGGAAGCCTTCGACGCCATCGTGCGCGCGTTGCGCCGGCTGAAAAACGACGAAACGCTCATCGTCCAGAGCGGCAAACCGGTGGCCGTGTGGAAAACGCACGCGCGCGCGCCGCGGGTACTGATCGCCAACTCCAATCTCGTGCCCAAGTGGGCCGACTGGAAAGTCTTCCGCGAATTGGAAGCGCAGGGCCTGACGATGTATGGGCAGATGACGGCCGGTTCGTGGATTTACATCGGAACGCAGGGCATCGTGCAAGGCACCTATGAGACGTTTGCGGAGTTGGCGCGGCAGCATTTTGGCGGAACGCTGAAAGGACGGGTCTGCTTGACCGCCGGCATCGGCGGAATGGGCGGCGCGCAGCCGCTGGCCATTACGATGAACGGAGGCGTGGCCTTGGTCGTCGACGTCGATCGCGCGCGGCTCGACCGCCGGCGCGAGTTGCGCTATCTCGACAAGGTTGCCGATTCGCGTGACGACGCGCTTCGTGAAGTCGATCGGGCCAAGCGCGCGGGGGAGGCCCTGTCGATCGGATACGAGGGCAACGCCGCCGTCGAGTTTCCCGAGTTGTTTGATTTCGGTTTCCGCCCGGATGCGGTCACCGACCAAACGTCGGCGCACGATTTGGTCGACGGCTACGTTCCGGCGGGCGTAACGCTCGAAGAAGCGGCCGATTTGCGCAAGCGCGATCCAGCCGAGTACGAACGCCGCGCGCTCGAAAGCTGCGGCGCACACGTCGCGGCGATGGTTCGCTATCTTGACGCCGGAGCGGTCGTGTTCGACTACGGAAACAACATTCGCGCCCAGGCGCAACGCGCTGGGTTTGCGCGCGCGTTCGCGTTTCCCGGATTCGTGCCGGCTTTCATCCGTCCGCTGTTTTGTCGCGGATCCGGCCCGTTTCGGTTTGCGGCGCTGTCCGGCGACGCCGGTGACATCGCGCGCTGCGACCAAGAGCTGCTGCGTTTGTTTCCGCAGGATGCGTCGCTGGCACGCTGGTTGACGCTGGCGCGCGAGCGGGTTGCGTATCAAGGCTTGCCGGCGCGCATTTGCTGGCTGGCTTACGGCGATCGCGCCAAGGCGGGACTGGCGTTTAACGAGCTGGTGCGCGGCGGTGAGCTGAAGGCGCCGATCGTGATCGGTCGCGACCATCTCGACACCGGCAGCGTGGCGTCGCCGTATCGCGAAACTGAGGCGATGAAAGACGGCAGCGACGCGATCGCCGACTGGCCGATTCTCAACGCGTTGCTCAACACCGCGGCCGGCGCGCACTGGGTGAGTTTTCACCACGGCGGCGGCGTCGGCATCGGGTATAGCCTGCACGCCGGGATGGTCGTCGTCGCCGACGGCAGCGACGATGCGCGCGAGCGTTTGGAGTGCGTGCTCGCGACCGACTGCGGCATGGGGGTGGTGCGCCATGCCGATGCTGGTTACGACATTGCCATCGAAACCGCCGACGCAAAGGGCATCGATTGGCGCTTCTGATCGTTCGGGCAAAAACGATCGTAACGTGCGATACCGACGCTCCGCAATGCGGGGTCGGTTTCGAACGCCTCGGACGCATCGAGCACGGAGCGGTGCTGATCGAAGGAACACGGGTGGTGGCCGTCGGTCCACGAGCCGAAGTCGAGCGCGCCGTCGAAGGCCGCGAATGCGAGGAACTCGATTTGGGCGATGCCGTCGTTGTTCCGGGTCTGGTCGACGCTCACGCACATCCGCTGTTTTTCGGCGACCGCGAGCCCGATTTCGCCGCGCGCCTGCGCGGCGACAAACCGCCGCTCGGAATGACCTATACGATCGAGCAGACGCGCCGGGCGTTGCTGGATCCGGCGGCTTTTTATACGCGCACGATTCGGCCGCGACTGCATACGATGCTCGCGCACGGAACCACGACGCTGGAAACCAAAACCGGGTACGCACTGCACAAACCGGGCGAAACCGCCCTGCTCGATCTCATCGCCGAGCATCGTAACGACGCCGGCGTACCGCGGCTGGTGGCGACGTTTCTGGGCGCGCACGCGTTGCCGCCCGAATTTACGCACGAGGAAGCATTCGTCGATTATTTGATCGATCAGGTCATCCCCGCGGCCTCCAAACACGGCGCGGTCTACGCCGACGCGTTTTGTGAACCGGGGTTTTTCTCGCCGGAACAAACGCGGCGCTACCTCGACGCCGCCCATCTGCACGGCATGCGGTTGCGCGTTCACTGCGACGAAATGGCCTACGGCGGAGCGGCCGAAATGGCGGTCGCGCTAGGCGTCGATGCGGTCGATCACTGCAACTACATTCGCGACGCCGACGTGCGCGCGATTGCCGAGGGCGGCATCGTGACGGTAGCGTGCCCGGCCACGATCGCGTATCTCGACCTGTCGCAGCGCGCGCCGGTGCGGCAGTTATTGGAAGCCGGCGGCCTCGTGGCGCTCGCGAGCGACTACAATCCGGGAACGTCGCCATGCTTCAACCTGCAGACGGTCGCGTACTACGGGCGCAAACTCTTTGGATTATCCGCGGCCGAGGCGCTGTACGGCACGACGCGGGCTGCCGCGCATTCGCTGCGCGCCGGCGCCGGCAGCATCCGCGCGGGCGCCCCAGCCGATCTGGTTGCGTTGCAGATTGCATCGCCGGATGAGTTCGGCTGGCAGTTCGGCGGCAACCTCGCCACCTGCGTCATCAAAGCCGGAGCACTGTGTCACCGGGCGTGAGCGAGCTCGTGCAGTGCGCCCGCGCGCTGGTCGGCGGTGAGCTGCGCTCGGATTTTGGGTTCGCGATTCGCGACGGCAAGATTGCCGAAAGCGGCGATTTTCGCGCGATCCGCGATCGCGCGAGCGATTTGCCGCCGCGCTCGTTTCCCGCCAATCGGCTGATCGTTCCCGGCTTTATCAACGGGCACAGCCATGCGTACCAAATTTTGCTGCGCGGTTGGGCCGACGACTGGACGTTCGCCCGCTGGCGGAGCGACGCGCTGTATAAGGTCGTGCCGCACCTCACTCCCGACGACGTGTATTGGACGTTCGTCGCCGCGTTTTCGGAAATGCTATCCGCCGGCATCACGACGGTTGCGGAGTTTTTCTATCTCAACGGCGCCGGAAACGCGCACGCTGAAGCCGCGATTCGGGCGGCAGCGGATGCAGGCATTCGTTTGGTGTTCGCGCGCACCTGGATGGATTCCGAGGACGCGCCGCCCGCGTTCCGCGAAAGCATCGAGGTCGCGGCCGATCGAACGCGTGCACTAATGCAGATGTATCCCGAAGCCAACGTGTGCGTGGCCCCGCACTCGTTGCACGCCGCCTCACAGGCGATGATCGCCGCGGCGGCCGAGTTTGCTCGCGAGTTTGACTGCGCGATGCACGTGCACGTTGCCGAAGCCGCCTACGAAGGCGAAAAAACACTCGAACGTTTCGGCGCAACGCCGATCGTGCTGCTCGACCGGTTGCACGCGCTCGACGAGCGCACGGTGGCAATTCACGCGATTCACATCACCGAAGAAGAAAAAGTGCTGATCGGCCGGCGCGGCGCGCGCGTGATTCACAATCCGACGACCAACGAGTACCTCGGCGACGGCATTTGCGACGTGATCGGGCTGCAAGAACTCGGCATCACCATGGGTCTCGGAACCGATGCCGACGTGAAACCGTCGCTGATCGACGAGATGCGCGCGGCCTCGCTCTTACAGAAAATCCGGCGAACCGACGGAAGCGCGCTGGGCGCAGTGGCTGCGTTCGCGATGGGAACGGTTCAGGGCGCCAAGGCATTGGGCTTTGCTGCCGGTGACTTTTCCGCCGGAGCTGCTGCCGACTACGTGGTGCTTGACGCATCGAAGATCGATCCGTGGTCGCCGCCGCTCAACGCGCTCGTTTATCGTGGCGAGGACGCCTGGGTGCGAGCCACGTTCGTCTCGGGCCGGCGGGTTTTTACCGGCGAACCCTCGCCCTTGGCTCGTCAGGCATGGGAAGCGACCGCTGCCATCGCGAAACGCGTGCTAGCGTAACGTCAGTCGCCACGGAGGAGGCATGAAAACATCGTCCTTATTTGCCGCTTCGCTCTTTGCAGTCGCCCTGGTCGGTCTCACCGCGTGCGGCAGCAGCAAGAGCGCCAGCAATGCCGCCAATACCGCGGCTTCGGCGGCCGGCAACGCCGCGTCAAGCGCGGGCAATGCCGCGTCCAACGCGATGAGCTCGATGTCAAACGGTGCGATGGGCTCGGCCGACGGCTCGATTCCCAATTGCGGTGCGGTCAAAGCCGTGTGGGTTAATCTCAACAGCAAGGTTTATCACGAGCCCGGCGATCCGTACTACGGAAAAACGAAGCACGGCGGATACCTGTGTCCCTCGCAAGCAAAAGCTCAAGGATTCCACGCCGCCGGCGCCGGCACAATGAGCGTCCACCACAGCAAGAACTCAAACTAATCGACAACTCAAACGAATCGTTCTGACCCGAACGCCCTTGTCATACTAAGCGCAGTCGACGGGGCATTGTGCGAACGACGTGCCAACACGAGGGGCTATGGACGCGGAGCGGAGGCAGGATGCCGGGAGCGACGCGCCATGCAGTAGCTTTTTCGGACGGATCCGAAAAAGCGAACGTCCCGAGGGTGGCACGTCGTTTTGCGCAATGCGCCCGTTGACTCGCGTTGCTCCGCTTGGCCTGACGCGGCACTTTCCTTGCTGCTGGGTCACGGCAGTGCTATGATTTAGGCAGCCAACCAGGCGCCGGTCCTTACGGTCTCGGTGCCGCTGTGCTCGCGGAGGAAACGTGCACCCACGAATAAGCGCATCGCTTGGCGTCGTCGGTGCGACGCTCTTGGCCGCATGCCAGTCCGCGGCGATGATGCCGCAGGCCTCGCTGCCGTCTCAGGCCGGCGCGGCGCGCGCGGCCTTGGTACGGCATCACGCACGAACGGTCGGTCCGAATGACGTGACGACCGCGATCGGCTCCGGATTCTTTAGAGCTTCCGATGTCGCCGTCGACGCTGCCGGCAACGTCTACGTTGCCGACACCGGAAACGATGCCGTAAAGAAAGTCGCACCTGACGGTACGATCACCACAATCGGCTCGAAATTCGATAGGCCAAGAGGCGTCGCCGTTGACGATGCCGGCAACATCTACGTCGGTGATACCGGAAACAACGCCGTCAAGCGGGTCGCTCCCGACGGCACGATCGTCAGACTCGGATCTGGATTTCGCCGGCCGGCGGGCGTGGCGGTGGATGCAAGCGCCAACGTCTACGTCGCCGACATCGGAAGCAACGAAATCAAGAAGATTGCGCCGAACGGCGGGATCACGATCGTCGGATCGAATTTCTATCTTCCGGCGGGCGTCGCGGTCGACACAACCGGTGACGTCTATGTTGCGGATACCGGCGACGATGCGATAAAAAAAGTCGCGCCCGATGGCACGATCACTGAGGTCGGCTCCGGATATAGCAATCCGTGGGGCGTAACGGTGGATGCCGGCGGAAACGTCTACGTCGGCGATACCTTCGACCGCGCGCTCAAGAAGGTTGCACCGAACGGCCGGATTACCACGCTTGGCTCCGGATACGGCGCTCCCGGAGGTGTTGCGGTCGATGCGTCGGGCAACGTGTACCTCGCCGACGTCGCGGGACAGTCGGCGTACAAGGTCGCTCCGCAAGGCAGGATTCGCACGATCGGCTCGGGTTTCAAGAGTCCGCTCGGCGTCGGCGTGGATCCGGTTGGAATCGTCTACGTTGCCGACTACGGAAACGACGCAATTAAGAAGATCGCGTTAGACGGCAAGATCACGCTGGTCGGCTCGGGATACAGCTATCCGCAAGGTGTCGCGGCCGACGCGAACGGGAACGTGTTCGTCGCCGACACCGGGAACAACGCCGTTAAGAAAGTCGCCCCCAACGGCTCGATCGTGCAGGTCGGGTCGGGATTCAATCTTCCGGCAGGCGTCGCGGTTGATACGGGCGGCGACGTGTTCGTTGCCGACTCGGGGCACAACGCCATCAAGAAGGTCGCACCTAACGGCAAAATCACGACGATCGGCTCGGGATTCAACTTGCCCCAAGGCGTCGCGGTCGATACGAATGGTAACGTCTATGTCGCCGACAGCTTCAACGGTAAAGTGAAGAAGGTCGCGCCCGACGGAACGATCACAACGATCGGTAATTTCGAATGCCCGCAGGCCGTCGCCGTGGGTTCGCGCGGCAACCTCTACGTCGCTGACGCTTGCGCGTACGCGGTCTACGAGGTCGCACCCAACGGGCAGATGGCGGCGCTCGGGTCGGGATTCTTTAATCCTTCCGGTGTTGCGGTCGGTTCGGGCGGAAACGTCTTCATCGCGGACACCGGCAACAACGCGATCAAAAAGTTCATCCCTTAACTGGTTACGTGGAGGGCACCGTGATCTTACGATTCAACGCGTCCGTCGCCGCCGTGGTTTTGCCGATGCTGGTTGCGTGTTCGAGTGCACAGCATTTGAACCTTACCCCGAACGGCGCCGCACCATCGACGGCTACGAACCCTCTCGTTCGTCCGGCTACGGCGGCTGCGCGGCTCTTTGTCGCAAACGCGGCAAATGATACGGTGACGGCCTACCGCTGGGCTGGAACGTCGGTGGTTCGGACGATCTCGCCAGTCCGTGAGCCGCTTTCGCTGGCATTCGACGGCACCGGCAATCTCTACGTTGGAAACCGCCGGTTCAATACGGTGAAGGTCTACGCCCCGGGCAGCAACTCGATCTTGCGGAAGATCGCGCAGGGAATCAACAACCCGGTCGCGCTCGCCTTCGATGCCGCTGACAATCTGTATGTGGCAAACTACCACAATAACACCGTTACGGTGTACGCACCGGGCAGCACGTCCCCGATGCAAACGATTACGGCTGGCGTCGAACGGCCGACGGCGCTAGCGTTCGACGGCGCCGGTAATCTCTACGTCGCCAACAACTACCGGAGACCTCATGACGGCACGGTAACGGTGTATGCCTCCGGCAGCACCTTCGTGCTGTACACGATCTTTCAAGGCATCGACCATCCGTTCGCCCTGGCGCTCGATACTTCGGGAAATCTCTACGTTGCAAACGCCTACAGTAGCACGGTAACCGCGTATGCTCCGGGCAGCAGGTCGGTGCTGCAAACGATTTCCCAGGGGATCGACTTTCCGACTGCGCTGGCTTTTAGCCGTCGCGGCAATCTGTTCGTCTCAAACCCAGGGAATAGTACCGTAACGGTCTACGCGCCGGCCGGCGGCTCGCTGGTGCGAACGATCTCCAACAGCGTGAGCGGTCCGAGGACGCTGGCATTCTATCGCGGTGATCTCTACGTCGCGAACGAAGGGAATAATACGATAACGGTCTACGCCGGCGGCGGTACCTCGCTGCTTCGATCGATCTCCCAAGGCGTGAGCGGACCATCCGCGATCGCGTTTGGTCCGTAGTTCCCCTTAGGACGAAATCGCGTCGTCGAGAGCGTTGAGCGCCTCGGGAAGATTCGCGCGGCCGTAGCCGACCCGCACGCGATCGTCGCCCGCATCGAATGCCGTGCTCGGCAGCAATAAGACGCCGGCGCGGCGCACGAGGTCGTCGCAGAAACGCTCGGCGCTGCCTCCGAGGTAGCGCGGAAACGCGGTCGTTCCGGCGCGCGGCCGCCGCCAGTCGAACAGCGACGAACGCCGCGCGAAGAATTCGTCAAGTAGCGCGAGGTTGCGCGTCGTGAGGTCGCGGATGCGCGTGAGCAGGGTTTCGCCGTGGCGCAACGCGAGCGTTGCGAGAAACTCGCTGGGGCCGCTGTTGCAAATCGTAACGTAGTCCTTAAACGCGGCCATGCCTTCGTACAGCGACCGATCGCGGGTCGCAATCCATCCGATGCGCAGGCCGGCTAAGCCGTAGGCCTTCGACGTCGTGCCTAGCGAGACGCCGCGTTCGTACAACTCGCAGACGGAAGGATGCCGGTCGGCGGGATCGCGTTCGGAACCGCGATAGGCTTCGTCGCTGAACAGCCACAGGCCGTGCTTTTGCGCGAGCTCGACGATGGCGTCGAGCCGTGGCCGGTCGAAGACGTAGCCGGTTGGATTGTTCGGCGTCGTGATGACGATGGCGCGCGTCGAGGGGCGAATTATCCGCGCGAGATCGTCGGGATCGGGCGCACCGTCGCCGTCGAGATCGGCAACCCACCGCGAGACCTCGGCGCCCAGGGCCTCCGCGACCGAATAGTGCGACTGATACGCGGGAAACTGGCAGATGACGTGATCGCCGGCTTGCAAAGCGACGTTCATGAAGTTGAAGATCGGTTCTTCCGCGCCGGCGTGCACGAGAATATCGTCAGCGTCGATTCCTTCGTAGAGAGCAGCGATCGCCCGGCGTAGATCGACCCCGCCCCGTGACGGCGTATATCCCAGAGCCAAATCCCCGAGCGTCGCATCGGCGCCGGGCTCGAGCGCGAGCAACTCCCGTAGCGACATGGTTTCGGCATCGCTCGAACACAGCAAGTATCGCGTCGAAAATTCGTAGCGATCGAAGAAACGCTCCAGCGAAAACGGCCGCGGCTTCACAGCAGCTCGCGGACGGCGCGCATGAACGGCGCAAATCGTTCGTTGTGCTCCGGCGTAGAGGGCAGTCCGGTATACGCAACCACGACATACGTACGCCCCTCCGCGGTATACAGAATGCCGCCGTCGTGCGTGACCTCGTCGGTGTCGCCGGTCTTGTGCAAGAAGCGGTCTCCCTCGCGTAGGCCGCCGGTGAGCTTCTCGTTCCACTCCTGCTCCGCCAGCATCTCGCGCAGCAGGCCGGCATGCGCGATGCGATCGCCGGCAATGCCGTCGAAAAGCCGAGCGGCATCGCCGGCCGGATGAGTGTTGCGGTGAACGCCGTCCCACAGTGGATCTTCGATCAGCGGCTCGCTGCCCGAGAGTTTGCGATGGAAGGCGGTAGCTTCGAGACCGAAGCGTTCGCGCGCGACGGCGGTCGCCCGCTGCCGCCCGGCGACGTCGAAGAGCACGTTGGTCGCGACGTTGTCGGACCGCGTAATCGCGAGGCGCGTCAGGTCGCGCAGCGTTGCCGAGTAGCCCGGCCGGAGCGGCGACTCCGCATCGTTGGCGGTCATGTTTTCGGGCGTCACGCCGATGCTCGTTTCCAGCGAAAGCGGCGGCGACCCCTCGGCGAGGATCGCGAGCACCGCAGCCACCAGCGGCACTTTGATCATGCTGGCGGGATAAAGCGGAAGCTCGGGCGCCAGCGAGATCGGCGGCTCCGCCGGGATCAGCGGCGCCACGACGATCGAGGCCGGTTGCAACCCGGTGTCCGCAACGATGGCCTCCAAACGTCTAGAAGTAAGCCGCACGAGCTCGCTCTTCGACTTCATCCTTGAAGTGACTCCGCCAAGGGACTCGCTTCGAGTGACGGGGGCCAGGGTAAATCTCGAGGAGGCCCAACCCTGGCCCCCAAAGCCGTTGGGCGGTCGATGCGTGCAAGCACTTGCATTCGGGGACATCTTAGGGTAAACTCTGCGTGCAAGTACCCACTTGCAGTCCTCAAACTGAAGAAATGTATGCTATGGAATCGGTCCTGATCGAATACCGGCCAAGCGCCTATCCTGCCGTCGAGGCCGCCGTGCTGGCAGCCCTGGTAGAGGGTGGAGCGCGTGTGATCCTGGATCTCGATACCCTCGACACCCTCGATACCGACGGCGTGAGAGGTCTCATTACGCTCCTGCGCCGGGCCCGTTCGGTCGGCGGCGAGCTCGCCCTGAGCTCGACCAAAGCCGAGGTCCTGCGAACGCTGCAGGTGACGGCTCTGGATCGGATTTTCAAGATGGTCGAAGCGGAGGCAGCCTAATGCGTACGAGCATCCTGGCAGCACTCGCGCTGATCGGCGTTGCCGCAGCCGGACCGCAGCCGGCCGCGGCGACGTCCGAGACTTTTCCGCCCGCGGCCGACGCCCATGCGGTCATCCAGCGGATGGTCGATCTCAATCCGTCGCTGCAGTCGTATCGCGCGCGCGTCCACGTCGACGTGCGCATGACGAGCTTCCCGTTCTTTGCGCCGAAGCTCGACGGCACGTCCTACTATCGCCGGCCCGATACCTACGAAGTCGTTTTCGACCGCGTCCCGAACTACGCCAAGGGATTCGAAAAGCTGTTTAACGACATCGGCGATCCGCTGGCGTGGGAGAAGGATCAAAATATTGCAATCGACGGCGTGCGCACGATCGACGGCCGGCCGACGATCGTGTTGCGCCTGACGAAGAAGATCCACAGCACGATCCTCGATCACACCCTCGCCTACGTCGACGGCGCCAGCTACGCCTTAACCCGAATGGAATGGTACTACAGCAGCGGCGGCAAGATTTCGATGACGCAGCAGTATGGAAAACAAGGTTCGTATTGGGTGCCGACGTCGCAACATGCGACCATCGACATCCCGCACGTGCACGCCGTTGCCGACGCGCAGTACGGCTCGTATCAAACCAACGTCGCGGTCGATGTGATCGCCCCGAGCGCGCCATGATCGAGACGCGGCGTCCGCCGGAAACGGTAAAATCCGCCTCTCCCGAAGAGACCCGCGAGCGAATTCTTTCGGCGGCGCGCGAAGTCATCGCCAAAAAAGGCAAGCGGGGAGCGACGACGCGTGAAATCGCCGACGTCGCCGGCGTGAACGAGGCGACGCTGTTCCGCCACTTCGGCACGAAGGAAGCCCTGATCGTCGCGGTCGCGCAACATTTCTGCGGATTCGTCGCCCTTCGTGGCGTCGCGTCGCAGTTGGATGGCGAACTGTCCGACGACCTGCTCGTTCTTGGCAGGGTGATGCTCGAGCGCATGGAGTCGCAGATGGACATGATCCGCTGGTCGCTGGTCGAGCAAGACTACGAAGCGGATATCTTTGCCGCCACCGCCTGGCGCCCGCAGCTGGCGATCCTCGAAGTCGTCGGCGAGTTCATGCAGCGCCGCATCGCTTCGGGCGAGCTGCACGGCGATCCGAAGAACCTGGCGCTCACGTACATGGGCTTCGCGTTCATGCACGTGCTTGCGCGCAAGAAGTTCCCCGATTCCGAACTGCACCAAGGTGGAACCGACGCCGCCCTCCGATTCTACATCGACGTCTTTCTCAATGGAGTTCGAAACCGATAAACATGGACACGCGCGAAATCGATCAAAAGAAAACGGCCGCTCCCGACGAGGCACGCGTGCGACGCTACGCGCCCGATGATACGCCCGAGCCCGAGGAAGGTCGCAGCGGACCGGGCCGGCGCGTTTTCATTCTGGTAGGGTCCGCCGTCGTCGTAGTGTTATTACTTATCTTCGGCGTTCCGTGGTTGTTGTACAGCATGGGCCACCAAGGCACCGACGACGCGCGCGTCGACGCAGATTTGGTTGCGGTAACTAGCCGCATCCCCGAGAAGATCCAGCGCATCGTGGTCGATACCGACCAGCCGGTGCACCGCGGGCAGCTTTTGATCGTGCTCGACAACAAAGACGAGATTGCCAAGCTCAAGCAGGCGCAGGCACAATACGATCTGGCGCTGGCCAACCAGCGGACGACGTCGCTCCAAGGACGCGGCGGCGTGCTGACGGCGCAAGGCGATGTCGGCGCGCAGGTCGCGCAGGAGCCGGTCGCGCAGGCCGGCGTCTCGCAGGCGCAGGCGCAGCTCATGGTCGCCGACGCCCAACTGCCGGCCGCGCAGGAAGCCTACGCGAAAGCTGCCGCCGACTACTCGCGCGTGCAGTCGCTGGTCGGTACCGGCGACGTGCCGGCGCAGCAACTCGACGCAGTGCGCGCGCAAGACGCGCTCGCGGCGGCGCAGTACCGCGCCGCTCGCGACCAAATCGGCGCCGCCCAAGCCGGAGTGTCGGCCGCGCAGAACAAAACGAGTGCCGCTTCGGCTGCTGCCGACGCGGCCCGCGGCGGTTTGGCGACCGCGCAGGGCAGGCTCGCGCAGGCGATCGATCCGAGCCAAATCGAAGCCGCCAAAGCGCAGCTCGATTTGGCCAAGCAGAACCTCGGATATACGCATATTACATCGCCGATCGACGGTTTCGTCGGCGAGAAGAGTGCCGAACTCGGACAAACGGTCAACGCCGGCATGACGCTGATGACGCTCATTCCACACAAGATCTACATCACGGCCAACTACAAAGAAACGCAGATGGGCAATATGCGCGTCGGCCAGCCGGTTGACGTCAAAGTCGACGCCTACAAAGGCACGACGTTCCACGGCCACATCATCTCGATCAATCCCGCATCCCAGAACAGCTATGCGCTGGTGCCCGCGCAAAACGCGACCGGAAACTTCGTCAAGGTCTCTCAGCGCATCCCGGTCCGCATTTCGATCGACGATCAGCGCGACGAGCTGCCGTTACGGCCGGGCATGAGCGTCGAGACCTTCGTCAAGACTTCGAAATAGGGGTTCGCGAAGATGCAGCAAAGCGCGGTCGTCGAGTACGGCCTGCGCAGGGCAATCATTAGCGCTGCGGTCATCGCGGCCACCCTGCTCGAGATCCTCGACATCACCATCGTCAACGTGTCGCTGCCGAACATCCAGGGAAACTTCGGCGTCGGGATCGACCTCAGCGCTTGGATCGTTACCGGGTATATCATTGCCAACGTAATCGTCATTCCGATCACGCCGTGGCTAGCGGCGCGCTTTGGACGGCGTCAATATTTCTTCGCGTCGATCGTGCTGTTCACGCTGGCATCGCTGATGTGCGGCCTCTCGCAAAGTCTCGGCGCGCTAGTGCTTTGGCGGGTGGTGCAGGGGCTCGGCGGCGGCGCGCTGATCGCGACCTCGCAAGCGATTCTGCGCGATACGTATCCGCTGCGCGAGCAAGGCACCGCGCAAGGCATTTTTGCGATGGGGGTGATCGTCGGTCCGGCGCTCGGCCCGGTGTTGGGCGGCTGGATTACCGACAACTGGAACTGGCATTGGGTCTTTTTCATCAACCTGCCCGTCGGGATCGCAGCGGCCACCCTGATCTGGTACTACCTGCGCAATCCGGAAGAGCCTCACTACAAGAAGCTCGACGTCGTTGGCTTGGGCTTGATGATCTTGGGGCTTGGCTCGATGCAGTTCGTGCTCGAACAGGGCCAACAGTACGATTGGTTCGACGACGGTAATATCCGGCTCTTCACCGTGATTTCGGTGGTGAGTTTGGTCGCATTCGTGTTTTGGACGCTGCGCTCCAAGAACCCGGTGGTGGATTTGCGCGTCTTGCGGTTACGACAGGTGGCAGCGGGCAGCATTCTCGGCGCCGTTTTAGGTATTAGTCTCTACGGTTCGATTATCGTCTTGCCCCAGTACCTTCAGAACTCATTAGGCTTTACCGCGACGCTCTCGGGAACCGTGCTGCTGTTCCGGGCAGGAGCCGTAATGGCGTTCACGCCGATTACCGCGTTCCTCGCCGGGCGCGGCATCGTCGACGTGCGCATCTCCACCGGGCTCGGCTTTATTCTGCTGGGACTCTCGAACTGGATGCTGGCCAACGTCACGACGCCGCAGTCGCAGTTCGGAACGTTCGTCACCGCACTGATCGTCAGCGGCATCGGTCTCTCGCAGATCTTCGTGCCGCTTTCGATCGCGGTTATGGGCGGAGTGCCCGACAAGGAGGTGCCGGCAACGTCGGCATTTTTCAACGTCTCGCGCCAAATCGGCGGAAGCCTCGCGACCGCCGTGCTCGTGACGATGCTCGTTCGCGGATTCACGAGTCACCAGAGTGCGCTCGCCGACATGCAGACGCTCGGACACGAACCGACAGCGCACTATCTGCAGTTGCATGGCGGCCAGCGTTCGGTTCCGGCGTTGGCAAACTTACAAGGCATCGTCGTCAATCAAGCCGCGGTGCAATCGTATGCCGACACCGCGCGCTGGGTCGCGATCGTCACCATGATGATGGCGCCCCTAGTCCTGTTGCTCAATAAACCACGCCTCGGAATGTTCGGAGGGGAATAGGCCATGTCAGTAAAGACGCGCAATCTCTGGGTGATCGTAACGCTCGTAGCCATCGCTGCGGCGTCGATCCCGTTTCAGAACGCGGCGGCACAGAGCGATCCGGCGCCGGCAAAACGCACGGTGATCCCGACGAACCTTCCGTCACCGATTCTTCCCATCGTGCCGACCGTCGCCCCCGGCTACGGCGCCCCCAACGTCGCGCCTAGCGCGGCCGACATTGCCGGCGTTACGCAGCAGCCGTTCGTCGGAATTTCGCTCGACGACGCGATCGGCATGGCACTCCTCAAAAATCCAAATCTCGCCATCTCGTCGGCAAACGCGAAAATCGCTAGCTACCGAATCGTCGAGGCAAAGGGAGCGTTCGACGTACGCTTGCAGGTCCAACCGTCCTCGAGCTTCTATGTACAACCGCCGCTCAACATCTTCGACTCCGGGCCGGGAGAAGGCGGAGTTTATCCGCAGCCGGGAGCCAGCCCCGTTTTTACCACAGGGCCGGGAAACGTCATCCAGCACCAATATACGGTTCAGTATGGATTGGGCGGCCAGACCGAAAACGGAACACAGTACACGGCCGGGATTCAGCAGTCGCGGACGTATAACAATACTATCATCAACGGCTTCAACCCCTATTACTTGGCGTCGCTAAACGTTCAGAT
Source organism: Candidatus Tumulicola scandinaviensis (assembly GCA_003140835.1). Lineage (GTDB taxonomy): Bacteria > Vulcanimicrobiota > Vulcanimicrobiia > Vulcanimicrobiales > Vulcanimicrobiaceae > Tumulicola > Tumulicola scandinaviensis. The sequence continues at coordinate 17,221 of PLLA01000103.1, read as the reverse complement.
TACTCAGCCGCTGTTGCGAAATCTCGGCATGAACGCAGCGAAACGTCAGTATAAGCTCTCGATCGTCAATGGAGACGAGAATGTGGCGCAGTCGCTCGTCGACACGTCGAATACATTGTCGCAAGTTGAGGACGCCTACTGGAATTTGGTTTCGGCGTGGCGCAACGTCGCGATCCAGGAAGAAGCGCTTAAGGATGCCACGCTGCAGCAGCAGAGCGTCGTCCGCCTCGCAAAGCGCGGTGCCGCCGCGCCAATCGATGCCGTCGAAGCGACGACGCAGGTCGCGACTTTCCAAGACAACGTGTTCTCGGCGCTGCAGACCGTCTCGGAGCTCCAGAACGCGCTCAAGGGATTGGTCGTCACCAACGCCGGCGACCCAATCTGGATGGCTAATCTGGTTCCGACGTCGTCGGTGATGCAGCTCCCGTCGGAGCCGAATCTTAACGCGGTCGTTACGAACGCGCTCCATAATCGTCCCGAAGTACGCCAGGCGCTCGACAAGTTTACCGAAGCGAACATCGATCTTGCGTTCGCCAAAAACCAAGCGCTGCCGCAAGCCGACGTCCAAATGACCTATCAGAGTAATGGATTCGCGGGTCTTCTCGCGCCGCTTCCTCAATTCGAGCTGAGTCAGTGCGCGACGAACCTTCTGCCGTTTGGAACTTGTCCGACGCCTCCTGCGATCACGCAGGGTACAATGGCGCAGGCCTACCACAACTTGTGGACCTTTGCCTATCCGTCGTTCAACATCGGCGTTCTGGTGAGTTTCCCGCTCCAAAACAGCCTGGCCAAAGGGCTCAAAGGCGTCGCGCGTGAGGAAGAGCAACAGGCGGCGGTGTCGGCGGCAGGTGTAGCCGCGCGGATCGGTTACGACGCCCGCAATGCGTTGCAGGCGTATCAGTCGGCCCTATCAAGGCTGCATGCGTCTCGCATCGCGCGCGAAGCGTCCGAGCAAGTATACGCGAGCGAAGTTCGCAAATACCACAACGGCGCGTCGACCACGTTCCTGCTTCTGCAGCGCCAGGTCGAGTTGAACCAGAATCGCGGGCGCGAGCTGCTCGCTCAAACGGATCTCAATAAGGCGGAAGTGGAACTCGAACGCGTCCAAGGGACGATCCTCACCAAGAATAACGTCGATCTGCAAACGCTCGGATCTCAGGCACTCGCCGGTTCGCCCGCGCCGCTTCCGACGCCGTCGGGCCATCTGCCGACGCCGTTTCCGAGCGCCACTCGCTGACCCGGGTCCGGGCTCGATAACCCGCGAACCCACGATTTTCAACGACACCAGTTCCAGGAGTGAACTAGCTGATCTCGCCCGCTAGCGCAAAGAACCAGCGAAAAGCAGTCGCTCACCCGTGGCTGACGCCCCTAGCACTCGTAGCATTCGGGTTGTTGGTCAGGGGCGCGATGTATTTTCCGCTGGCCGTATTTCCGCTCGACTCGGACGGCGTACTCGCCGGTTTATGCGCCTTTCGCATCGATCAAGGGCATTACTCGGCATTTTTCCCGGGTGGCACGCGCTTAAGCGCCGCCAGCTGCTACGTAGCGAGCGCTTTTTTTCACACCGTAGGCGCTGGCAGGCTGGGCTTAGCTTTGACGGGACTGACGTGGGGCGTCCTCTACCTACTCTTCACCTTGCTTCTGCTAAACGCGCTGTTCGAACGGAGAACGGCATTTCTCGCCTCTCTTTTCGCGATCGTACCGTCAGAGCAGTTTATGACGATAACATACATTCCGTGGGGCTACGGCGAGATTATCTCGTCGTGCGCGGCGACGCTCTGGCTCAGTGCGTTATGGCGCAGCGATGGTTCGCTGTGGCGGCGATTTTGGTTCGGCGTTAGCCTAGGTTTTGGAATCTGGATTTCGCTGCAGACGCTCATGATCGCACTGCCCGCAGCTGCGTGGATCGTACTAAAGCGGCGAAGCCGAACCGTCAGAGAGGCGCCCGTGGCGGCCCTTGGCGCGATAGTCGGTGCGATGCCGTTTCTGGTGGCGAATGCAGTTTCAGGATTTCCGTCGCTCACACAAAATTGGGCATCGCGACCTGCCTCAAGTCTGCCCCACGTCTGGGAGAACCTGACCTGGCTGATAACTTACCCTTTGCCCGGGTTGCTATTTCACGGATTCTCCGGCTGGTGGTCGGTTTCGACGTTATTTGTGACTGCGTTGGGTTTGGCCGCTGTGGGCTTTGCATTCGAACTGAGCCGACCTAACGAGGGAAACGATCGGGTCAGCGTGCGTGACCTTTGCGTTCTGCTCGCGCTCGTCGCTGCTAGTTGCATCGCGCTGTTCATATTCTCACAGGCAGGATCGCTGAGAGGTTGGACGGTGCGTTACATCTTACCAATATACGTTATTGTTCCCGTCTTTCTCGGCATCGGCGTTCGTGGCTTGTGGCGTTGGAATGGACTTTTGGCAGCGGGTGTTGCTGCGGCACTCCTCGTTCCAAACTTGATGCTCTATAGTTTGCCGGGGACGCAGGCTCGTGCCTACTATTCAGCGTGGCTACAAACCGACGCTAGACTTACTCAGTTGTTCCTTCGGCGCGGCGTTCGCATGGTCTACGGCGACTACTTTTCAGTCTATCACTTAAATTTTGACACCGACGAGCGCATCGCCGCGATCCCGGCCTACGCTCCCGCCGACTACATGGGATATGGAACTACACTTGGTGTCTCATCGATTCGTTGGGCGATGGTGGGCAATCTCAGCGATCTTCACCAATGGGCTAGAGCCGTCGGGGCGCGGGGGACCATTGTGCCCGAGGGCGACGCGTGGGTTTTTCTCGCTGATCTACCCGCGGAAAATGCCGCAGCCCTGTTGGCGCGGCTACAAGCTCAGTGCCGGATTGGCAGTTGCGCGATGCCCTTCCCAAAATAAGTATGAGCCGCTTTTTGCTTAGGATAACCTAAGCATGCGTCGCTTGAATTCGGCGCGCTCGGAGTCGCTGAGCGCAACCAGCGGCGGCATCGGCGTTTGCCAGGAGTCGTCGTCCAGCGTGCGCGCGATGCGCTCGCGCACGGCAGCGATGAACGGCAAACCGGCCAGGGTCGTACGGTGGTCGGCCAAACGGCGCGCGTCGTTCTCGTCGCGCTCGCGAAAGACGCGCTGCGCCAGCTCGGGCCACAGCGCGACGCTTCCCGAAATGCATCCGGCCGCGCCGGCGGTGAGCGCCTTGTCGAGATAGTGTTCCGATCCGGGGAAGATGGCGAAGCCCGGGTGGCGGGCGTGGAGTTCGGCTTGGAGGGCGCGGTCGTTCGAGCTGTCTTTGAAGCCCACGATCGCTCGCGGAAATGCCGCCATGAGGCGGTCTACCAAGTCGGGGTGAAACGTGATGCCGCTCATCGCTGGGAAATTGTAGAGAATCGCCCTTCCCGGCGGCATCGACGCACGCGCAAACAGCGCGTTGAAAAATCGCAGCACGCCGTCGTCGCCGGCATCCCGATAGAAGAAGGGCGGCATCAGCAAGACCGCCGAGAACTCCAACGCCAGCGCGTGGCGGGTCAGCGAAACCGACTCGTCGAGCGACGCCGCGCCGGTGCCGGCCATGATCCGTCGTTTGGGTAGCCCGCTTTCGCCGACGGCTTCCATGAATTCGCGGCGCTGCGCCGTACCGAACGACATCGCTTCACCGGTCGTGCCGAAGAGGTTGATGCCGTCGCAGCCGCTTTCCAGCAGCCCGCGGTAATACGGGATCGCTTTCGCGGAGTTCGGTCGCAGCGAAGCGTCGATCGGCGTGACGACCGCCGCCCAGATGCCGTGCGGGTGAAGCCGGTCGTGCTTATCCACGCGAGAACGCTCCCTTCAGGAAGAATGCCAGGTTTGCCGGCCGCTCCGCGAGCCGGCGCATGAGATACGGAAACCAATTGGTGCCGAACGGAATGGCCAAGCGTACGCGGTAGCCCCGCCGCAGGAGCTTCTCGGCGAGTGGCGTCCCGATGCCGTACAGCATTTGAAACTCGAATCGACCCCGCTTTGGTAAATTCTTCGCGGCGGCGAACTGCAGGATCTGCTCCACGATGTTCGGATCGTGCGTCGCGATCGCCGTGTAGCCATCCGATGATAATGCCAAATCGGCGAGCCGGAGATAGTTTTCGTCTACGTCGCGTTTGCGCTCGTAGGCAATCGTCGACGGCTCCAAATACGCGCCTTTGACTAACCGCACGTTCGGCCGGAGCGGTAGCACCGCTTCGAGATCGCCGAGACTGCGGAAGAGGTACGACTGCAGCACGAACCCGATGCAATCGAAGCGCTCGCGCAAGCGCCGGTAGATTTCGAGAGTCGCATCGACGTACGGCGACTCCTCCATGTCGAGCCGCATCGTATTGCCATTGACGTGGGCCGTTTCGGCGATGCGCGCGGCATTGTCGAACGCCAGGCTGGGATCGACGTTGAGGCCGACGTGCGTCAGCTTAAACGCAACGTTGGCATCGAGGTTTTGCTCGGTGAATTCGTGCAGCAACGAGCGGTACTCCGCGGCCGCGGCGATCGCTTCCTCGCGATCCCGCACGCCCTCGCCCAGAATTCCGACGGCCACCGCAAATCCACGCTCGTTGGCGCCGCGGGCGGCGTGCAAAAAGTCCGCGGCAATTTCGCCGGCCACGAACCGCCGCGCACCCAGCTGCATGCCGTAGCGACCGACGAGCGTGCGAACCGCGGCGTTGCCGGCGGCGGCCAAGATGGCGCCCCGGAGCGCGCGATCGACGCCGCTCACTGCAGTTCTCCGTACGTGACGCTCGCAATCCCGTAGCGTGTCATCGCATCGCGGACGCGCGGGCTCTCGAGCGCCGCGAGTTCGGCAGACCACGCGTACGTTTCGGTTCCCGGATCGGCGCCCGCAAACGCGGCGGTAGCCGGGTGAAAAAACATCTCGGTGACGCCGTCCGGCATCGATTCGATCAGTCGCAAGACGCGTGCCTCCGTCATCGCGCCGGCGTCGTTTACGCCGAAGGCGTAGTCGTTGCACTCCACTCCGCTACGCTTCGCGCGTGCCCGCATCAAGGCCAGCCAGGGTGCCGCCAACGCCGCGTATCCGAGACGCGCGCCCAATCGATCGCCGCCGGCGCGATAGGCGGCGCCGAGCGGCTCGCGCGGAATGCGGATCGCGCGCAGTCGAAATTCGCTGCCTACGCGCAGAATCAAGCGGAAAATAGTCGGATGAACGTGCATGTGACTCTGCGCGTTGACGTGATCGAGGCGTAGCCCGGTTTCGGCGAAGCGGGTAAACTGCGCGCGGATTTCGTTTTCCAGCTGCCGTCGTATGCCTGTGCGAAAGAAGAAGCCGGCGCCCGCGTGGGCGAGATTGGTGGAAAACTCGCCGCGTTCGTCGACTAAATCCGGTAGCCGCTCTGGCGGAAGCACTGACCGCCCGTACACGAGCACCAAGTGCAGCCCGACCGCGAGGTTCGGAAGACGGCGTGCGCGTGCGATGGCGTCCTGCGCCTCGGGCGCGCCGACCATCAAACTTGCGGAACGAAGAATGCCGTCGCGGTAAGCGCGTTCGACGGCTTCGTTGACTTCCGTCGCGATTCCGAAATCATCGGCATTGACGATCAGTCGCTTCACCTACAGCTTCTTGTCATCCTGAGCGGAGCCGCCTTGTCATCCTGAACGGAGGCGCGCAGCGCCGCAGTCGAAGGACGCACCCGTTGTCATCCTGAGCGGAGGCGCGAAGCGCCGCAGTCGAAGGACACTTATCAGCGTGACGAGCGGCGGTCCTCTAATAGCCCCGCGGCGAGTTCGTCCGCCAGCCAAAGCAGGCGCCCCGGCGTCGGCGCGACGATTTGCGCCGGATATTTCGTCGGATCGCGCGGCCCTTCGAGGACGGTAGCGAGAATGGCGGTCTTCTCTACGCCTTCGACCGCGAACGCGACGGTATGGGCAGCATTAATGACCTTCGGCGTAATCGTGACACGCCACATGGCCTGCGATTGAGAGTATACGGCCCGCACCAGCGCATCGTCGTCGGTTTCGGGCGGCGTTCCGGGAAAGAGCGATGCCGTGTGTCCGTCGGGCCCGAGCCCGAGCAGCACGAGGTCGAACTGCGGGTGATCGCCCATGTCGGTGCGCAGAATCTGCGCGTAATCGGCTGCCGCCGCAACCGGATTGATCTCGCCGCGAATGCGGTGGACGTTCGCCGGTGGAATTGGCACCGCATCGAGAAACGCCTTGCGCGCCATCCGGTAGTTCGACTGCTCGTCGTCGGGCGGCACGCACCGTTCGTCGCCGAAGTAGACGAAGACGTCGCTCCACGAAAGCAGTTCGGCTCGCGATTCGTCGGCGAGCAGTTCGTACGCAACGCGCGGCGTATTTCCGCCCGATAGCGCTACCCGAAAGCTTCCACGATCGGCCATCGCCAAACGGCCCACGTCGACGAACAAGTCCGCAACCGCATGCGCCACCGCGTCCGCGTCGGGTAGAATTTCCAGCGTAACGTTACCGGCCATGGTTCAGGAACGTCGCGCGAGGATTTCGCTCGCGGCCAGCAGCGTGTCGTGGAAGATGCGGTCTTTATTCCCGGCCAGGATGGCTCGTTCTATCAAGGCGGCGGTTCCGAGGTCGACGATCGGGTGGTAGCGATTGGGATGCTCGGCCGCACCGGTGACGGTCAGAGCGATCGCGTGGGGGTCGTCAGTTTGCAGCTCGGCAACGAACTGCGAGCGCGACGATTGCAGCGCAACGCGGCGAATGCGTCGCGGCAGCCCCTCGTGAACCAGCGCGAATTCGATTTCCGTGCCAAACCGGTTGCAAAACCGGTCGGGCGCGCACGGAGCCCATTCCAGGCGGCTGGCCAGCCATCCGAGCAGGTAGTACGCTTCGGCCGCGGAGCCGCTCGCGATCTCGACGCGCCGCAGGTCGAACAGTTCCCGAATGACGCTCCGGCCGTCGAAGAACAGCGCCACGCTTTCTTGCCACGGAGCCAGCCGCAGATACGCGAGATCGCTGACGAAGACGTCGGGGTGCTCGTGGACGAACTCGACCAGCTGGCGCAAGCCGCTTTCGTCGTTGCTCAGCGCGGAACTGTTATACACGATCGTGCGTGCGTGCGCTGAAACGCCGGCGAAGCGCGCATCGTGCGCGATTTGCCCCGCGGCCCAAATCAGCACGACCGGCGCCTGCGGGAGAGCGAGCGCCGCAATCGCCGAACGCAACGTTTCGGAATCGCTGCCGGCGACGCCGATCTCAACCCACTCGCCGCGCGTCTTTACGCACTCTTCGTGTTGATCGCACGACGAGCTCACCACGTGGTGCGTCGTTTCGGTTTGCGACCCGTCGAGCAGAATCACCCGCGACGGATGCTTCACCGCCAGCGAGTGAATGCGATCGCGCAGCCAGTTGCCGACGGTCGCGTCCTCGAAGAACGCGACCAGCGTCATCAACGCCACATCCACCCGGTCGTGCCGACTTTTCCGGCGCTCCGTCAGCTCGCACAACACCGATTGCAGGCCGTTGCTCACAACTGGCGCCAGTCCGGAAAGAGTTTTACGGCGCTCGGCGGCCCCTGGCTGCCGGCGGCGTAGTTCGGGAACGAAAAGTCTTTGCTGCTCGTCCAGACGTCGAGAATCGGTGTCACGAGCTGCCAGGCGCGTTCGACGGCGTCCCAACGCGTGAAGAGCGTTTGGTCGCCGCGGATCGCATCGCCGATCAGCCGTTCGTAGGCCGGCGGCGACACGACGCCAAAGCCGGTGCCGTAGTTGAAATCCATGTAGACGCTGCGGACGTGATCCTTCGGACCCGGCACCTTGGCTTCGAAGCGCATCGCGATGCCTTCATCGGGCTGAATTTTAATCACCAGAAGGTTCGGTTCGATATCGTCGGTCGATGCGCCGTAGAAACGGTGAGGAATCGGCTTGAACGTGACGACGATCTCCGACACCTTGCGCGCGAGCCGCTTGCCCGAGCGCAAGCAGAACGGCACGCCCGACCAGCGCCAGTTGTCGATGCAAAACCGCACCGCAGCGAAGGTTTCCGTGTTGGAATCCGGCGCGACCGCGTCTTCTTGGCGATACCCCTTGACCGGCTGTCCGTCGATGACGCCGGGCCCGTATTGCCCGCGCGCCGAGATGTCGGCAACTTCGTCGTAGGCAGCCGGCGAAATCGCCGAGAGGACCTTGGATTTTTCGTTGCGGATGTCGTCGGCGTGCGAGCTGACCGGCGGTTCCATCGCGACCAGCGCGAGCAGGTTGATAACGTGGTTTTGGATCATGTCGCGCAACGCGCCGGCGTGGTCGTAGTATCCGCCGCGCTCTTCGACGCCGATCGATTCGGCGGCCGTAATCTGGATGTTCTGCACGTAGTTTCGGTTCCAAATCGGCTCGAAGATGGTATTGGCAAACCGTAACGCGATAATGTCTTGAACGGGCTCTTTCCCTAAGTAGTGGTCGATGCGATAGACCGCCGCTTCCGGGAAGACTTTCTCGATCTCGCGCTGGAGCGCTTGGGCCGACTCCAAATCGATTCCGAACGGCTTCTCGACGACGATCCGCGTCCAGCCGGCGCCGTCGTCACGCGCGTCGAGACCCGCGTTCTTGAGGTGCCGCACGACTTCGGGGAAGACCGGTGGCGGTGTGGCGAGATAGAACAGGTGATTCCCGCCGGTTCCAAACTCCTCGTCGTTGCGCGCTAAAAGGTTTTTTAGCTTGACGAAGTCGGCGGTGTCTTTAAAGTCGGCGGCAATGTAGCGAATGCGCCGCGCGAAATCGTCCCAAACGCTGCCCTCCGGTTTCTTGTCGTCCGGCATGAAGGCATCGAGCTGCGCGCGGCAATACTCGCGAAATCCATCGTCGTCGTAGGTGGTGCGGGCGAACCCGACCAACGCGAAGTCGGTCGGCAACGTGCCGTTAAGCCGCATCGAATACACCGCCGGCAACAGCATGCGCTTGAACAAGTCGCCGCTCGCCCCAAAGAAGACGATGCTGCACGGCTCCTCGATGCGATCGCTGGGCGGCAAACCCGCGCGCAGTGGGTTGATGGCCTCGCCGTCGACCGTTGGGGCAGCAATCATGCGCGGACCGACAAAGCCTCGTCAGCCGCGGCGATGAGCGCGCGCAATCCCGCCTCGACGTCGCCCTTGAGGTGCACGCGCACGCCGCGCCGGTGACGCTGATCGAGCGACATCCAATCGCCCAACGCTTGCGCGGCCAAGAGCGTGCGAAACCCGACGTGCATGCCCGGAATGTTCGGATCTTCCGGATCGTCGGCCACGATCTGCAACGCAACGCACGTGTCGGGGCCGCCCTTGTGCAGTTGGCCGGTCGAGTGCAGGAACCGTGGGCCGAAGCCGACGGTTGTAGCGACTTTGCGCGCGTCGCGGATCTTCAGGCGCAGCTCTTGCAATAACTCCACATGCGTTTGGTTGCGCGCGATGTAGGCGGTAATGGCGTTGTAGTCGTGCGGCCGCATCTGCGCGAACAGACCGGCCAAGGCTGGAACCGGAGCCTGCGCGCGAATCTTGCGGCTGCCGGAGAGGTAGGTTACGTCGAACGTTGGGCCTTCAACGTCGGCTTTCGGTTCGTCGAAGCTTCCCTTTTGCGCGTATTCCTTGAGCAGCGCGACCGTATTGTCTTTCGACTCCTGCACGTTGGGTTGATCGAAGGCGTCGATGCCGAGAACCACGCCCGCGGCCGCAACCGCAATCTCCCACAGGTAGAACTGCTCGCCGAGATCGTATTCGTCGTTCATGTCGAGACGAACCACCGGATGTCCGGCGGCTTCGAGCGCGCGCAGCTTCTCGTCGACGCCGGGGTCGGGGTCGGGGAGATTCGCGCCGACGTAGATGAACAGGCGATCGTCGGAGTAAACGCCGGGCGCGCAGAGCGGCTCGTTCTCAACCGGCACGATGCCCTTACCGTGCTTGCCGGTCGATTCGGCGATCAGCTGCTCGGCCCACGCACCGAACGCTCTGACGTCGGGATGCGTCACGATCGTTAACTTGTCGCGTCCGGCGACAGCGAGGCCGCCGAACGCGGCGCCGAGGCGCAGGCCCGGTGCCGTCTTGACGTCGACCGTGCGATCGTTTGCGTGCATCGCGCCCAGCGCGCGATCGAGCAGCAAGTTGATGTCGTATCCGGCCACCGCCGACGGCGCGATGCCGACGTACGACAGCGCGGAATAGCGGCCGCCGATGTTCGGATCGTTATCGAAACACGCCAGGAAGTTGCATTCTTTCGCCTCGGTCTCGAGCGGGCTTCCCGGATCGGTAATGGCGACGAAGCTGCGGCCGGCTACCGCTGCGCCCAGCTGTTTGGTAACCTTTTCGTGAAAGTAGGCGTAAAAGGCGTTCGGCTCGGTGGTCGTGCCGCTCTTGCTGGAGATGATGAAGAGCGTGTCGGCCACGCGAATGCGTTCCTCGAGCTCGCGAATTTGTTGCGGGCACGTCGAGTCGAGCACCAGCAACTCGGGATAACCGCCGTATTTGCCAAACGTATCGGCGAGGATGTCCGGTGCGAGCGAACTTCCGCCCATGCCGCACACCACCGCGAAGTCGAACTTTTCTTTAGCGTCGACGCCGAACGCGCGCAACTCGGGCACCCCTTCGAGCATGTGCTGCTGAATCGCGAGCCATCCCAACGACTTCTTGATGATTTCCGCGGCGGCGGGTTCGCTCGACCAAAGAGTCGGGTCGAGTGCCCACAGGCGCTTTAGAAAATCGGCCGACGCCAGCGATTCCAGCGCCGCGTCGAACGATGCCTGCGACGGTCCGAGCGATAACCGGACTCGTTCGGCTCCATCGCCTTCCAGCAGCTTCTGTTTGTAGACGATGGCGCCCAGTAGCGCGGCGAACGAATCGGAGAACAGGGTGACGCCTTCGGTTTGCAACTGTTCGGTAACGTCGAAGAGCGAAATTTTTGCGTCTTGGAGCGCCTTCATGACGTCGTGAACGCCGGCGAGATTGGTTTCGACCGTGGCGGGAACGATTTTCCCGTGATCGAGCAGCGCGTCGAGCGTCTGCGGCGGCATCGTGTTAACGGTGTCGGGTCCGACGACGGTCTCGACATACATTAAATCGGGATAATTCGGATCTTTAGTGGAGGTCGACGCCCACAGCGGGCGCTGAACCGCGCCGCCGGCCGCCTTGACCGGCGCGAATTCGTCGCCGAGGAAGATCTCTTTAAACTTCTGGTAGGTAAGCTTTAAGTTAGCGATGCCGGTTTTGCCGAGCAGCGGTTCCAGCTTTTCGCCCTTCGCGATGCGCGCGTGCAGCATCTTGTCGATGGCGCTGTCGATGCGGCTGACGAAAACCGAATTCACCGAGCGAATTTTATCGATCGGCTTGTTCTCGGCGAGGCGCCGCTGCAGGCCTTTCACGTACGCCCGCGCCGCCTTCTCGTACATATCGACCGAGAAAATCAGCGTGACGTTGATGTTGAGGCCTTCGTAAATGCATTCCTCGATTGCCGGCAGACCCTCCTTGGTGCCCGGAATCTTGACCATCAGATTGCGCCGGCCGACGCGCGCCCACAGCTCTTTGGCCATCGCGATCGTGCCCTGCGTCTCGCGTGCGAGCAGCGGCGAAACTTCCAGGCTGACGAATCCGTCATTCCCGCCCGACGAATCGTAGACGGTTGCGAACTCGTCGCAGGCGTGCTGGATGTCTGCAATGGCGAGGTCCCAAAAGAGCGCTTCCGCGTTCTTCTCCGAGCCGACCAGCTGGCGAAGTTGATCGTCGTAGTCGTTTCCAGCGCCGATCGCCTTTTCAAAGATCGTTGGATTGCTAGTCATGCCGCGAAGGCCGCGCTCGATCATCCGTTTGAGCTCACCCGAGGCGAACATGCTGCGGCGAAGGTTGTCGAGCCAAACGCTCTGTCCGGCATCGAGCAGCTCCTGCAGTTGGTTTTTCACGATGGTCCGTCTCCTAAGGAATGGCGAGTGCGAATTTCTCGAGCGCGAGTTGCGCGACGTTGTCGGCCGTAAAGCCGAAGCCTTTGGCAATCTCGGCGGCCGGTGCCGACGCGCCGAAGTGGTCGATCCCGAACGCGAAGCCGTGGTCGCCGACGTAGCGTGCCCATCCCAGCGTCGCGCCGGCTTCGATCGACATGCGCGCCGTGACTGCCGGCGGAAGAACTGAGTCTTTGTATTCCTGCGACTGCTCGTCGAAGAGTTCCCAGCACGGCATCGACACGATGCGCGTGCGCACGCCCTTGCCGTCGAGAATCTTCTTGGCGTCGACTGCGAGCGACACTTCTGAGCCGGTCGCGATGAGCAAGAGGTCGGGATTCCCATCTGAAGCATCGGTCAAGACGTACGCGCCTTTGGAAACGGCCGCGTCGCGCGCGCCTAAGAACGGAAGTTTTTGGCGCGAGAGCACCAAGACCCACGGCGTGCCCTTGACGCCGACGGCCAGCTTCCAGGCTTCGAGCACTTCGAGTGAGTCCGCCGGCCGCACGACGTTACAGTTCGGCGTCGCACGCAGCATCGCGAGCTGCTCGATGGGCTCGTGCGTGGGACCGTCTTCGCCCAGGAACACCGAGTCGTGCGTAAAGACGAAGACGCAGTGCAGCTGCGTGAGACACGCCAGGCGTATGGCCGGCTTGCAGTAGTCGGCGAAGTTGAAGAAGGTTGCCGAGAACGGCAGCAGCGCGCCGTGCAGCGCGATCCCGTTCGTGATCGCGACCATCGCGTGCTCGCGCACGCCGTAGTGAATGTTGCGGCCTGCGTAGTTCCCCGGCGCAAAGTCGCCGCAGTTTTTCAAGTAGGTCTTGGTCGAGGGGTCGAGATCGGCCGAGCCGCCCACCAGCTCCGGCAGGCTTTCGGCTATCGCGTTCATGACGGTGCCGCCGGCATCGCGCGTCGCCACGCTGCCGTTCTGTTCGGTGAATGCGGGCCACGGAAGATTCGCGGGCACCTCGCCGCGCAAGGCGCGTTCCAGTTGTGCCGCCAGATCGGCGTTGGCGGTCTTCCATGCGTCGAAGACCGTTTGCCACTTCGCTTCCAGTTCGCCGCCCTTGGCGCCGGCCTCGCGAAAGAATTTCAGGACGTCGTCGGGCACGTAGAAGTCCGGCTCGAGCGGCCAGCCCAGCTCTGTTTTTGCTTTCTTAACGTTCTCGGGACCGAGCGCTTCGCCGTGCGCTAAGTAGCTGTCTTGACGCGGCGAGCCGTAACCGATGTGAGTGCGGACGATGATCAGCGACGGACGATCGGTCACGTTCTTGGCGACGACGATCGCCTGATCGATGGTGTCGACGTCGTTACCGTGGGCAACGTCGACGAACTGCGTGTGCCACCCGCTGGCTTCGAAACGCTCGGCGGCTTCATCGGTGAGCGTAATGTCGGTCGGCCCTGCCAGCGACACCAAGTTGTCGTCGTAGAAGGCGATCAGCTTCCCGAGTTTGAGGTGGCCCGCCAGCGACAGCGCCTCCTGACTGATGCCTTCCATGAGGTCGCCGTCGCCGCAGATGACGTAGGTAAAGTGATCGACGATCGGCTGGTCTTCGCGATTGTAGACGGCGCCCAGGTGCGCTTCGGCGACCGCCATACCGACCGCGTTGGCGATGCCCTGTCCCAACGGACCGGTCGTTGCTTCGACGCCGGGAGTCCGCTCGGCTTCGGGATGGCCGGGCGTCTTGCTCCCCCACTGCCGGAACGACTTGATGTCGTCGAGACTAAGATCGTAGCCGGTAAGGTACAGCAGCGCGTACAGGAGCATCGAGCCGTGCCCGGCCGAAAGCACGAAGCGGTCACGGTTGAGCCAGTGCGGATCCTGCGGATTGAAGTGCAAGTGCCGCGTCCAAAGCGCGTAGGCCATCGCCGCCGCGCCCATCGGCATGCCCGGGTGCCCGGAGTTGGCCTTCTGAACGGCATCGACCGCCAAGAACCGGATTGCGTTGATGCGCTGCTCGTCCGCGGGGGAGTTCGGCACGACTTCTCCTTTTATAATTCGACCGGCGTGCGGGCGAAGAAAAGACACCCTTCGGGAGGGATGAGGTCATTTCGAGGCGCGCCCTTGTTGTCATCCTGAGCGGAGGCGCGTAGCGCCGTAGTCGAAGGACGGCCGCGAGCGATCCGGCATGGTACTGCGTGCGCTGCGACGTAAAGCGGCCACTACCAGAATGAAGCAGGACGAGTTACGCGAGGGGATCGAGGCGCTGGTGCGCGGCGACGGCGACGTGCGTGGGCGCGACGGCCGCGTTGTCGACCGCGTGATGGAAGCGCTCGACGACGGCGACCTGCGCGTTGCCGAACCGGCCGGCGACGACTGGGTGACCAACGCGTGGGTGAAGCAAGCGATTTTGCTGTACTTCCAGCGCCGCGACTCCGGCTGGATGGGCGGCGATGATGATGCGCTGGTTTTTTACGACAAACTGCCCGTAAAACGAAACTACAAGAAGCTGGGCGTGCGCTGCGTTCCGCCGGGCGTCGCGCGGTATGGCAGTTTTCTCGGCCGCGGGGTGATTCTGATGCCCGGCTATGTGAACGTCGGCGCATATGTGGACGAAGGCAGCATGATCGACACGTGGGCGACGGTCGGTTCCTGCGCGCAAATCGGGAAGAACGTACATCTTTCCGGCGGAGTCGGCATCGGGGGCGTCCTCGAACCGCCGCAAGCGACGCCGGTGATCGTCGAGGACGGCGCATTCATCGGTTCGCGTTGCATCGTGGTCGAGGGCGTCCGGGTCGAGCGCGAAGCGGTCCTCGGCGCGGGCGTCGTCTTGACCGCTAGCACGCCGATCGTCGACGTGCGGGGAAGCGAGCCGGTGGTCGTGCGCGGGCGCGTCCCGGCGCGCGCGGTCGTTATTCCGGGGATGCAGCCGAAAGCGTTTCCGGCCGGTGAGTACGGCACGCCCTGCGCGCTCATCGTGGGAACTCGCGACGCGTCCACCGACCGTAAGACGTCGCTGAATGCGGCGTTGCGAGAGCACGAGATCGCCGTATGAATCCACGCGTTCGCGCAATTCCCGGCTCGCTGATTCGCCAGGTCGCCGACCGCAAGCGTCCGACGTCGATCGATCTCGGTCTGGGCGAACCGACGCTGCTTCCGACGCGCGCGCACTTCGAGTATGCGATGCGGCACGTCGCCGAACGCGGCGTCAAATACACGGCCAATGCCGGCGATCCGGCGTTGCGCGAAGCGATCGCGCGTCACTATGCGTATCCGGGTCTGGATAACGGCGCGAACGTATGCGTGACGGCTGGGTCGCAGGAAGCGATGTACGTCACGCTGATGACGCTGCTCGATCCCGCCCAGGACGAGTTGCTGGTCGTCGAACCGGCCTTTCCGTCGTATGTAAAAATGGCCGCTCTCGACGGCGTCGCGTGCCGCACGGTGAGCATGCTTGAGGACGACGACTTTGCGTTCGATGCCGACCGAATACTCGCCGGCGTCACCGACGCGACGCGAGCGATCGTGCTGTGTTCCCCGTGCAACCCCACCAGCCGAGTTTTGGCGCAGGATCAAGCCGACGTACTCGCGCGCGCGCTCGAGAGGCGTCACGGCAAGCACGTGTGGTTGATTCACGACGAAATCTACCGCGAGCAAACCTTCGTCGATGATGCGGCCTATTTGGCCGAATGCTATCCGCACACGATCGTGACTAACTCGATCAGCAAAAGCAATGCGTTGACGGGCCTGCGGCTCGGTTGGATCCTAGCTCCGGAGAGTTTCATCGAGCAGGCCGTCAAAGCGCACGCCTGGGTGACCTCGTGCACCGATACGTTCGCCCAGCATGTCGCCTTACACGTTTTCGCTTCAGCCGACGGCATACGCGAGCACGCGAGTTGGTATGCCGAACAGCGAAGGGCCGTCCTCGCCGCGCTCGCCGAACACAGGCTGCGTCACGCTCCGTTGGACGGCGCGTTCTACGCCTGCGTACGCTTAGCGGACGGCGTGCAGTCGCTCGACGCTGCTAACGATTTAATTGATAACCACGACGTCCTGACGATACCCGGCAGCGCGTTCGGCAAAGCGCTGGAAGGCTGGCTGCGGTTGAGTTGGGTCGCTCCGGTCGAGCAGGTGCGCGAAGGCATCGCGCGCATCGCCGCCTACTGCGCGACCGCCCCCGTGTCATCCTGAGCGGAGGCGCGAAGCGCCGCAGTCGAAGGACACACGTACGCAACGGCGCTATCGAGAATTGGTCCGCGCGGGAGGACTCGAACCTCCGATGAACTGCTTGTAGGGCAGACGCTTTCGCCGCTAAGCTACGCGCGGATGGCCCTTAAAAACATTTAGGGACCCGGCCTTCGCCGCGTCCCCTCGTCAAACGTAACGTGGATCTTCGACTTTCAGCCTGTGTTTTCGACGCCTTTTTGATCTTCGGGGCATGTGACGACAACGAATCGCGACGCCGTGACGACGCTATTCGGATACGACAATGTCCCGAGGGACTGGGCTAATCTATCGACGACCATACGTGCATAGTAAGCACGCGACATGTCTTCTGTCAAGGCGTTCGTGGCTAGGAATCGCCGATCCAAACGGTTTGAATGTTGGTGAATTCGTGCAGGCCGAAGTACGAAAGTTCGCGCCCGTAGCCGCTTTTCTTGACGCCGCCGAACGGTAGGCGCGGATCGCTGGCGACCATGCCGTTGACGAAGACGGCGCCGGCTTCAACGCGGGCGGCGAGAGCCGCGGCCGCTGCCGTATCGCGCGTCCATATGCTGAAGCCGAGGCCGTAACTCGACGCGTTGGCCAAAGCAATCGCTTCGCCGGCGTCCTTCGCCCTCACCACCGCTGCCGCCGGTCCAAAAACTTCTTCGTCGAACATGCGCATGCCGGGAACGACGTCGGCCACGATCGCCGGTTCGTAGAAGTAGCCCGGGCCCTCGACGACCTTGCCGCCGGTCATCAAGCGTGCGCCGCGATCGACCGTCGCGCGGACTTGCGCGTCGACGTTGTCGCGCAGGTCGGCCCGCGCGCAGGGCCCGAGCGCGTTCCGCTCGTCCATCGGGTTCCCGACGCGCTGTTCTCGCGTTCGCGCGACGAAGCGCTCTAGGAAACTCTCGTAAACGGGCTCCGTCACGATGAACCGTTTGGCGGCGATGCAACTCTGGCCGTTGTTTTGAAAGCGCGCCGTGACGGCCGTCTTGGCGGCGAGTTCGAAATCGGCATCCTCGAGCACCACGAACGCGTCGGAACCGCCCAGTTCGAGCACGCATTTCTTCAATGCGCTGCCCGCGGCGGAGGCGACGGCGACGCCCGCGCGTTCGCTTCCGGTCAGCGTCACGGCCGCGACGCGCGGATCGGCGATGCGGCGATCCGCCTCCTCGTTCGTGATGAGAAGCACCT
>PLLA01000118.1 GCA_003140835.1 Candidatus Tumulicola scandinaviensis | reverse complement strand
GGGGATTCCGGTTTGGGCGATGGTCGAGCTCGAGGCCGATGACGCGCTGGCCTCGGCCGCCGAAATCGCCTCGCAGGATTCTCGGGTGCAGAAGATTTGCATTTGGACTCCGGACAAAGATCTCTCCCAATGCGTGCGCGACGACCGCATCGTGCAAATCGACCGACGGAGCAAGGTCGTCCGGGACGCCGATGGCGTCCGAGCTAAGTTTGGTGTAAGTCCCGAATTGATACCCGACTATCTCGCGCTCGTTGGCGATAGCGCCGACGGCTATCCCGGCATCGCGGGCATTGGGCCCAAGGGCGCGGCAGCTCTGCTCACGCGGTACGGTGCGATCGAGCTTTTCCCGCCGCAAGTGCTCGGCGAGCGCCAGGCCCTCGCGTTGTCATTCAAGGTCCTCGCTACGCTTCGAACCGACGCGAAACTCTTTGCAAACGTCGACGAGCTGGAGTGGCGCGGACCGACCGCCGAATTCCAGGCGGTCTGCGAGCAGCTCGACGCCCCCGAGCTGTTTGCGCGCGCTATCGGCGCCTAGATACCGCCGGTGCTATTCGGGCCGCACTTTTTGCTTTCATCTCCGCCACGGCGCGCTGCTTCGCAGCCGAATCGCTACCCATGAGGGCTTGCATCGTCTTCAACTCCCCCGACGAGAGCGCAGGGTCGTACGTTCCAAGCCCAATACGAACGCCCGAATTGCCACCAGCCGGTGTGATGGCGACGGCCAGGGTGCCCTTTGGTTCGAACACCTCAGTCATGGTTAACCCCGCTCCGCCCGAAGCGCTATGTTCGACGCGGATACTTCCCGGGAAGTGACCGCTATACCAAGCGATGACAGATTTGGCGTCGACGCTCGAATAATAGGTCACGACCGAGATTTTGTGTCCGCAGCGGACGAACGTCGTCGGCCCTTGATAGACCATCTTGGTTGCGCCCGGATAGATGGGCAAGCCGGCTCCAAGCGCCGAGCCCCAATCTGCGAGGGCAAAACACATGCTGACTATCGCAAAGCCTGAACGTTTCATTTCAGCTCCTATCGGACGCGCGCAACTGGATTACGGCAACGCCTTGAAAACGATTGCGCCGGCATCGTTGCTGCTGACAAGGCCGCGTGCGGCCACATACGTAACGGAGAGCTGTTCCCCATTGATGACGAGCGCATAGGTATGCGTGGAGGCATCGAAGAGCTTCCACGTCCCGGTGAATCCATTGGCGGCGACAATCGTGCCATTGGGCTGGAACTTGGTGAGGCCGATATTTTCGGTCATGCAGCACATTTGCATGTACGTGCCAACGATCGGGTCGCCGCTTTTCGCTTGACCGTACGCGACCGCCCCGGATACGGAAATCGAATACTCGCCGCCCATGCGCACGAGGCCGCCTGCGACCGGGGCGACCGAGACAATCACCTCAATGCGTTGCTTAATATTGCCGTGGAAGGTTACCTGATTGGTGTCTGCGTTCGAACCGGATACAAGCGTTTTGCTCTGATGCCAGGTTTGCGCCGCGTCGGACAACGTGAACGTGAGCCTTGAATTCATTGGATTTCCTAAGAGGCCGCCGCCTTTAAACTCACAATGCACTGCAACGGCTCCCGGTCCCGCGTAGAAATACCAATAGTGCGTGCCCGTGAAGTTGTCGGTTTGCCCCACGTTGACTCCGGCCCTAAGGGGACCGGGCATATTGACGCTGAGAGACTGAGCCGAAACGTTCGTCGTTGTGAGCGCTGCAATCATGATGGCGGACGTAAATACTCTTAACCGGCAGAATGTCGTCATCAGAACCCCCAATACTTTCACGTTTTGACGCTCAATGCCGCGCCGACCGGCGTAATGTAGCCAGGGTTGACGCCATTGTCGATCGGATACTCACCAGCTGGGAACGGCCAGAGGTTGGTGGACGAGTTTAGGTAAGAACCACAGGTCAATGCGTCATCTGTACCTGCCAGGCTTTTCGGCCGCGAGAGTAAGACGCCCTGAACCAGGTCGCATACGGGATCGCTGGCAGAGTTCACCAGGTTAGTGGTACCGGTGATCGTTCCGGCTGTGCCGGAAATCGAAACCCAGTACACGCAGGAAGTATACTGGTCGCCGCACTGCTGATCGCCAACCGCAAGGTAACCACCCGCGGGGTACCACTGAACCATACCGGGGAAGTAGATCGTGCCGCCGCTGAGAGAGATGGTCTCCAGCGAACCGCGTCGCGAGCCGCGGCGTTGACGAAGCTCGGAGAGCATGAAGGCCCCGGAGCTAAGGGATCTGCCGTCTTCGAAGAGATTACCACGCGTATCGTAGCCGGCGAAAAGGTAGTAATACTGGCTAGGATTCGTGTAAGCCGTTGCATTGCCGGAGCCATTGGGAAAGATCAATACTTCTCCCGGCCCTTCGCTGGGGGTGCCGATGTTTGTGACGGCGAGATTGCCGGTCTTCGGATCCACAGCGCACCCAACGGGGTCTTCGCCCGGATCGTTCAATGTTTTGAGCAGCGTTCCGGCGTGCGAGTACTTTAGGATCTGAGACGAGCCGGTGTTCGTTATCCAGACGTTTCCGGAATTGTCGGAGCACTCGCCTTGTGGACCGTCAAAGTCTGTGAGAACGCCCTTAAGTGAAAGCACGGGCATTTTATAAATGTAGACGTCATCCGTCGAGTAATCCGATATGAACAGCAGGTTGCCCGCTCTGTTGAGATCCGGTGAGACCCATGACTTGCGGTGATCCGGGTTCGATGGGCCCGCTTTCACGGCTATGGTTGGAATGCCCGGGCGGCTGAGGAGATCCGTGCCCGACTGGGTGATTCCCGGCGCAGCTGGTCCGAAGCCGAGCCCCGATGATTGCGCACCAACGTGGCTGCAGCCAGCGAGCAAAGCTGTGGCCGCCAGGACGCCTAAAGCGTAAAATTCCGAATGCGAGACTTTCATGCGGCAATAGTAGCGCGAGACCGTTCCGGGATCGTTCCGGGATCGTTCCGGGACGCAACGGGAACGCCGAGTTGCTACGTTTCGACCCGTGAACAAGCGTAAACAGGCATTCCTCGTGAATCTGTGGCCGGAACCGGACGAAGTCGAAACACCGGCCTCCCGCGGGTGGCGACGCGGTAGCGTCGAGCATCTGGAAAGCCAACGCCGCTTGTACTTTAGCGACGTCGCCGAGCTGCTCGAATTCTTCGCCTCCTGGCTCGGGAGGCGCGATTTGAGATAGTTGCCAAGTACTCTCTTAATGCCAACAGCGAGGACGCCCGACTTGGTTGCCGGCGTGCTGCCGGTTCGCATATCTCTCTTTGGACAACCGAGAGTCATTGCAGCCGACAACTCGCGCGAGTTTTCACTGCCGCGCAAGACGCTCAATGTTATGGCCTACCTTATCCTGCGCTGTCGACGCCCGACGATGCGCGATTCGGTCGCTTATGCCCTTTTTCCCGACGATGACGAGGAAACCGCGCGGGGGCATCTGCGACGAAATCTTTCCTACTTGTTGTCCTCGCTTCCGCCCACGCCGCACGATAAACGCTTCGTCCTGTCCGACTTCGAACAAATCGCCTGGAATGCGACCGCAGCAGCCGAAGTCGACGTACTTTCGTTCGACGATGCCGTCGCGGAAAACCGAGATGACGATGCGATCGCGCTGCACGGCGGGGATCTTCTCCCCACGCTTTACGATGACTGGACTACAGGTGAGCGCGAACGCCGGCGCGACGCTTTTCACGAGTCCTTAGCGCGTACAGTCGGCCGAGACCGGTCGCTGCGGCGATTCGAGCGTGCGGCCGGAGCCGCCCATCGGTTATTAGATGACGACCCCTGGCGCGAAGACATCGTGCGTCAGTTGATCGCGATTCGATATGAAGCCGGCGATCGCGCGGGCGCGCTCGCCGCGTTCGAGCGATTTGCATCCCGGCTGCAGGCAGAGATGCATATCGAGCCGATGCCAGAAACGCTCGCGATTCGCGATGCAGTTTTGCGTGGGATCCGTCTTGCGTCGAGTGAACCTGCCTCCCGGCAGCCGCAGCCGGAAGTATCCCCCGCGCTGTCCCTGCCGTTCGTGGGGCGCGCAACCGCAATGGAAAGCGGCCTTCGTCTCTGGCACACCGCCGCCGATGGCCGCGCGAACGTGCTTTTTATTTCGGGTCAAGCGGGAATTGGAAAGAGCCGATTTACCGCCGAACTGGCGCGTTCGATCGAGCGCGAAGGCGGTGCTGCGGTGCGCGGCGAGACCGCCCCCGGCGGAGAGCATCGTCCGTACGAAGCGTTTGTAGAGGCCTTGCGGAATGCGGCCCCGCTTCGTGGCCGCGCGCCATCGAATGACAAGAAGAACATTTGGCAGCACGTTCTCGACGAGTTGCTAGAGGAATATGCGCTCGCCACATTCGTCGACGACCGAGCCGCCCGGGTTCGCCTTTTCGAATCGGTGCGGCGCGGATTCTCCGATATAGCGCGCGTTCGCCCGGCGGCAATCATCCTCGAGGACCTGCACTGGGCGGGCGCGGCTACGATCGACCTCCTTGAGTTCGTGTCTACACGGCTCGGGAAAGAACAGATCCTGATCGTCGCCACCTTCAGAAACGATGAATTGCCGACCGCGCATCCGCTGCGGGCTCTGCGCCGCCAACTGTTGAGTCGGGGTACAGCGAGCGAGCTCGAGCTTGGGGCGTTGGACGCCGCAGATGTGAACGCCGCCGCCCGAACCGCCGTCCCGCTGGCGGAAGAGGAAACGCTGGGACGAGCAGTTGCGCGGTCGGCCGGCGTGCCGCTGCTCTTACAGGAAGCGCTACAAGACATCGTCTCTGGACGTGAGCCAAGCAACGGGGGGATCGAACTACTCTTTAAATCACGATTAGGCCGCCTCTCATCCGATGCGGAAATCGCCCTTTTATACGGTGCCATAATCGGTGCTCGCTTCGACCTGACGGCCTTAGCCGCGGCGACCGGATGGAGCGACGAACAGTTGGTTGATGGTCTGCGCGAGTCAATCGAACTCGGGCTCATTCGCGCGAGCGCCGGCACCCCAGGACTGGCGTTCGCGTTCACGCATCACCTCGCGCATGCTGCGGCGGTCGAACGTCTATCTTCCGAAGAACTCGAAGTCGCGCATGCGCTGGTTGCGCGCGCGCTTGCATCCTTACCGCAGGGTCACGGTGCACGTTCCGCCGAGATCGCGCGGCATTACCAAGCCGCCGGCAACGCCGGTAAGGCTGCTGAATATTTCCTACAAGCTGCGCGTTATGCGCTAGACGTGTTCGCGAACGAAGAAGCTCGGGAAACGGCCTCCGTGGGCCTTTCCCTCATCGATACCAGCGATGCTGCACAGGCGACTTTGCGCCACGATTTTCTGACGATCCGCGAGCGCGCCCTCGCGCGCACCGGAGCGATCCCCGAGCGTCGAGCGGATGCACTCGAACTCTACACCTTGTCGGAAAACGATCCACCGCGAGCGTGCGCCGCGCTCGAGCGCGTCTTCGACGCCCATCGTGACGATAAGAATATGAGGAGCGAAACGCTAGCGCGATTGCAAGCCTTGGCTTCCGTTACCGACCGAGGCCGGGCAACATTTGAGCGCACCCGGTCCGCCCATGCTTTTCTCGAGGATGATTTTCTGACCTCGCGCGACGCGGCGCTGCGTGCTTCGATTGCGCTCGAACAGCTCGGCGATCAGCGCGGTGCGTTTTTCGCCTGGGCGCAATACATTAACTCACTATGCCGGCTGGGTGATTTTAAGAACGCGGAAGAGCAAATTGCGAAGTCTCGGCCAGCCTACGCAACCAGCGAGGACGCCAGCATTCGGATGGAGTTCCATCGCGTAGCTTCTTCCGCGTTACTGGGCAAGCCGCCGGAGATCGGCTTGCGCGATGCGCGTCAATCGCTCGATCTCGCGCTGCGTGTGGGGGACCGCTTTGCCGAAGCTCGAGCTCATCAAAATACAGCAATGTACCTCGGGAAGACGAACGAATACGCTGAGGCCTTGCGCGAGCACGAGCGGGCGCTCGACGGCTATCGCGATGTTGGCGATGTAAGTGGCTGTGCAGCCACCATCGTGAACCTTGCTACGGTTCGTGCTTTTTGTGGCGACGATCAACGAGCCGAAGCGCTTTTCAGAGAACTCCCGGATGCTGCGACAGAGAAGCCGTGGAATGCCATGCGCATCATGCTCACCAGGGCGGCGCTCGCGATGCGCTCCAATCGTTTGGGTGATGCCGAGCGGCATCTCAGTGCTGCGCGCAAGCTTACGACACGGCTGAAAACACAGTTATATGCAGCGCACGTCGCTGCGCGCTACGGCGAACTCTGCGCGAGAACGAAACGCGATGAGGAAGCTCGGACGTTCCTGGACGAGGCCCTCACGGGACTGTTGCAGCTCGAGCAGCGAGCGCTCACGATGGAGACGCGCGCGCTGTTTGCTCGATTCACCGCGGGGGTGGGTGACTTTGATTCCGCGCGTGCTCACGCTGCGCAGGCAGCGGCCCTGGCGGAAGGTTTTCCTATTCAGCACTTTGCGGAACACGCATGGCACCTCGCGGCCGCCCATTCACTTTTGGGCGACGATGGTCTCGCGAGACACTTCGCCGAAGTGGCCGCCCGCGCGTTTGTTGACGAAGCTATGCGCATGGATGCCGATATGGCCGAAGCCTATTCGCACTTGCCATGGCATCGCCACATCATTGCATATCTCAGCGGCCGATCCGTACCCATGCGCCTCAGCGAGTCGGAAGAGTGAACGAACAGAGGCTGAGTTGACCGGCCAAGTGCTCCCGCTGAAACTTCACCGATTGGATTGCCTCAAAGGCATACAAAGCAAGTCTGCGCGGCAACGTTTCATCTCCAAACCGTTGCGGCTTGCTCTTTCCATCGTCGAACATTCACCCCCATCACGAGGAGCCACAGCATTAGGAACCCCTCTGCAGCAATGCCGAGGATCTCGACGTAAGCGCCTATATGTTTCACGAGTTCCGGCGACAGAACCGTTAGCCAGCCCACGCCCGACAACGCCATAAGGATGCCCAACACCCGTGGCAAGAACGTCGACCTTACAATGAGGTAGCCGATGGTGAGGTTGAACAAGCCGAAAATTGGTAGTGAGCTTTGGGGCGATCCGAGATGAAAAAGGCTCATCGACTGAACGATACATCCCACGATGCTGATCGCCACAGCGAGTAGCGCGATGTTCCGGCTCACGGGCTTGAGCATCTGATATAGAAGCAGCGTTACCGCTATGTAGACCGCATTCGCGATGAGGTTCGCGGCATTGCTGTAGACGACGGGCACGCGACCAACCAAAAACGCCGCGAGCATAACGGTCAAAAAATACAGCAGGTAAACGGCTCCGGTAGCCCTGGCCCTGGAACGCGTCATTTCATTCGCTCCCCAAAGGCTTTACCAATACCCGACAGGTTTGTTTCAACGTAGTGACACGGGGGCGCTGACAGACGTGATGTGCTCGCCGTTCCAGTGAGCGAAGAGTGGCTTGACCGGCCGGCAGCGGGCGACGAGCGCTGGGCGAAAAACCGCGAGACATTCGCCCGCGGGATCGCGCACGCTGCGGTAGACGATACCGGCCGAGCCGGCCTTATGGAGGCGCACGCCGAGCGGCTGCGAGCGCGCGTAGCTTACGGGGTTGTACCATCCCGCATTGGCGCTGGCGCGAACGTCGTGGAAGTCGCCGCGTATGGCTGCTTCGTAGAGCATGAGTTCGAGGGTTTGCGGGACCTCGCGGGACGAACGCATGAATCGCTCGCGGTGGTAGCGGACTTCGGCGATGGCCGTCGGCAAACGGTGGGCAGCGTAGAAGATGCCGAAGCTCCCATCGGAGAAACGCGAACCGTCGGGATTCGGATGCGCGAACGGCGCCATGATTACCGTCGCACCAGGCCCCACGACCCGCTCGGCCGCCGGAATGAGTGCGAGCGCACCGAGTTCTTCGTTGATGCGCGGGTTGGTGCGCGCGTCGATCGCCATCAGTGCGCCGACCTCGGCGGAGTCCACGAGGCGGTCTAAAATTCCGACGCTGGGAAATCGTGTTGAGATGATGCGTTTGGCGGCGCGCCACTGCAGGTGGGTAACGGGTACGTGCACGGCGATAGAATCAGCCGCGTTCGGAATCGAGGTAAGCGCGAACGACGTGCAGATCGTACATCGAACCCGACAGCATGCGCGCGAGCGGATTGCTTCCGCCAAACAGCGGCGCGTCGTTCGGGCGATGAATCCAAGTGTCAGCAGCTTCGTCGCTGGGCAGCAGGATGTGCAGAGCTTTGTAGATCCCGGTGAGGTACGAGATGCGATCGAGGGTATCGTGGGACAGATTGGCGCGCTGCGGTTGGCTCTTCCACTTATACAGCGTCGACTGTTGGGTCGGTTCTAGTCCCAGGAGCTTGGCTTGCTGCGCTCCCGACAGCTGCCAGATTTCGGCGAGCCGGGCGAAGGCGCGAATCGCCGTCGAGGCGACATCGCGGCGGCCGTATCCGACGTCGGGTTGAACGTCCATACGACTAGGTTACTCCAGATATGGAGTAACTGTCAAATTTTGGCTAGATTGGGAGGGAGCATGAGGGCCTTCGACTGCGCGCCTTCGGCGCTCCGCTCAGGATGACAAGGCGGCAGCCGTAGCTAGGGCGCCGGAGGCGATAAGGGCGCGGGCGGCTTCGATGTCGGGGGCGGGCACGCGATCTTCTCCCCACGGGGCGATCGAGCGCCGGGCGAGATCGTGGGCGGCGTGCGTGCCCTTTCCCGATCTCAGCGGACGCCGAAAATCGGTTGCGGCGAGCGCGCCAAGCAGTTCGCATGCGAGTGCACCTTCCACGTTGTCGAGCACGCGGACTAAGTTGTTGGCCGACGTCATCCCCATGCTGACGTGATCTTCCTGGCCGGCCGACGTCGGAATCGAATCGACGCTCGAGGGCCACGCCAGGCCCTTGTTGTCGTTCACCAGCGCGGCCGCGGTGTACTGAACGATCATCAATCCGGACTGTAAGCCCGAACGCCCGGTGAGAAACAGCGGCAAGCCACGGTCCTCGGCGTTGAGCAACAGGTATAAACGCCGCTCGCCGATGGATGCCAGCTCGCTTATGGCCACCTTCAAAATGTCGATGGCCAACGCGATCGGTTCGCCATGAAAGTTGCCGCCCGACAGAAACTCGCCGTCGTCGGGAAACACCAGCGGATTGTCGGTCACCGAGTTGGCTTCGATTTCGGTAACGCGCCGAACGTGCGCGATCGTGTCGCGCACCGCGCCGTGCACCACCGGAATGCAGCGAAACGAATACGGATCTTGAACGCGGCCGCACTCGGCATGCGACTGCACGATTTCCGAACCGGTCAGCAGCGCGCGCAAGTTCTTGGCGACCTGCATCTGACCCGGATGCGGGCGGAGCTCGTTGAGCCGCCGGTCGAAAACCCGCTCGCTCCCGTGAAACGCTTCGAGCGACATCGCCGCGATGACGTCGGCCGCGGCCGCCAGCCGTTCGGCACGCAGAACTCCGAGCGCCGCAATGCCGGTCATCACTTGCGTCCCGTTGATGAGCGCCAGACCTTCTTTGGCACCGAGCACCACCGGCTGCAATACGGCGCGTTCCAGCGCGGTCGCGCTCGGAAGGCGCTCCCCTTGAAAGAAGGCTTCGCCCTCGCCGATGAGGGTGAGGGTCATGTGGGCGAGCGGCGCGAGATCGCCGCTCGCGCCGACCGAACCCTGGCAGGGCACGACCGGGGTGACGCCGCGGTTGAGCAGCCCCACGATCAGGTCCAACGTTTCGGATTTCACGCCCGAGTGCCCGGCCGAGAGCGAGTTCGCGCGCAAAACGCCGGCGGCGCGTACCAACCGCTCGTCCAGGGGAGCGCCGGTACCGGCCGCGTGGCTGCGGACGAGATTGAGCTGCAGCAACGCAGCGTCATTGGGATCGACCGGGACGTTGGCGAGCCGACCGAAACCGGTCGTGACGCCGTAGATGGCTTCGCCGCTCGCGAAGCGTTCTTCGACGAACGCGCGGGCACGCTCGACGCGGCGGCGCGCCTGCGCGCCGATCGTTACCGGGGCGCCATCGGCTATCGCTTCCAGCGCCTCGAGCGTGAGATGCCGGCCATCCAGCTCTACTTCCACGCTTACAGCTTCGTCCAATCGGACGGTGCCGGTTTTGCAAAGGGCGGACCGCTCTGGATGACGATGCTTTCGCGATCGCGCAACACGATGTCGCGCGGATTGGAGCCGTGCCAGGGCTTGCCGTTCACCCACACGGCCAGGCGTGCACCGTGCGGCGCCGTGGCGCTAGCCGCGTGCGTCCAGCTCAACTCCGGGCCCCAAATGTCGAAAAACTGCCCGAGCGTAAAATCGCGCCGTACCGGCGACTCGATGTGAATGTATCCGTCGGCGGAGTGCGTGTGAATCCAGTACAGGCATCCGGCACCTTGCGGAATCCCGACGCCTTGGGGAACCTCGACAGCACGCCCGCGATTGTAAATCTGCAACCGCGCGTGCACGTGTTCGACGGCGCCTTCGGTCGCGTTGCATCCAACGCCGTCAATCGGAAGGCCGCCGAAAAGACTCTGCGCGACGACGAACGAGGCAAGTGCAAAAACCAGCATGCGGCCACATTTTCGCCACGCGCCGTGGATAACCCAACTGCCGGCGGTGCATAAAAGGAAAAACTTGTGGAAAGCTTGTGAATTCCGGCCGGCTCGCGCTTGTCGTGTGACTTTCGGCGTGATATCATGCTCAAACTTCGACGTTCAGTTCGAAGCGCGACAAGCGTATCGGTCGCGACCGGATGCAATACGTGAAACGTTGCGATGAGCGACGTTCCGAGAGTACCGGTCAAACCGCCGATCGACGTCGGTGAGGCTCTCCCACCCGGGAGCCAAACAGGCGAGTACGGTGCGTGAATACGTCGGAACCCGTCGAGGCTACGCCACGATGGGTTTCGTTATTTTTCGCTCCGCTCGTATTTTTCCGAGATCTCGCGGCTGAGAACCGCGATGCGCGCGCGAACCGCCGCGGGTTCCACGATTTCGGCTTGCGCGCCCCAGCCGAGCACCCAGCGCACCAGCTCGTCGGTGTCGGTGACCGAATAGGTGATGTCGGCCGAACCGTCGGCGCGGCGCTCGACGTGGCTTTCCTCGACGACGCGGGCAGCGATGGCAGCTTTCGCAACGCGTGCGGCAAAGGCGACGCGAACCGCGGTGGTTTCATCGCTGTGCATCACGCCGCTGATCGACCCGGCGGCGTACTCCTCGATTCGGAAGCCTTCGGGCCGAACGAACGTCTTCGCCAACACGCCCGGGTCGGTGACGTTATCGACGGCGAACGTACGTTTACTGCCGCGGTCGTGGTCGAACCCAACGCAGTACACGCGCCCCGCGCTAATCACGAAGCCGTAGGGATCGATCGTGCGCAGGCTGCGATTGCCGTCCTTGTCGAGGTAGGCGAAGCGCACGCTGCGCGAAACGCGCTCGGCGGACGACAGGAGCGCGAATGCGCGTTCGCCCTGCGCGTCGAGCCGAATTTCGGAGAGCCGGAACGCGACCGGCGACAGTGAGTCGACGTGCGCTCGCGCGCTGCGACCGGCGGTTCCCACCAGTTTTTCGGTGACTTCATCGATCGACAAGCCGATCGCGCCGCCGATGCTCGCGCCGAGCGAGCGCAACGCCACCAGTCCGAACAGCTCGCCGTTCGACAAGTCCAGGCGTTTGAGGCTGTAGCCGCCGGCGAAGCGATAGGTGTTGGTCGTGCGGTCGAAATGTAGCGGAAAGCCGGCTTCGGACAGAATCGCCAGATAGCGGCGCAGACTGCGCGTGCTCGGGCGGCGCCCGGCTTCGGATATCCGGCCCTTCAACGATTCGAAGCTGTGATTTCCCTCGTCGATCGCATTGAGCAACCGCACGAGCACGACGATTTTTGGCTCGCTTGCGGTAGCTTCCATGACGGCGCTCATTCCCAGGCTCGTCCTCCACGACTCTTACCGCGTTTACGAGCGGCGTGTGACGAAAGTTTCAAGAGCCGCCGGCGCCCGCCTGGGGTTTGGGAAAACAGCCGTCGGGAGCGTCGATCGCGGGCGTCGTGGAGGCCGGCGGCGTTCCGGTAATTCCGATTTCGACCGGATAGAACGACCCCCCGTCGGTCATCGTCTGGATCGACGCGCGCACGGTCTGCCCCGGCGGAAGACTGAAGGTGCCGATTTGATACGGCACCGGTTGGCGTACGCAGCCGAGTTCGATAAAGGTACCGTCGACCAAGAAGCCGGCGCGTGCAATGCCCGCAATCGGCCGAAAATACGCGTACGCTGTGACGGCCGCGCCGGTGGGGTTGCTCAAGCTGACGTCGATGCTGTGCGATACACCGTAGTCGCCGTAGTCGTGCCCGGCAGCGTTCGGGTCGGTGCTCGGCGGGGTCGGGTCGCGATCGCCGATGACGACTTTGGCGTCGGCACCGCCGGCTTGATAGCTCAGTGAATCCTTTCCGAAGCCGGCCAACCGGAAAACTCCGGTGCGGTGATGCCCGTCGCCGGGCAACGCCGGCTGGCCGAGCAGCGAGCGTACGTCGACGCCCGGCGACGCGGCTACCACCGTAACGGTCACCGGGCCGCCGGACAGCACGCGCAAGTCGATATTTCCGGCAACGCCTTGGCGCGCGCTCATGGCGACGTCGTGCAGCGTGAACGGCGCGTCCTGCGACAGGTCGACGACGATGCCTTCGCCGCGCGGCTTGCGCAGCAAAAACTCCCGCGTAACCGCGTGCCCGACTTGCATCACGTCGATGTTCGGGCCGGCCGAAGCGTCGATCAGTTGCACCGCCGTCGGATCGGGCGATTCGGTCCCGAGGACGACGACGATGCGACGCGGGTCGGCGGTGTTGTCGTGGTAATAGTAGAGCGTCGCCGGCTCGGCCGCGGTCACCGTGCCGCGAAACAACACGCCGTCGGCTGCGACGTGCTCGGGATCGTCGTCGTACATCAGCAACGCCGGGACGATCGGATCGGCGGCAACGTTCTGCACGTCGACCGTCGTCGATCCGGTTTGATCGAAGTAGCGCCCATCGCTGGTAATCTGCACGGGAACCGTAAACTGCGTTTGCGCGCCCGCCGCCAACGGTGCCGGCGGCGCGGTAACGCTGCCGATCGTCGCCTGCGCGCCGGGAAGCGCCTGGGTGAGACGCGCGACCCAGATCGCGACTTGGCGCGCCAGCCAGTTCGGATCGGCCGGATTTCCCGTGACCTTGAGCGCCGTCTGGGGCACGATCGTCCCGGCGTTAAAGGCGACCCGGATGGCAACGTCGGCCTGCGCGCCGGTCGCATCGACGAGGTGCAGGACGTCGCTGCCGGTGGCCTGGTTCGCGTTTATCGTGACGCTCGCGCCGGCTGGATCGACGCTGACGCTGACGAGTTTCTGGTCGAGTGTGGCGGTCAGCGGCGGAGAGGCCCCGGTGACGGTAACCACCCGCTGCTGGGCGGGGTTCAGATTGACGGCATTGGGTGAAACCGTCAACGATACCGGATTCGGCGAAGCGGGCGACGCGCTCGGAAGCGGCGTGGCCTGCGCGACGAGGATTCCGGCGATTACAGCGTGGAGCACGTCATCGACCTCATGAGCAAACGATACCTTGAAGACTTCGACATCGGCGACCCGTTCGAAACCGGCGAGTATGCGATTTCGCGCGAAGAGAGCTTAGCGTTTTCGCGGGCCTACGACCCGCAGGCATTCCATCTCGACCCCGACGACGCCGCGCGCAGCATTTTCGGCGAGCTGACGTGCAGCGGCTGGCTGACCGCGGCGATTACGATGCGGCTCATCGTCGATTCGAACGTCATGGCTGCTATCGGAATCATCGGCAGCGGCATCGACGAGCTGCGCTGGACGGCTCCGGTGAAGCCCGGCGACCGGCTGCGCGTTCGCGGCGAAGTGATCGAAAAGCTGGTGTCGACGCGCCGCGCCGGCCGCGGAACGCTGCGGGTACGCTTGCTGACGCTCAATCAGCACGACGTTGCGGTGATGTCGCAAATCGCCAATCTCATCGTGCCGGTAGCCCCGGCGCAACCGCCGGAAGCTACGTAACCGCCGACTCCGCGGGTGGTGCGGCGGGCGGCTCCACCGACGGAATCTTCGAGTACTTCATCTTGTCGGGATCGTCGGGATCGACGTCGCCCAGAATATGATCGCCCGAACCGAAGACGCCCTTGAGCATCTCTTCGGCCAGCTCGTCTTCGACCATGCGTTGAATCGCGCGGCGTAACGGACGCGCGCCGAACTGCGGGTCCCACCCTTTACGCGCCAGCAACAGCTTGCCGGCCTCGGTAACCTTGAGTTCCATTTCCTGTGCCTTGACTTCGCGGATGACCTTGGCAAGCTCGAGCGTAACAATCTCTTCGATCTGTTCGCGCGTCAGCTGGTGGAAGACCACAACTTCGTCGACACGATTGAGAAATTCCGGGCGGAACGTAGCTTTGACTTCCTCGAGCACCTTGTACTTCATCCGCTCGTAGGCTTTGGCTTCGTCTTCGGCGGTGCTCTTTTGGGGGCGGAAACCAATGTCGGTGCTCGTCGTCATGCCGGTGGCGCCGACGTTCGACGTCATGACCAGCACGCAGTTTTTGAAATCGACCTGGCGACCCTGAGAGTCGGTCAGGCGGCCGTCGTCGAGCACTTGCAGCAGCAAGTTGAAGACGTCGGGGTGGGCCTTTTCGATTTCGTCGAGCAGCACGACCGCATAGGGCCGGCGGCGGACGGCTTCGGTCAGTTGGCCGCCTTCTTCATATCCCACGTATCCGGGCGGCGCGCCGACCAGCCGGCTCACCGAATACTTCTCCATATACTCCGACATGTCGATGCGAATCATCGACTCTTCGTCGTCGAACAGCAGCGCCGCGACGCTGCGCGCGACTTCGGTTTTGCCGACGCCGGTGGGACCGAGGAAAATGAACGAGCCAATCGGGCGGCTGGGGCTCTTGAGACCGGCGCGCGAACGGCGAATGGCGCGCGTGATCACTTCGATGGCTTCGTCTTGACCGACGACCCGCTGATGCAGCAGATCCTTCATCTTGAGAAGCTTCTCGGTTTCGGCCTGCGCCAAGCGGCTGACCGGAATACGCGTCCAGGCCGATACGATATCGGCGATGCTGTCGGCGGTGACGCGCAAGATGCGATCGCCTTGCGCGCGCTTCTCTTGCCACTGCTGGTCGAGGCGAGCTTTCTCGAGCCGCAGCTTTTCTTCTTTATCGCGAATGGCCGCGGCCTTATCGAACTCTTGGTTCTTCACCACCGCTTCTTTTTCGGCGATGACCGAACGCAGTTGGGCGTCGATCTCGCGCACTTCCGGCGGCGGCAGCGTAGCTTGCAGGCGCACGCGCGAACTCGCCTCGTCGATGAGATCGACGGCTTTGTCGGGCAAGAAGCGATCCGTAATGTAACGGTCGCTCATCTTGGCGGCGGCGGCCAGCGCTTCGTCGGTGATTTGCACCTTGTGATGGGCTTCGTAGCGATCGCGCAGCCCCTTGAGAATTTCGACCGTTTCGGCAACCGACGGCTCGCCGACCATCACCGGTTGGAAGCGGCGCTCCAGCGCAGAATCCTTTTCGATGTGCTTGCGGAACTCGTTGAGCGTGGTTGCGCCGATGCACTGAAGTTCGCCGCGCGCCAGGGCCGGCTTAATGATGTTACTGGCGTCGATCGCGCCCTCGGCCGCACCCGCACCGACCAGCGTATGCAGCTCGTCGATAAACAGGATGATCTCGCCGGCGGCGGCGCGGATTTCGTCCATGACGCGTTTCATGCGCTCTTCGAACTCACCGCGGTACTTCGTTCCGGCAACCAAACCGGCCAGGTCGAGCGTGATGACGCGACGGTCGCGCAGCGGCTCGGGAATGTCGCCCTTGATGACGCGCTGCGCCAAACCCTCCGCGATCGCGGTTTTGCCGACGCCCGGTTCGCCAATCAGGGCGGGGTTATTCTTCGTGCGGCGCGAGAGGATTTGAATGACGCGCTCGATTTCGTTGTTGCGCCCGATCACCGGATCGAGTTTATTGTCGCGTGCGAGTTGCGTGAGGTCGCGACCGTACGCGTCGAGGGTCGGGGTTTTGCTTTTGCCTTTGGGAGCCGGCGGCTGCCCTTCGGCACCCAGCAGCGAGGTCGTCTGGACGCGCACTTTGGCCGGATCGACGCCGAGATTGGTGAGCACGCGCGCGGCAACGCCTTCGCCTTCGCGGATCAAGCCCAGCAGCAAATGCTCGGTTCCGATATAGTTGTGGTTGAGTTGGCGCGCCTCTTCGAAAGCCAGCTCGATGACCCGCTTCGCGCGCGGCGTGAACACCATCTCTTGCTGGACGGTCTGACCGCCCCGGCCGACGATGGCTTCGACCTCCTGCCGAACCTTGGCCAAATTGACGCCGAGCGACTCGAGCACCTTGGCGGCCAAGCTCTCGCCCTCGGAGATAATGCCCAGCAAAATATGCTCGGTCCCGATATAGTTGTTACCGAGACGTTGCGCTTCTTCCTGAGCGAGCACGATACTGCGACGCGCTCGTTCGGTGAAGGGCTCCCACATTGACATCGGTTTTCGGCTTTCCTTTCGCGCGTTACCTTAGTAACTCTACTTCCGCCGAGCCGGTTTCGTAACGCTTGCTCTCGACGACCCCTCCCACCCGCAACTCGCCACCCGCTCGGTTGTCTTCCCTGCGGACTATGCTCACTCCGGGGGGTTTACCCTTCGACCGGCGGAATCCCCGATTCCATGCCCACCGTAGAGCAGGTACGTAACGCGCTGGCCGACGTCATGGATCCCGAATTGAACCTCGGCGTCCTAGACCTCGGGCTCATCTACGACGTCGCGGCCGAGGGTGACGACGGCGAACACGTCACCGTCACGATGACGCTCACCTCGCCGATGTGCCCGGTCGGACCGATGTTCAAGAAATCGGTCGAAGACCGCGTGCTTTCGGTCGAAGGCGTCAAAACGTCGAAAGTGGAGATCACCTTCACACCGCCGTGGGACCCGCGTACGATGGCCTCCGACGACGTGAAAGTGTTACTCGGGATCTGGTAGCTCGCGCTCTGTCATCCTGAGCGGAGCGAGCGATAGCGAGCGTAGTCGAAGGACGACGAGGCAGTTTCGCTCAGGATGACAATTCTGTCGCCTCGTGCAAACGCAGATCGATGAGGACGCATCGCGAGAAATACGAGGAGCTCGATCGCAAGCGCCGTCTGGCCGAGGCGCCGGCCGGCCAGGAAGCCGTTGAAAAGCAGCATGCCCGCGGTAAACGGACGGCCGCCGAGCGGATCGCGGCATTAGTCGATCCGGGATCGTTCTCCGAGTTCGACCGGTTCGTGGTCCATCGCACCAATGCGTTCGGCCTCGACGAAAAAGAGTTTCTCGGCGACGGCGTCGTCACCGGGCGCGCCACTATCAACGGCCGCCAGGTTTTTCTCTTTTCGCAAGATTTTACCGTGCTCGGCGGATCGCTCGGCGAGGCGTTCGCCGAAAAGATTTGCAAAGTCATGGATTTGGCGCTGCGCACCGGCTCGCCGATGATCGGCATCAACGACTCGGGCGGCGCGCGAATTCAGGAAGGCGTCGTTTCGCTCGGCGGCTACGCCGAGATCTTCTGGCGCAACGTCGCGGCAAGCGGCGTGATCCCGCAAATCAGCCTGATCGCCGGCCCGTGCGCCGGCGGCGCCGTCTATTCCCCGGCGATCACCGATTTCATCATCATGACCGACCGGATTTCGCAGATGTTCATCACCGGTCCCGAGATCATCAAGACGGTTACCGGCGAAGACGTAACGTTCGAGGAACTCGGGGGCGCGAACACGCACGCCGCTCGCAGCGGCGTCGCCCACCTGGTTGCGGCCGACGAGGACGAACTAAGCGCGCTCACACGCGCGTTGCTGTCGTATCTTCCGCAAAACAATCTGGAGGACGCGCCGCGCTTCGCGTGCGACGACGATCCGCACCGCGCGATCGAGGCGCTCGACAACGTCATTCCCGACTCGCCGAACAAACCGTACGACATGCACGACGTCGTCACCGCGGTGCTCGACTATGGCGAGTTCTTCGAAATACAACCGCTGTTCGCGCAGAACATCCTGTGCGGCTTCGGGCGCGTCGACGGACGCTCGATCGGCGTGGTGGCTAATCAGCCCAGCGTTTTGGCGGGCGTCCTCGACATCCACTCCTCGATTAAAGCGGCGCGCTTCGTGCGGTTCTGCGATGCGTTTAACGTCCCACTGGTGACGTTCGTCGACGTTCCGGGCTTTCTGCCGGGCACCGATCAGGAGTTCGGCGGTATCATCGTCCACGGCGCCAAACTGCTCTACGCGTTTGCCGAAGCAACTGTTCCCAAAATCACCGTGATTACGCGCAAGGCGTACGGCGGTGCTTACGACGTCATGTCGAGCAAACATATCCGCGCCGACGTCAACGTGGCGTGGCCGACGGCGGAAATTGCCGTCATGGGCGCCGAGAGCGCCGTAAAGACCATCTTCCGCCGCGAACTTGCCGCCGCCGCAGATCCAACGGCGAAAATGCAGGAACTCGTCGCCGAGTACACCGAGCGCTTTGCCAATCCGTATATTGCCGCCCAACGCGGCTACGTCGACGACGTCATCGAAGCGCGCCAAACGCGCAGCGTCATTGCGACGGCGCTCGACATGCTCGCCGGCAAGCGCGTCGACCGGCCGAAACGAAAACACGGCAACATTCCATTGTAAGGAGCTTCTAGTGCAGACGCGGTTTGATTTTCTGGCGGCGGGATCGCTCGCGGTGTTCACTCCGGCACTCGCGTCGGCGGCGACCCCGCCGCCCTCGCCGAAACCCTCCGCCGAACCGTCGCTGCCGCCTTTGCATTTCGACCTGGCCGCTTTCGATGCCGCACTCGACGTCACCAAGCCGCACCGCCACCTATTCGCCTCGACCAAACTCGACGGCGGCGTGGTGTTGGCGGCGATGCGCAACACGCTCAACGCCTACACCGACGTTGGGATCTCCCTCCGCGACGTAGTTCCGGTCGCGGTGTTCTATCACGGCGCATCGGTACTCTTGGCGTTCGACGACGCCATGTGGAACGAGTACTTCGTTCCGCTGCGCCCCAGAGGATCGCCGAGCGGCAAAGAGTTCTTCAAAGATTTCGATAGCGTGTACGATGCAAAAACCCGTGGTAATCCGTGCCTGCACAAAAAAGGCGGCCGTGAGGACACGTCGCTCGAGTCGCTGGTTGCCGACGCCGGAGCGCGCTTCTTCGTTTGTAACAACGCAACTCAAGGCTTCGCGCACTACATCGCCGGCCACCTCAAGAAGCCGGCGCTTACGGTCTATCAAGACCTGACCGCCCACCTCGTCCCCAACGCCTCGCTGGTGCCGGCCGGCGTTTGGGCCGTACACGCGATACAAGAGCGCAAGTATACGCTGCTGCAAGCGTCTCTTTAAGTGCGTCATTCGGGGTTCCCGGCCGCAGGCGCGCGGTCGAAGGACCTGGTATGTACGCCGGAATGAAACTGCTTGAAGGAAAGCGAGCCCTGGTCACCGGCGTCGCGAATCGCTGGTCGATCGCCACCGGCGTCGCCCGCAAACTCCACGAACACGGCGCACGCCTCGCGCTGACGTATCAAGGGGAACGCGTTCGGGACGAAGTGGAAAAGCTCGCCAAGGAACTCGACGACGCGCGCGTCGTGGAATGCGACGTGTCCAACGACGCGTCGCTGGAGGCGATGCGGAACGAGCTGGCCGAACATTTTGGAACAATCGACGCGGTCGTGCACTCAATCGCCTTCGCCAACAAAGAAGACCTGGCGGGAAAAGTCTTCGACACCTCGCGCTCGGGGTTCTCGCTCGCCCTCGACGTTTCGTCGTACTCGCTGATCGCGCTGGTGGGCGCGCTGCGCGAGCAACTCAACGACGGCGCGTCGGTCATGGCGCTTACGTATTTGGGCGCAACCCAGATCGTTCCGAACTACAACCTCATGGGCATCGCGAAAGCCGCGCTCGAATCGTGCGTTCGCTATCTGGCCTACGATTTGGGCGATCGCGGAATTCGCGTGAACGCGATTTCGGCAGGCCCGATCAAGACCGCCAGTTCGCGGCAAGTCGGCGGGTTTTCGCGGATCCTCGAGGTGGTGCCGAAGGTAGCGCCGCTGCGACGCAACGTCACCGCCGAAGACGTGGGCAACGCCGCCGTCTATCTGGCGTCGGATCTTTCGACAGCGATTACCGCCGACGTCCATTTCGTCGACGCCGGATACCACATGATGGGACTCTACCCGCCGGACTTCGCAACGTGAGCCCCTCCGCGCCAACCGACGACGAGCTGGCGGCCATCGCGGTCGCTCTTAGGGATGTCGCGACCGCCGGCGAAGCGCCGGAGAGTCCCGCGCCTTCCGCTTGGCTACTGTCCGACCGCCGGCCGGATCTCGAATTCGACGAGTTGCTCGCCCTGCGAAACGCGTGTTCGACAAGATTCTAGTCGCCAATCGCGGCGAGATTGCAGTGCGCGTCATGCGCACGGCGCGCGAGATGGGCATTGCCACGGTCGCAGTCTATTCCGAACCCGATCGCGACGCGCTGCACGTGCGAATGGCCGATGAAGCGTACCTGCTGGGGCCTGCACCACCGTCGCAGAGTTATCTCAACGGCGCCAAGATTATCGACATCGCGCTGCGTTCGGGCGCGCAGGCGATTCATCCGGGGTACGGCTTTCTGGCCGAAAATGCGCAGTTTTCGCGCGACGTCGTGGCCGCCGGGCAGACGTGGATCGGACCGCACGCCGATGCCATCGACGCGATGGGTGACAAGCTGCACGCTCGACTCGCCATGAAGAAAGCCCGCGTTCCAGTAGTCCCCGGCGGCACCGAAGCCATCCCCGACGCGAAGGCCG
This sequence comes from Candidatus Tumulicola scandinaviensis, assembly GCA_003140835.1. GTDB lineage: Bacteria > Vulcanimicrobiota > Vulcanimicrobiia > Vulcanimicrobiales > Vulcanimicrobiaceae > Tumulicola > Tumulicola scandinaviensis. The sequence goes on along the minus strand of PLLA01000118.1, from coordinate 5,572 downwards.
CGCGGCGGGCGGCGAAAGCGTACGGCCTTCCCTTGGCGCTGAAAGCGTCGGGCGGCGGCGGCGGCAAAGGCTTAAAAATAGCGCGCACTCTCGAGGAGGTCGACTCCGCGTTCGACACGGCGCGGCGTGAAGCGGAGACATACTTCAAGGACGGCACCATCTATGCCGAACGCTACCTCGATAATCCGAAGCACGTCGAGCTGCAAATCTTAGCCGACAAGCACGGCAACGTGGTGCACGTGGGCGAACGCGACTGCTCGCTGCAGCGCCGCCATCAAAAACTTTGGGAGGAAGCGCCGGTCGAACTTCCGGGCGCGCTGCGTCGCAAGATGCGCGCCGCCGCCGTGCGCGCCGCGCAAGCGATCGGCTACGATTCAGTCGGCACGGTCGAATGTTTGGTTTTTGGCGACGAGTTCTATTTTCTCGAGATGAACACGCGCATTCAAGTCGAGCATACGGTCACCGAAATGATTTCCGGCCTCGACTTGATTCGCGAGCAAATTCGGGTGGCGTTCGGCGAACCGCTCGGTTTCAAGCAAGACGACGTCGTCTTCTCTGGGTTTGCGATAGAGGGGCGCGTCAATGCGGAAGACCCGGCGCGGAACTTTGCTCCGGCTCCCGGCACCATTACCGCGTATCGCGAGCCGGGCGGCCTCGGCGTGCGCGTCGACTCCGCGGCGTTTAACGGCTGGACGATTTCGGCCGACTACGATTCGATGATTGCCAAGCTCATCGTTTGGGCACCGACGCGGCCGCAGGCCATCGCGCGACTGCGGCGCGCGATCGACGAATACGCGATCGAAGGCGTACCCACGACGCTTCCGCTCCTGCGCGCCCTCTGCGATCACCCGCCGGTCGTCGACGCAACGTTTGGAACGTCGACGCTCGAATCGTTCGCGCGTTCGCTCGGCGTCCAAGGTGGCGACGCCGTTACGGGCAGCGTCGCGCCGAGCGGAGCGGACGCGGGCGAGGTCATCCGCGTCGAAGTCAACGACCGGCTCTACCGCGTGCGCCTGATCGACACACCGCCGGCGGCGCGTTCGGCGAACGCGCGCCCTACGGCCCCGCGTCTGAGCGCGTCGCGAGCCCCGCGCGCCGCCGCAGGCGGCAATGCCGTCACCTCGCCGATGCACGGCCTCGTCGTCGAAATCAACGTCGCCGAAGGCGATACCGTGAGCGAGGGCCAGGTCGTCGCAGTCATCGAAGCCATGAAAATGATGAACGAAATTCGCGCGCATCGCAGCGGCAAGGCGACGAACGTGCACATTGCGGTCGGCGACGCCATCGAATCCGGCTGCCCGCTCGTGACGATCGACTAGGGAAACTGCGCTTAAGAGCAAAGAAAACTTGGATACGGAGGAACCACGATGACTACTTCGCCGCCGTTCAATATTGGAAACACCGCCTTCATGCTGCTCTGCGCGAGCCTGGTCATGTTGATGACCCCGGGGCTCGCGTTTTTCTATGGCGGTCTGGTTCAGCGCAAGAACGTGCTGACGATCATGATGCAAAGCTTCATGTCGCTAGGGTGGACCACGGTGCTGTGGTTTGCGTTCGGATACTCGGAGAGTTTCGGACCGACGTGGCACGGCATCATCGGCAACCCGACGACGTATGCGTTTCTGCACGGCGTCACCCTCAAAACGATGTTCACCGGAAACGACGCGGGCATTCCGCTCATCGTGCACATCGCTTATCAGATGATGTTTGCGATCATTACGCCGGCGCTCATCACCGGGGCCTTCGCCAACCGGGTGACGTTCAAGGCGTATTTCTGGTTCCTCACCGGCTGGCTCGTCTTCGTCTACTTTCCGTTCGTGCACATGCTGTGGAGCCCGGACGGCATCTTAGCCAAGTGGGGCGCGCTTGATTTTGCCGGCGGCATCGTGGTGCATGCCTCGGCCGGCTTTGCGGCGCTGGCATCGGTGCTCTATGTCGGACGGCGTCACGTCGTCGAAAGCCGGCCGCATAACGTGCCGCTGATCGCCCTGGGAACCGGGTTGCTCTGGTTCGGCTGGTACGGCTTCAACGCCGGCTCGGAACTGCGCGTCGATGCGGTGACGGCTTCGGCATTCTTGAATACCGACATCGCCGCTTCGTTTGCTGCTGTAACCTGGTTATTCATCGAATGGGTGCACGGCCGGCAGCCGAAATTCGTCGGTTTGCTGACCGGCGCGGTCGCGGGCCTGGCGACGATCACTCCCGCCGCGGGCTACGTTTCGCCGACGACCGCCCTCGTGATCGGCATCGCTGCCGGCGCGGTGTGTTACTACGCGGTGGCATTAAAGAACCGGCTCGGCTGGGATGACGCACTCGACGTGTGGGGCGTTCACGGCGTTGGCGGGTTTCTCGGCATCGTGTTGCTCGGCGTTTTCGCTTCGACGCTTTGGAATCCCAATGGCGCCGACGGCTTGTTGCGGGGCAATCCATCGTTCCTGGGCAAGCAGTTCGTCGCCGCAGCCGTATGCAGCGCCTGGGCGTTCGGCTTTACCTACGGCATGTTGTGGCTGATCAATCTTATCACACCTGTAAAAGTCGACGAAGCGGCAGAGCAGACCGGCCTCGACGTCGCGCTACACGGCGAGGAAGCTTACCCGCTCGGAATATAGCGTTGTCACGCTCCGCTCCGCGTCCATAGCCCCTCGGGGTAGCACGTCGCTCGTGCGTCGCTATCCTTCGACTGCGGCGCTTCGCGCCGCCGCTCAGGATGACAAGGGCAATGCGACACGGAGCTTTCGTGTTGGTGGCGTATTAGAGGAGCGATGCCTCGCGAGTTCACCACGTCGGGAATTCCGCTTCAACCCGTCTACGACGATGTTGAAGGTGCCGAACACAAACTCGGGGAGCCCGGCACCTTTCCGTTCGCGCGCGGAATTTACCCGACCATGTACCGCGGACGGCTATGGACGATGCGCCAATACGCCGGCTTCGNNCGATGCGTCAGTTCGCCGGCTTCGGCACGGCCGCCGAGTCGAACGCGCGTTACCGCTATCTGCGGGAGCGCGGCCAAACGGGCTTGTCGGTTGCATTCGATCTCCCGACGCAGCTCGGGTACGATTCCGACGCGCCGCAAGCCCGCGGCGAAGTCGGCAAAGCCGGGGTGGCGATCGATTCGATCGACGATATGGAGACGCTGCTGGCGGACATTCCACTCGATCGCGTGACCGTGTCGATGACGATCAACGCGCCTGCGTCTATTCTGCTCGCGCTGTACTTGGCGGTTGCCCGCCGGCGCGGCATCGCGTTCGACCGGTTGGGCGGGACCGTGCAGAACGACGTTCTCAAAGAATACGCGGCGCGCGGCACATACATTTATCCGCCACGTCCGTCGATGCGCCTGGTTACCGACGTCATGGCCTACTGCGCGCGCGAGGTGCCGCAGTGGAATGCCATCTCGATCTCCGGGTATCACATTCGCGAAGCCGGTTCGACCGCCGTCGAAGAGATCGCATTCACCCTCGCCAACGGAAAGGCGTACTTGCAAGCCGCACGCGACGCCGGCCTCGACGTCGATACGATCGCGCCGCGGGTATCGTTCTTTTGGAACGCGCACAACGAGTTCTTCGAAGAGGTCGCCAAGTTTCGCGCGGCGCGCTATTTGTGGGCGCACATTACGCGCGACGAATTCGGATGTCGCGATCCGCGCTCGCAGACCTTGCGCTTCCACACGCAGACGGGCGGCTCGACGCTTACCGCCCAGGAACCCGAGAACAATGTCGTGCGGGTAGCGCTGCAGGCGCTCGCCGCCGTGCTCGGCGGAACGCAGTCGCTGCATACTAACGGGAAAGACGAAGCGCTCGCGCTGCCGACGGCTGAGAGTGCGAAGCTGGCGCTGCGTACGCAACAGATCATCGCCTACGAGTCGGGAGTCGCCGACGTCGCCGATCCGCTGGCGGGCTCGTACTACGTCGAAACGCTGACGAACGAACTCGTCGAGCGCGCCAAGGAGCTCATCGGCGAAGTCGACGCCATCGGCGGCAGCGTGGCAGCCATCGAGACCGGCTGGATGCAGGCGCGGATCGCCGATTCCGCCTATGCCGCGCAGCAAGCGATCGAACGCGGCGAGTCGATCGTCGTAGGCGTCAACGCGTTCGCCGAACGCGACGGCCGCGACGCCGCGATTCCGTTGCAGCGAATCGACGAGCGCATCGAACGCGAACAGGCCGCCCGCGTGCGCGCATTCCGCGCCGCCCGCGACGAAGCGGCCGCGGGGCGGCGGCTCGAAGCCGTGCGTCAGGCGGCGAGCGGCAGCGAGAACCTCATGCCGTACTTCATCGAAGCGGTCGATGCGGGGGCCACCCTCGGTGAGATCTGCAACGTGCTCCGCGACGTCTTCGGCGTCTATCGAGCCGGCGAAGCGATCGCGTAGTGCAAATCGACCACGTCGCGATCGTCGTCAAAGATCTCGACGCCGCCGTGCGACTTTACACGCAAACGCTGGGTTTCAGGGAAGTCTATCGCGAGGTCGTCTACGATCAAGGCGTCGAGGCGGTCGGCCTAGCCGCCGGTGAGTCGATCGTCGAGTTACTTCGGCCGCTGAGCGAAACGTCACCGATCGCGAAATACCGCGGCGAAGCGGAAACGCGCCTGCACCATACCGCGTACCGCGTCGGCGACCTTCAGGCAAAGCTCGACGAGTTGAAAGCGCGCGGCGTTCGCTTGATAGACGAGCGACCGCGTCAAGGAGCGCACGGAAACCTCATCGCGTTTCTCCATCCGAAGTCAACCGGCGGCGTGCTGATCGAACTTTGCCAGCCGCCGCAAGCCTCGACGACGCCCTTCTAACCCCACTCTAACGACGGCCTAATCGTAATTGCCGCGCGGTTTCCGGCCATCTGGGTCACAATTGGCGCAGAGGTATATGCAACATATGACAAACAAATGGTTTCTCGGCTTGCTCACCACGGCGACGTTCGCAACGTCCATGTTTGCGGCCGCGCCCGCCGGTGCTCAAGTCTACGCGGCCGGCGGATATCCGCCGGTTGTGAGCGCATCACCGATTTCCCCGTACACGCCGGTTCTGGCCTCGATGGAGCCGCCCGGCTGTCCGCTGAACGGAAACGGTCAGTGGGCTTTCGTTAGTAACGTCTGGGTTTGGTGCCCCCCGACCGCCGCTGCGGTCGCGCCCCCGGTCGGGCTCTCCGCGCTTTCCGGCTATTACGGATTCGGCGCGCTGATGCCGCCTCCGACCATTGCCGTAGCGCCCCCGGCACCGGTTGCCTATGCACCGGCGTACGGTTACGGCTCGACCTACGGCTATAACTCGCCTTACTACTACGGTACGTACGGCTCGCCGTATTCGTACGGGACCCCGGTTGCATATACGCCGCCGGTCACGCCCAACGGCTACGGTTATCCGAGCGCCTATGGCTATCCGAGCGCCTATCCGGGCTACGGTTATCCGTCGACCGGCTATCCGACCACCGGCTATCCGTCGACCGGTTACCCGGGTTACGGCTATCCTAGCTACGGCTACGGCTATCCGTCGACCGGCTATCCCGGCTACGGCGGCTATCCGTCGACCGGCTATCCCGGCTACGGCGGCTATCCGTCGACCGGCTATCCGTCGACC
>PLLA01000120.1 GCA_003140835.1 Candidatus Tumulicola scandinaviensis | reverse complement strand
AGGCGAGGGCGGCCGCCAAGTGCTCGCGGTGCTCGGCATAGTATATCGCCAGCAGCCGGTCGTTGATTCCTTGGGCATCGAACAGCCGTCGTTCTGCGCCGATGAGTGCGTCGGTTTTTCCGGCGTCGTCGGTCAGCCCCAGGGCGCGCTGAGCGTCGACTTCGTAGCCCAACGCCTGAGGGAGCGGGTAGAGGTCGGCGCTTTGTCTGGCGGCTTCCAACGCCCGCTGCCAGTTGCGCTCCGAGCGATAAAGCTTCGCCTCGTAGAGCAGCGCCGCAGCGTTCTGGGGATAGATGCGCAGCGCTTCGGTGAATTCGTTCGACGCGTTTTCGGACGCGCCGCTTTCGAACTCCAGCTGAGCCAATCGGAAATGGTACCACGAGCGCGTGTAGGCGGGGATTTCGATCATCCGATCGACGATGTGCGACGCTTGTCCCATTTCGACGAGCGCGCCGTCCATGTTGCCGGTGAGTTCATCGTAACGCGCTCGGATGGACATCCACGTCGGGTTGAACGCCTCGTGGGGAGAGCTCAGGATTCGGCGGGCATCCGCGTAGCGCCCGATTTCCATGAGCAGCGAGGCCGTCTGCGCGCGGGCGTTGTCGTTGAAGGGTTCCGCTCTGATCGCCTGCTCTTCGAACTGCAGCGCCGCCGCGAAATGGTGCACCGACAGTTCGCTCGACGCGATCGCCGTAAGCGCTTGAACGTTTCCCTGCGGTTGTAGCCGCAGCGACCGCGCCGCCTGTAGGCGCGCGCGGCCGACGTCGCCGATATCTCCGGTTTCGCGAAAGCGCTGGAGATACTGCGCGGCGAGGATGCGCGCGCTGATCTGATCCTCCGGGTCGCGGCGTACCTGCGTCTCGTAGAAAGAGATGAGCCGATCGCGTTGTTGGTAGTCGGTGGCAATCGGCGCCGGCGGCACGGCCGTGGCTTGGGCGCGCCGCGCACCAAACCAGGGCCACGCCGCACCGGCGAGAACGGCCGCTACCAGAGCAACGATAGCGGCTCGGGCTTTCATGACGTGCTTCGTCCGTTAGATCGGAGCTTGTACGTACGGAAACGTCGATACGTTCATTTTGTCGTAGCCGACGTTGTCCGTGGTGAGGCAAGGTGCTTCTTTGTGATCGTCCGGGATGAGGCCGAGCGCCGAAAGCGTGTTACCGAACAGCGCGCCCAGAGAGATGTCGACGACGTCGTCGGCGAGCGCGCGCCCTCCGAATTTGCTGCCGGTCGCGCCCCCGGTTTCGTATCCGAGGTACGAGGCGCTCGCGACGTTTTGCGAGAGGTCCACCTTCATAACGTTGGGATAGAGAACCGCTTGGAGCGTAGCCGCGGTTTTCTCGCTGCGGAAATTCAGCGCGAACGACTTGATCATCGACGCTAGCGTCGGATCCGCGTAGGGCTCCGAGCGATTCGTCTTGTTGTGGTCCTCGAACTGCTCGAACACTTCTTTGACGGCCGGTCGCGACAACAACTCTATCTGGTGATAGGCCGTGGCGCCGGGCGGAGCGCCGGATGGTCCGGGGGCCGGGTTGAATCCGACGGAGTTCGACGTGCACCCGGCAATGACGATCCCGATCAGGGCCGCCGTCGCGAGGGCGATCGTATAGCGTGTTGACATAATGTTTCTTGCTCCTATTCTGCTTGGCCGTCGGGCGTTGCGGTCGTGGCCCAAAGTCCGATGACGCCCGGTTTGCCACCGGAAGCCAGCATGCTTTTGGGAACCTCGATGATAATCGAGAGGACGTTGTAGGGTTTGAGAAGGTCGCTCGGTTGAGCGATAACGCACTTATTCGACCCTGCGGTTCCGTAGCTCACGCCGTTTAGGACGATTGGTTGCGATGCGGACGCAAAGCGGAACGACGTCGCCGTCGGGGGCGGCGGGTTCGGATGATTCTGATAGTTCCGATCCGGGATAATCTTGAAGAACTGCGCGAGATCGAAAAAGAACGGGTCGCGCCGAGGACCAACGAACACTTTGATCCGGCCGTTGTCGACCGAGCTGACCTTCCCGAAGGCGAACTGACCGGTTTTGGTAACGGTCGTATTCTTCGTACCGACTTCGTTTGGCTTGGCCGGCCCGTATAGCGAGATCGTTTGGCCGGTACCCGTGCCGTCTGCCGTAAACTGCAGCACGCGGCTTTCGGTGTAGTCGCCGCTCGAAACGCCGTTTGCAATCTTGAACTGGTAGAGGACGTTCGGATCGAGAGCGATGCCTCCGGTCATTCCCGAGGGGATGAGCGGACGCACGTTCATCACGAGCGCGACGCGGCCGGCGTCATGAGGATCCGGGAAAGCAAAGACATCGGTGATGTCGGCTAAGGGATTTGCGACGACGGTCGGCGAGTCTTGATGGTCGGATCCTCTGGCAGCTTTAAACGAATACAGCGAAACCGAGAATGCGAGCAAGAAGACCGCTACCATCGGAATAGTAGCACGAAGCAGTCTCATTGGAACTCCTTTGGGTATGAGTGAGCGGCTAATCGACCGCAGGGTACGAGTGAAGATCACGCCGTTTGCACTTTTTGCAGACGGTAAACCGGTATGAGTGCGATAAGAGCGATTATGGCTAAGATCGATCCTACGATCCAAAACGAGGGCACCGGCACGCCTTGGGCCGTGAGCGCTTGCGCTAGCATCGTGGCGCCGATGATTGAGATGATCGATCCGGTGACGACGGGAGCCATGCGGGTGACGGCGGCGAATCCGCTTCGCCGTTGCAGCCACGACGCGCCGTGCACGACCGCGAGCCCCAACCCCGTCAAAATAGCCGCGAGGCCCAAGCTAAAGACGACGATGATGAAGATGCCATAGCCAACCCGATGAACGTGCAACGCGGTCAGCAGAACGACGATGGCTGCAGGACACGGAGCGATCCCCCCACTCATGCCGGCCGCGACCGCGCTGGAGAAATGGAGCGGCTGGGTCCCCAGAATCACGTGCGCGTGCGCGTGTCCGTGGGCCGGCGCATGGTGATCGTGTACGTGAGCACGAGCGCGATCGTGAGAATGTTCGGCGTCGTGGTGCGCGTGGTGCCCGATGGTCGAGCGGCCGAGGGCGCGCGATACGCTTCGAGCGCCGATCGCGGCCACGACACCGCCGGAAACCAGCGTAATCCACGTAAAGATCGATTCGGGAGCAAAGCCGGCGACGAAGAAAAGCGCCAGGCCCAACAGCACGACCGCGATCGTGTGCGCGAAGGTCAGAGCTGCGGCGAGGATAGTGGCCTGTTTGAACGTCGCCCGCGCCCCAACCAGCGTGAACGCGAGCAAGGCTTTGCCGTGGCCGGGTTCGAGACCGTGCAACGCGCCGAGCCCGAACGCGGCCAGTACGGTGAGCAGCACGAACAGCGGGGTCCGGTCGTCGCGCGAAAACAAGTCGGATAGCGCGGAGGATCTGGCGACCGATACGCCGCCGGTCGAATCGGAAACGTCGCCCAAGACCGCAGCGTGCGTTATCCCGGTTTTTCCGAGAACGAACGATGCGCGATCGTTATGGCGTGGCGAACCGATGAGAGCGTTCGGGTAAGATCGTAGTCCGTCGGTCGGATCCGTCATTCCCGGGAGAACGATGTCTCTCCATCCGACGCGACGGTCCGCGTACACGCCGTCGTCGAGGGTCACTCTCGCTCCGAAAGGGATCGATGCCGTGTAGTCACCGGTCCAGTAGAGCGTCGGAAGGCCGCCCGCGCCGGGACGCGTTGTTGCCGACGCACTCCACAATTGCAGCGGGACGTGCCTGCCGTTCGCTTCAATCGCGAGTCCGTCCGAGACGCGTTGTGCTTCTTCGGCGCTCCACACTCGTATCCGATCGCCGGTCCAGGCGCTCGCATGCATAATCTGAAACGTCGGAATCTCCGCGATGTCGAGGACGTAACGAATTCGGAGTTTGCCACCCTCCGGCGACACGATAGCCAGATGGTTGATGGTAAAGTTCCCGAGTGGGTGCGCTTGGGCTCGCCCGGCGGTTAGCACGCACAGCATCACCCACAGCGCGGCAAACCGCGATCCTCGATCTCTCACGTCATTCCTCAGGCAGTCCTTACAACGCCATGACGTATTGACGAGCGGAGGGCGCTCTTGGATTTAGCAGCAGCAAAGTTTTTTGCACGCCGCGCGAATCAACCAGCCGGATGAAACTCTGGCAGATTATCGCGGTCGTCGGGATCGGCATCGCCTACGGCGTCGTCGAGCCGGGTCGCTTCACCTATGCGCTTGGCCACGCGACGCTGTACGTTTTCCTGCCGCCGTTGCTGTTTGAGGCCGCTTGGAATCTCAACTATAAGGCGATCCTGCGGCAGTGGCCGGCGATCGCCACCTTAGCCGGACCGGGGGTCGTACTCACCGCCTTGATCGTCGCAGGGGCCCTCGCGGTCGTGCGGGTACCGCTGGGACCGGCATTGTTGGCGGGCGCGATTCTTTCGGCCACCGATCCCATCGCCGTGGTTGCGGTCTTCCGGCGGATCCGGGTGCCGAAGACGCTCGCGACGATCGTCGAGTGCGAATCGTTGTTCAACGACGCCGTAGCCGTCATGCTCTATCGCATCGTCCTTGCCACACTCGCGCTCGGGACGGTTGGCGGCGGCGCGATCGGCCGCGTCGTCCTGCAATCGGCCGGTGGTGCGCTCGGCGGCGTCGCCGTCGGGGTGGCCATGGCGTTCGTTGCCGCTCGCGTGCTGAAAGGGCGAGGACACGTCGCACTTCAGATCCTTACCACCTCGATCGTGGCTTACGGTGCGTACTTTGCAGCCGATGCGTTGTTGCTTTCGGGCATCTTCGCAAGCATCGCCGGCGGAATTGCGCTTCGATACTACGAGCGAAAGTGGATCACTCTCAGCATCGCCGACGACGTCAATCGATTCTGGGACTTGGCCGCATTGGTAGCCAACGTATTGGTATTCTTCTTAGTGGGAGCCGCGTTGCAAGTCGGCGACTTGGCTCGCGAGCCGGCGTTCGTGATTGCGGCATTGGCTGCTATTGCGGTTTCGCGCGTCGTCGTCGCAGGACTGCTGCTGCCCAGCGGGTATCCGCGCGAATGGCTCGACGTTATCCGGATCGCCGGAATGCGCGGAGCGCTCTCACTAGCACTCGCACTTGCGCTCCCGCCGGGCGTTCCGTATCGTCAGGCGATCGTCGACGCCACGTTCGCCGTCGCGCTGGCCACGCTCGCCGCTAGTAGCCTTACGGTCGCGCGCGTGGTGCGCCGAGCGAACCGCGCACTAGAACGTCCGTCCTTGGCTCAATAACACTTGCTCGGCGATAGGACCGAGTCCGTCAGCCGGCAAGAACGTGAGCGCCCCGACCAGCAATATGACCGAAACGAGTAGCGCTGCGAACACTAGGTTGTCGGTCCGAAAGGTCCCGGAAGGCTTCGCATTGGTCGGTCTGCGCGCCAGCGCCCCGGCAAGTGCCAGGGTCGGGACCATGACCAAGAAGCGACCGCCGAGCATCGTAATTCCGGTGGCAATCTCGTAGAAGAGATTCGGACCAAGGCCGGCAAATGCCGAGCCGTTATTGGCGGCATTCGACGAAAACGCATAAAGAATCTCGGAGAACCCGTGTGGACCGGCATTACCGAGCGTCGGCCGCCCCACCGGCGTCACGGCCGCCATTGCGGTCGGTACCAGCACCAGCACGGTAAACATCAGCACCGAGAGGATCGCAAACTGGACTTCCCGCCGCTCGATTTTCTTCCCGAGATACTCCGGGGTGCGGCCGATCATCAGCCCGCAAATGAAGACCGTGAGTACCGCGAAGACGAGCAGACCGTACAGTCCGCTTCCAACGCCGCCGAACACGATCTCCGAAAGCTGGAGATTGACCAACGCGAACAACCCGCCGATCGGCGTCAGCGAATCGTACGCGAAGTTCGAGGAACCGGTTCCGGAGTCGGTTGCAACGGCGAGCGATAGACCGGCATTCTCGATGCCGAATCGCACTTCTTTGCCCTCGAGATTGCCGCCGCCGACGCCGAGCGCGTGAACGAACGGGTTTCCCGCCTGTTCGGCGAGCTGGGCCCCGGCGAACGATAACGCAGCGAGAACGATCATGACGCCCAAGATAACGGTTCCCGCCCTTGGTTTACCGGTCATACGTCCAAAGAGCGGCGGAAAAGCTGCCGGGATAATCCAAATAGCGAGCAACTCGAGGAAGTTGGAAATGCCCGTTGGGTTTTCGTTGGGCGAGGACGAGTTCGCGTTGACGAATCCGCCGCCGTTGCCGCCCAAGAGCTTTGGTGCTTCCTGCGAAGCCATCGGACCGCCGGTGACGTTCTGGACGAAGCGTTCGGCGTTGGTGGCGGCAACGTACGGCGAGAAGTTCTGTGGAATTCCTTGCGACGCGAACGCGAGTCCAAAAACGATGCAGAGTGGAAGAAGAACGTAGAGCAAGCTGCGCACGACGTCGACCCAGAAGTTTCCAAGCGTTCCGGACGAGCTGCGCGCGAAACCACGGATGACCGCGATGCCTACGGCGAGACCGATCGCACCCGCCACGAAATTCTGCCACGACATACCGGCCATCTGCGCAAGGTAGCCGAGGGCGTTTTCCCCGCTGTAGAATTGCCAATCCGTAGTCGTCGCGAAGCTGACCGCCGCATTCCACGCGAGGTCGGGCGAGAGGTTTGGAAAGTGCTGCGGATTGAGCGGCAGAAAAGCCTGCGTGCGTAAGATGACGTAAAGGACGACCGCGCCGGCAAGTGAGAGGGCGATCGCGGACAAGGCGTACTTGCCCCAAGCCATTTCATACTCCGCGTCGATTCCGCACAGCCGATAGGTGGCACGCTCGAGTGGGCCAAGCGCCGGGCTGAGCCACGTCCTGCGACCCTCGAAAACTGCTTGCATGTATCCCGCGAGGGGATACGCGAGCAGCAACAGGACAGCGAGAAGGATCGCCGCGTTAAGCCATGCCAAAACGAAAAAGCTCTTCGAATCAGTTCATGAAAGACAGACCGGCGCCGACATAGTGCTGCTTTTGGCCGTTTATCACTGTTGGCGAAAAGCCGTATTCCACGTCGAACTGTACGTGGGAGCCGAAATCGCGCTGGTAGACGAAGTCGACGAAGCTCTTGGATCCCAAGTTCGGGCCGGCCTGAGAGAAGTACGCATACTCGGCGCTGATTTGCGAAGGTCCGCCCGGCAGCGCGGCACTCAGTTCAAGCGTCGGCGTGAACGCAAAGTACGACTGCGGTACTCCGCCGCTATTGTAAGCGCTGAAGGCGTTGAATCCGAGCGTGCCGGATAAGGCAAACTCGGAATTGAGCGTATAGCCCCAGTTGAAGTTGCCGGTGTACTGAGCGTTGCCTCCGCTAAAGGCCGCAGCGCCGGTCGGGATCGTCACGACGGCATTGACGCCCCAATCCGCGTTGGACGTGTAGCCGAGCTCGTACTTTGCTCCGATGCTCAAATCGCTCATCCCGCCGGCGGTGACGCCGCCCACGGACGAGCGGTTTTCGGTGATGGGACCGACCTCGAAATCGAGGTGATCGTCGAAGGTTCCTACGCGAATCAACGACTGGGGGTAGGCTGCGGTATTCCCCCCACCCGGCCCGGTCGTAATCGTATTCGTATAGCCGTTCTCAACGTCCAAATGGCCGGAGCGCACGGTGCAGACGCCGGTCCCGAACGTCGGGCGATTGACGATGGAAAGAATCGACCCGCAGGGATCGCTGGGTGACGATGGCGCCGCCGATGGGGACGGCGACGGTGACGGAGCCGCCGGTTGCGCGATGGACGGGGCGGCCATCAAAGCCGGCGCTCCGAGAAAGAGAGTTAGGGCGAGGACGCGTCCGGCGATCATTCGTTCTACTCCAAAAGCAACGGGGTTTTATTGACCTTAGGGAAACGTTCGTAAGGGAATCTGTCGCGAAGCGAAACTTCCCCGAATCTTCCCAATGGCGTGGTTATCCTACCTCAGACGGGCTTTCTGTCAATCATCCATTCGGATCATCCGTTCGGCGGCTAGCACGAATGGACGGTAACGGCCTATCCTGGAGGGGTCATGTTGACACTATACCCGCGTCGGCAATGCGCCGACGCCTTTACCGCGGTACCGCATGCTTGCGATAGGAATCATCGCGCTCTCAGTCGTCTGTTTCGTGGTTCTCGATTTGTACGTCCTCGGATGCGAGAAGGTATAGACGGATGCCCTTCGACAACGTGCTAGGACTCGTCCTTACTATCGCAGGCCTCGCCTACCTCGTATTTGCGATGCTGCGTCCCGAGAAGTTTTAGGAGCAGGAGCCCAACAATGACCGCAATCGGCTGGCTGCAAGCCGTCGTGTTCTTTCTGATCGTCCTGGTGCTGACCAAGCCGATCGGCCTTTACATGGTGCGCGTTTTCGAAGGCGGCCGCACGTGGTTCTCGCCGGTTCTCCGGCCGGTAGAGTCGCTCATCTATCGGTTGACTGGCGTGCACGAAGACGAGGAGATGCCCTGGTACGCCTACGCCCTTTCGATGTTGGCGTTTTCGGTCATCGGCTTCGTCTATCTCTACATGCTCCTTCGCACGCAAAAGTGGCTTCCGTTCAATCCTCAGCACTTCGACAACATGGCCCCCGATCTCGCGTGGAATACCGCGGTCAGTTTTCTCACCAACACGAACTGGCAGTTTTATTCCGGCGAGAGCGCCATGAGCTACCTTTCGCAGATGGCGGGACTCGCTTGGCACAACTTTGTTTCCGCGGCGGTGGGCATGGCCATCGCCGTAGCGATCGTGCGCGGACTGGTTCGGACGAACACGAAGACGCTCGGAAACTTCTGGGTCGACCTCACACGCTGCTCGCTCTACATCCTGCTGCCGATCTCGATCGCCGTCGGGCTCTTCCTGGTTTCGCAGGGAGTACCGCAGAACTTTCACGCGTATCAGGATGCTAAGTCGATCGAAGGATTTGCCCAATCGATCACTGGCGGTCCGATGGCTTCGCAAGAAGTCATTAAGGATCTGGGCACGAACGGCGGCGGCTTCGTAAACGCGAACTCGGCATCGCCGAACGAAAACCCCAATCCGTTAACCAATATCGTCGAGATGGTGCTCATCTTTTGCCTCGGTGCCGGCCTGACGTACATGTACGGCAGGATGGTGAAAGATACGCGGCAGGGATGGGCGATCTTTTCGGCGATGGCGATCATCTTTTTCGTTGGATTTACCACGGCATATTGGGCCGAATCGGCCGGTAATCCCATCGTCCACCATCTCGGGGCGATCGGTGGCAATCTCGAAGGGAAGGAATGCCGCTTCGGCATTTCCGCCTCGGCGCTCTTCGCAACCGTCACGACCGACACGTCGTGCGGTGCCGTCAACTCGATGC
>PLLA01000032.1 GCA_003140835.1 Candidatus Tumulicola scandinaviensis | reverse complement strand
ATTTACGCTCGCCGGTTGTCCCGGTTTCCTCAGTTTCCGATAGGGCAAAGGTTCGAATCCCGCTGGGGCTACCATTTTCGTCCTTATTTTACAAGGATTTCCGCGACACCCGAGGCTCCGTGCATCAAATGTGCATCGGAGCCCCGCTTCTTGTTTAGCCGACTAGCTGACCGAAAGCGTCCGCCGCATCGGCATCTCGACCTTTGTAGACGTGCAAGTAACGCTCGACCGTGCCGATTGACGCATGGCCGAGGCGTTGGCTTACGACCTCGATGGGAACGCCTGCTTGGGCACACAGACTCGCGTGGGTATCGCGAAGACCGTGCAACGTGATAGGCGTGACACCAGCCCGCTTGATGCAGTCGAGCACCGTCCGACCGAAGTTCCAAGGGTCATTCGGGGAGCCATCGGTTCGGGCGAACACTAGGTCAGCATCCTCGAATCTCGCCTACGAGGGCAACTGCAGAAATACTGATCGAGGCCTGCGGTCAGCGGGGCTATTCGGTCAGCGGCGCGACCCCGATTGTGTCCAGCTGAGAATTGATCGATTTCACGGCCGCCTCAATTAACGCTCCGTTGCCAGAGTCAGCAGCAGCGGCTTTGTTGAGTTGGTCTTGCCAACCGAGCAGCGCGGGCTTGCCACCTTCCGTGGCTCGCTCCATCCACGTGTCGCTGGACCTCACCTTGCGGCAATCGTCCTGTTTGGCCCATTCCCCACCGATCCGACGCCCGAGCGACGTAAGGTGGGCCGCCACCGCGGCGTTTGTGCTTGGGTCGGTGACGTGAACGAGGATCTTTTGACTATCCGAAAACCAGCCGGCGTAGCCCCGCGCGCCAAAATAAAATTCGTGCACCTGCCCCCAATACTTGTTCCAACTCTGCCACTCCGACTCGCAATGGTCTGCCTGCCAAACCCCACGGAAGGAATCTTTCCACGAATCGAGGGTAGCAGCATCATCGGCAAGACAGCAGGCTCGTGCGACGAGAAAGATCGCGAATGCAACCGGTAGTGCGCGCAATATTTGAGCCGCTCTGCATCGTGAGATAGACATCGAGCGTTTGGTTCTGCGCCGGCGTCCGCTTTCCCGGGGATCCCAGCGATGGGCCTCATCAAACCAGCCTCGAGATCCACGCCGTCGCGCAGCACTTCCCTATCACCCGTTCTCGCTCTTGCGTCGAGTTGAGCGAGGCGTTGAGTTTTTTTAACAGAGCAACTCTCGAGCGTCAGCTGCCTGATCGTGCGCCTAAGCTCGGCCCGGAATCCGTCAGTCGACGCTCACTTTCCCTCCGCATTACCAATTCGTTACCGTCACAGCGTTTTCGAGTTGCATCCCTGCTCAAATGCTTTGGGGAAAGTGGGAGTCGAAAACGCCGGCGCTGGTATTGGCTGGTATCTGGTGGGCTGCCCTAATACCGTGTCGTGCTCCGCGTACAACCAATGCGCCTCCCAATGCCGCTCGTATCCAGTGAGTTGGACTAAGAATCGCGCCTCGTGGAAGAGCTGGCATAGTCTCTGGCAGAGCCGTTCGTCGAGTGCGCTACGCCGCGCGGCGCCTCGATTCGTCCAAGTCTCCCGAATTAACCGACGTGACGATGCTGCTGCGCTCAGAACGTGTAGCCCGAGATAGCTGAACGCTGCCCATGCGTAGACCGGGATTAGCGTGGTAGCGCCAAAAGAAAATCAAACCCGTTATTGAGGATGCAGATTGATGCAATCTGATGCAAGTACTTGGTAGACATTTGGGTAGACCTTTGCGGCGTCGCTATGGCGTGGAAGCAAAGCTGGAATCAAGAGCATTGGGTCCGCCTTGCCGCCATTACTAGTTCTACAAGTTTCCGGGCAGTGTGATGGACGAAATTTTAACGAGCTTGCCGCCCGCGACGGTGTAAGTCATTATACTGTTGTGCTTTGCGCAGCAGTTGCCTTCTCGCGCCGCATAAACGGGTTGCTTCACCACGAGGCGGCCTTTCTCGATGCGTGCGACGCACTTATAGACGCCCAGGGTAGTAAGACGATGCGGGGCGTTGTCGCGCCAAACGTAGAGTATGATCGTCATAATGCCGCCAGTGCCCATACCGTCGATCGGAATCACGGCCAGCCAAGTTCCGTGAACCTTGCCCGAAGAACCCCCGCCGGTGTAGCAGCCGGAGGCAACGTCGGGGGCGTCGATGCACGTGTACCGCGCAGAGACGGCGTCGCCCAGTTTCACTACATTGAGGCCGCCGTCGTTCCGAAGAATCGCGTCCCAGTCGGCGTGCGCGAACGGGTCGGCGTCCGCGACGGCCGGAACTCGCGCGGCGGATGCGAGGAACGCTAGGAAAACACAAGCGAATGCGTACCAACGATTCAACTGATCTACTCCTTCGGGGCCCAATGCGTTCGACGACGTGCCCAACGACGCTTTCTGGACGCCGGGTCTGCTATTATAGACGCTGATGTCGACGATGAACGCGGCGCCCCCTACGAAGCGAGCGATGCTCGCCTTCGAGCTCAAAGCGGCGTTTTTCCGCGCCAAACGCTTCGCGACCCAAATCGTACCGTGCCCATAGGAGTCACAGGTCGTCGTTGTGCCGCTTGACGTGCCACTACACGGCGGATTGCTTCCTCCGCGCCATAAACAAAGTAGCTGATTAACCATTGATTCCACCCCGAAGGTTGAGCGAGTTGTAGGTAGCTCTGGTCCGCGATTTGAGGATTCAGGATGCCGTTAACTTGCCAGTCAGTAAGCCGATGGGCGTCCACCGGTTTCTCGCGCGAACGCCGTCGATACTGGCGATCGTGGCTATCGAAGACGTGATCGGCGAGACCGAAGGGTCAACGTGCCGGGTACAATCGACGAGCATCCGAACTGGCGTTGCAAGGGCTCGCTGCCGCTGGAAGGACTGGCGCGCGACGGCCGGCTGCTTGCACTCGGAGCGATCTTCAAGAAAAAAGGAGACTGGCAAATATGCCAGTCCCCTATGGTCCGCCGTAGGAGTATGTGCGTTTACCCGATAGGCTGGCTCTCAAGCATGACGCCTGCCACGAGCGGCCCTTGAGCGAAAAGCCGCTCCTTCGACCCCAGAGCGCAGGGTAGATATCCCTTTTCACCGATCTCCTTCTTCGACGCGCAGACAACGCAGTGGCCGTCCGAAACGTGCATTCCACCGATGTGGTCGCACAGTGAGCGGGGGGCATGGCCCTTTGTCGATTCTTTCGTCAAAAGTTGTGATCGTGGCGCTCCTCCGTGACGAGTCTCGTCTGAGCTTACCCCGCGGCAGCCGATATACGGCGATGTTGACCGTCTCTTTACTCACACAGTTTGTCACACAGTTGCACATCGAGCTCTGCGTGCACGGTATCTCTGAAGCCGGCGGCCGCTTACGCCAGGGGCGTCCTTCCAAACCCTGAAGTAGAGTGAGCATGTTGATTCGCAGCGTGCTTCCGCCGGCGTCCTGGGCATTCGCGCTTACTATGCTTGTTAGCGCATGCACGAGTGCGCCGCCCGTACCAAACTCTCAAACGCCATCGGGCCAAGAAGTGCCTTCGACCGGTCTGCCAACGATTTCGCGTTTTCTGCGCCGAGCTCAACTGACGAGCGTCGCGCCGACGGAAAGCATTACGGCCGGCTCTAGGAACGAGCAGTTTATCTACACGGCGCAGCTTTACGGCAACGATGCGAAGGTTTACGGACGTAAGAAAACTTCGATAACTTTCCTGGAAACGCTCACTCGAGGTTTGTCGGCGCCGCAGGGCACCGTCGCGACATTCGATGGACGGTGGTACGTCGCAAATGCGGGGCATTCTGACGTGCTGATTTACCGATCTACCCACGACGGCCCCCGCGGCCCGATCGACTCGCTCGACGACTATAGGCAGTTTCCCGGAGACGTTGCGGTATCGCGAAACCGGCGACTCGTGGCCGTTTCCAACATATCTACAACCAGCGGCGGCGCCGGCAGCGTTAGTATCTACCTGAATCGCAGAGCGGTGCGATCGTACGTTTTGAAGTACGGAAATGACGAGGTCCGAGGAATTGGAGTTGCCGTAGACGTTCACGGCGACTGCTATTGGAGTTTTAACGACCCGAGCGAAAGCAGCGGTTCGATAGTCGAGTTTGTGAGTTGCATCGGCGACGGTACTGTGGTCGTGCCAACGATCGCTTACGCCGGAGGCATCACATTCGATCAACAAGGGAATCTGTACTATGTCGACCAGAGCAGCGGAATCTATAAATGCAAGGGAACCTCGAACTGTGCGCTCTTCGCGACGGGCTTTGGGGTTCCACTCAATATCAATTTCGACCACAAGCAAAAGCATCTGTGGGTGACGGATCTGGCTGGGTACATCGACGTCGTCAATCCGACCACCGGACAGATCGAGTCGAGCACGCCGGCCCAGGGCGGCTCGAGCGACCCGCCGTTTGGAATCGCACCCGAACCCGGAGGCTAGACCGCACGCCCGAGGCGCATGGACGAGCAAGAGCCGACGCGAACGCAACGGGTCGTGGAACCGCTGACGCTCGGGTCGGACGACCAGCCGGCAACACTAGCCTTCGCCGCCCTCCTGAAGCGCTTTCGCGCGAAAGCCAGGCTTTCGCAACGGGCTTTGGCCGACCGGGCGCTCGTCAGCGTTCAAGCGATCAGTGCGCTTGAACGCGGTTACCGTAAGGCTCCCTACCGGGACACGATCGACCGACTGGCGGAAGCGCTTGCGCTGCCCCAAGTCGAGCGCGCTTCGTTTGAAGACGCAGCGCGGCGCGCGCGGGGGGCTCACCTGGCCGAACATGACGTCGCGCAATCGCATAACCTCCCCCGGCAAATAACCACGTTCCTTGGCCGCGACGACGTCGTAGTCGAAGTCGCGTCCTTGGTCGCAGCGGGGCCGCTCGTCAGCCTCGTCGCAACCGGCGGCGCCGGGAAGACTCGTGCCGCCATCGAGGTCGCCAAGCACTTGGTTTACCAGTTTCACGACGGCGTCTGTTTCGTCGAGCTCGCGCCCCTCAAGGATCCGCACCTCATGGCAAACGCACTCGCAGGGGCGTTGCGCGTTCAGGAATCATCGCGACTACCCTTGTTGGAGACATTACTCGCCTATCTCCAGCGGAAGCGCCTGTTGATCATCTTCGATAACTGCGAACATGTCATGGCGCAGGCGCGCACGATGGTGGGCTCGCTGCTTCGCGAATGTCCGAGCGTCGCTATCATGGTTACTTCGCGCGAAGCATTGAACATTGCCGGAGAACGCGTCTATCGCTTACCTCCGTTAGCCGTGCCTCAGCAGAGAACGACGTCAGCCGAGCATGCAATGACATACGAAGCCGTGGCACTTTTCGCCGATCGTGCTCGGGCCGCGGACTCTCGGTTTGCGGTAAATGCTGAGAACGTGATGGATATCATCGACATCTGCCGACGCCTCGACGGCCTGCCACTTGCAATCGAATTGGCGGCGGCGCGCTCGACGGTCCTCTCACCCAAGCAGATCGCCGAGCAGCTCGAGCACGCGTTCGAGGTGCTAAAATTAAGCGGAAATGCGCTGCCCCTCAGGCATCAAACGATGCGAGCCGTGATCGATTGGAGCTATACACTGCTTTCATCACAACCGCGCGTTCTCTTTGATCGTCTCTCTACATTTGCTAGCGGCTTCACGCAGGAAAGCGCGACCGCGGTGTGCACCGGCGGTGAGATCGGCAAGGACGACGTATTAGAACTGCTGACGTCCTTGGTTAACCGGTCGCTCGTCATGGTCGATTTCTCGCGCGGGGAGGCGCGCTATCACCTTCTTGAAGCGACGCGCCAGTATGGGGTTGAGCGGCTGACCGCCTGCGGCGAGCGCGAGCGGCTCGCTCAGCGTCACGCACGAGCTTTTTTGGTTGCGGGCGAACGCCTCGACCACGATTGGTACGATTGCAGAGAGCTCCTCTGGTTCGGTCGAGCGCAAGCGGAGCTCGATAACTACCGGGCGGCGCTAGAATGGTCCCTATTACAGCGACGCGATGTTCCCACGGGGCGCCGTCTGGCGGCGGCATTAGCGCGAGTCTGGTACTCCCTATCGCCCGTCGAAGGCCGACGCTGGACTCGGCTAGCCATCGAGGCCATTGACGACGAAACCCCGGTGCCAGTTGCCGGTCTTTTGCACCTCGCAGATGCCGAACTCTCAGGCGCGCTCGGAGAGTACAAGGCGTCGCTTTGCGCTGCTAAACACGCGTTGCCACTTCTAAAGATGGGTGCGGACCGGTTACAAGTTGCCCGTGCAAAACAGGCGGCCAGGAGTGCCTTAAGCGCACTTTATCGTGGTGGAGATGGTCAAGTGCTGCTCGACGAAGCCTTGGGAATTGCTCGAGAAGCCGGCAATCAAAGACTTCAAGCCCTTATTCTCGGCGATCTTGGAACCGCTCGTTCACGGCGAGGCGACGTTTCCGCCGCGCGCGTCTTTTACGACGAGGCTCTAACGATATACCTGGCGCTCGGGCTTGAACGTCCAGCCGCCTCGATTGCCGGTCATTTGGCAGAGGTAGAGTTTGCGGCCGGTGACGGCAATGCAGCGTTGCATCGTGCGCTAGAAGCACTGCATGGCCATGAAGTTACGCACAATCGCCGGTCAGTCGCGAACGACTTGTGTAATATGGCGGCCTATCTGTTGGCTCTCGGTCGCTACGAGGAAGCGGACGAATATTCGTCGCGTGCTTTAATGGCGGCACGATACGTTGGAGGCACGGTATTGACGGCATACGCGTTGCAGCACGTTGCCGCAGTAGAGTCGTTGCGTTCGTACGCGAACGACCCGCGCCCTCAACAGAGTCACGAACGCGCTGCAATGTTACTTGGTTTCGTCGATGCACGGCTCGCCTTGTTAGAAGCGGGACGCGAGCACACTGAAAGACAAGAGTACAAGCGAATGCTTCGCGCGCTTCGCGACGACCTTGGAGACCAAAAGCTTCGTGATCTAATGGCACGGGGAGCGACGTGGAGCGAGGATCAAGCGGTAGCCATGGCCATCGACCCTACCGTATTGGCGCCTCTGGAATAGCGACGAACGCGATCGTGGCGGAATCGCGGGCCGCTAAATGCGCTAGTGCGGTTTCAGGCTTTTTTTCATCTGTTTCGGCAACATTATGAGCGGAGGGCCGCATGTCCCACACGTCCGCTAATTATCGTTTCGTTCGCACTTCTCGACCTATGGGATGTTCGCAAGCAACCGCGGCCGCCTTGCGAGCAGGCCACTCGTTCGAATACCTTGGGCGCGGCACCGCCTATATATTCCACCGAGCGCACGTGGTTTCGGGCCATCGGACGTCCTTTTGCGATTTCGCTGGGAGTGAATCCCGAAAGCTCGTTGATTGCGCCATTCGTGCGGTACGACTCCGCGTTGGCGGCCACGGTGGTGTCGGCAGCAAGCGCCGCATCGCTCGCTTCCTGTAGTGCGAAAACACTCACGGGTATGGGGTTTTGAAACTGTGTCAGCAACTGTGTCACAAACTGTAGCATAGGTTCACAGGCGGGGAGGTATGCTCTGCAAAGACTAGGGGAACGCTAGACATCGCTACAGCCCGATGAGGTGTTCGGTCATGAATATGCGCCACCGGGTCCTTCCCCTTCTTTGTGCGTTTGCGCTTTGCAGCTGCGACCAAGCCTTTTCGGGAGGTATTGCGGGTGGCTATAGCCAGCAACGCACTAACACGCTGACTCGGACCGTCCGACTGCGCGGCCACACCAGTCAGTCGGCGATACAGCACATCGTGATTATCGTACAAGAAAATCGCAGCGTCGATGATCTGTTTCAGTTTCTGCCCGGTGCAAACACGCAGTCGTACGGCCCCGCGTCGCATGGCAATCGTCGCATCCAACTTCAGCCGGAATCTCTCGCAGCGCCCTACGATTTGGGGCATGGCCACCCCAATTGGATTACCGAGTATGCCAACGGCGCAATGAACGGATTCGACCAGGAGCTGTGCACCGGCACGTGTCCGAAGGATTCAGCATTTTCCTACGTGCCCCAGAGTGACGTCGGCCCGTATTACAGCCTGGCTGAAACGTACGCATTTGCTGATAACTTTTTCCAAAGCAATCAGGGCCCGAGTTTTCCCGCTCATCAATACCTGGTTAGCGGCACCTCCACGGTGAGTGACGGCTCTGCGAACAAAGCGGCGAGCAACCCGGCCCCCGTCGGATCCGGTGGTTGCGATTCTCCGCAAGGATCGCTGGTCCAAGTAATTACTCCCCAAGGTACGGAGCCGCTGAATCTGAGAATGTACCCGTGCTTCAAACGACAGTCCATCATGAACGAGATGGACGCTGCCGGCGTAACTTGGAAGTATTATCAAAGCAAGTCCGGCGCGGGGATTTGGAACGCCGTTGACGCCATCTACTCGATTTGGTCGAATCCGGCAGAGATGGCCGCGAACGTGGTCACGCCATCGTCCCAAATACTCACCGATATTGCAAACAACCAACTGGCGGATGTCGTCTGGGTTACGCCGACCAGGCAGGCGTCCGACCATCCTGGATCGACCGACGGCTCGGGCCCATCATGGGTCGGCTCGATCGTGAACGCGATCGGCAACAGCCAATACTGGAACAATACTGCGATCCTCATTACGTGGGACGATTGGGGCGGATTTTACGACCACGTTACGCCAACCGTGTATAACTCGTACGAGCTGGGCTTTCGCGTTCCACTGGTCATCGTTTCGCCGTACGCCAAAAGCCACTACGTGTCGCACGTACAGTACGAGTTCGGAAGCATCTTAAAGTTTACCGAGGAGACGTTTGGCTTACCCTCCCTCAATACGACCGATGCTCGTGCGAACGATCTTTCTGACTTATTCAACTTTTCACAACAGCGGATAAAGTTCATCCATATCCGGACGAAATATTCCGCACGCCACTTCTTAAGCCAATCGTCAACTGGACCTGAAGACTAATGCAATTCCTCTGTCATGTAAGGAGCTCTCAATGTCACATCTTCGCCTAGTTTTTCCAGCGCTTGCGGCCACCGTCTTATTCGCAGCGTGCAGCGGCGGAAGCGGCACATCCTCATCCGCGAGCGTGCCCATAGCGGGCGCACCAGCCCCCGTGTCCCCCGATAATAATGGAAAGTTCTCACAAGGTAGCTTTACGATTCCGGCCGTTACGGAGTCGGTGCCGTGCCCCGGGGGTCTCGACCTCACTTTCGGTGGCCAAATGGCTTATCGTGCGCACACGGTGATCCAACAAAAGCAAACGAAAGTAGCGGTCCATACGACCTTAGACGGGCTCACCGCAACCGACTCAGCTGGCGACGCGTACACGTTTAAAGGCGTGGGCAACGCTCAAGTCGAGATTCCGAACGGCGGCACCTTAACCGGCGTCGGCGTGGGCGACGGAGTAGCAGTCGGCAGCGGACCGGATGCGGGCGTTCGTGCGCACGTTAAGGTCGATCTTAGCGTCGATAGTATGGGCAATATCGTCTTGACGTTTAACAAAGTCCATGTTGTCTGCCGCTAACGCATCACGGTAAGCTTAAAGGGCTCCGAACCCTCGAGACGGCGCAAAAAGAGCGGCCGCTATCGTGTTATAGCGGTCGCTCTCGCACCATCTCGACTCGGCCCGCGTTTCGTGGCAGGATGCTAGCCTGCGTGCGCCAGATGAGCCCGGTTACAGCACGAGATATGCTCTAATATGACTCGGACGGTACCAGACGCATCGGCGATTACACTTCGACAACTAAGACGTAGCCGCCGTCTCTACGGAGCGACGTGAGTTAGTCGGTGTGATCGCTTTCTGCGTCCGAGATCTTCGATCAAATATGAATGAGCATAGCAAATCATGCGAAATCGAGACTGACTCTTAGTAAGAGTCGGCTTTCGCCGCCCCGGGCGGCGTCGCTGGCAGCGATCGGAACAAAGCGCGGCGGCGGGTTAGGGCGTTCGAGCTGGCGACTGCGCCCCAGGGGACCTCTTCGTCGTCAGGTAAAAGGTCCTGAACTTTTGGAGGCTTATTGCTCGAGGAGCGTAAGGCTAATCCCAACAGGATACGCGCGGCTAGTCGCACCGGCTCAAGCGGTCTTCTCGGAGAGACACACTATGAGCAACTCGACGCTTGTAATTGAACTCGAAAGCCCGGAATGGGATATTTCCCTCAAAGACGAGTTGGAGCTAGCTCTTGCGCCGGCGCTCGAGCATCCGCGGGTGGTTACTGACCTGAGCGCCGTAACATACATGGACTCAACGTGTCTCGGCAAGCTCGCCGTGATGGACCAAAAACGCGTTCTAAAGCATGGCTTTACCCACGCGCGTCTGGTCATCACTTCTCCGAATATTGAGAAGCTGTTCCGTACTGTAAGATTTGACAAGATATGGCCGAGATTCGGCTCGCTGGATGAAGCCATCGGAACGGAACGAGGCGAGGGTTAGTCTACCTCGTCCGGGACTGGATCAATTACCGGTCCACTCTGCATTCCGGGCTGTTTAGTCCCGATCTGGCGGGGTAACAATTCCGTACCCTGAGTAAGGGTTTAACGACACGACGCGTCCGAGGGGTAGGCTGCGGGCGTCTCGCAGTTTTTGGAAGTCCTTTAGGGCGCTCGTATCAGCCAGGCGCGCTTTGCATTGCCGGACTGCACACAAGGCGAAAAGCCAACCCCGCTTTAATCGCCGGTCTTCCGGGCTCGGACACATAACACAAGGGGACCGGGCTCGTCTAACATTTTCTAACGGAGCGGTCGGGAAAGGCCGGAAACGGACGGGACCGCTC
The DNA here is from genome assembly GCA_003140835.1 of Candidatus Tumulicola scandinaviensis. Classification (GTDB taxonomy): domain Bacteria; phylum Vulcanimicrobiota; class Vulcanimicrobiia; order Vulcanimicrobiales; family Vulcanimicrobiaceae; genus Tumulicola; species Tumulicola scandinaviensis. Next base: position 4,606 of record PLLA01000032.1, on the reverse strand, counting down.
GGGAGCGAGAGCGGTGAAAAAGCCTTGCAGAATAACACTATTCGGTAGCGAACGGGACTCTCCGGAACCCCCGAGCAGTGGTTCGAATCCCGTTGGCGTTGCCACGAAACCAATGTATACCACCGGTCCGTGTCACATTCTGTCACGGACGGGTAGGAAGCTGGTTGGGGTCGGTAGGAACGATCGGGGAAGCAGTGCGACGGAATAGCCTGACGGATTAACACTCTTCGGTAACGGGCGGTATCGCCTGGATTCCGCGAGTTTGGGTTCGACTACCGGCCAATAAGTTTGAGGTTATCCGGAGCGCACCGTGGCTTGGCTGATTGCGCTTCGATGTTAGCGCCGGAGTAAAATTGACCCACCCCGCCGGTTGAAAATTGACCCACCCGAACCTTGGCGAACTACGTTCGCATGTTGCAAAAGGAGCTTCAGGTGGAGATACAGGTCCTGCATCGGCAGGGTAAGGGGATCCGCGCGATCGCTCGGGAGACCGGCGTTGCGCGCAATACGATCCGTGCGATCCTCGCGGGCAAGAGCGACGGCCAGTACGGGCCACGTCAGTCCCGCCCGACCAAAATCGACGCACACAAGGGCTACTTGCAAGAGCGCATCGAGGCGGCCGGCAAGATCCGACTGCCAGCGACAGTGCTATTGCGGAAAATCCGCGCTAAGGGCTATGAGGGCGGCATCACTCAGCTCAAAGAGTACCTTTGCGAGATTCGGGCGGCACCGCCGGACGAGCCGGTGGTGCGTTTTGAGACCGAACCCGGTCAGCAACTGCAAATTGATTTTGTGGTTTTCCGACGAGGCGAACTGCCGCTGCGTGCATTTACCGCCGAGTTAGGATTCTCGCGCTACTCATACGTCGAGTTCACGAGTAATGAAAGCGGCGTAACACTGGTTGCGTGCTTAGAACGTGCTCTGCAGTATTTCGGCGGCGTTCCCATGCACGTGCTCTGCGACAATCCCAAGACGATCGTTATTGAACGGAACGCTTATGGCGAGGGCCTTCATCGCTATCAGAAGGCTTGGCTTGATTTCGTCAAACACTACGGCTTGCGCGTCAAACTCTGCTCGCCATATCGCGCGCAGACCAAGGGCAAAGTTGAACGATTCCATCGCTACCTGCGTGAATCGTTTTTCAATCCGCTGCAAGCCGAGCGAACCGATCTCGTCGACGTCGCCTTAGCCAACCGTCAAGTACGGCCATGGCTCGACGAAGTCGCCAACTGTCGCATTCATGCGACGCTCAAAGAACGCCCTGTAGACCGCTTTACGATCGAGCGACCAGCCCTGCGCCCGTTGCCGCTGCCTTATGGCGGGCGGCAACTTACCACGCCGGCGCCGGGAGCCATCGCCGTTCCGGTGCCGATCGAATCGCTACAACATCCACTGTCGGTCTACGATCTTGTTGCCCAGGAGGTCGGCGCATGATCGATCTCGATCGCGTTGATGACCTTTGCCAAAGGCTCGCCCTTGGTACCATGGCCACGCATCTGGCCCATGTCGCTGAAGAGGCAGTGCGCAAGGAATGGAGCTACCGAGAGTTCTTCGAGCGGCTGCTCCAAGCCGAGCATCGAGAGTGGCAAGAGCGTAGCCGCGTCCAGCTTACCAAGACCGCCGGCTTTCCAGCAGTCAAGACGCTCGAACAGTACGATTTCGGATTCGCGACTGGAACTCCAAAATCGATGATTAACGAGCTGACATCACTTGCGTTCATAGAACGCGCCGAAAACGTCGTGTTGCTGGGGCCGAGCGGCGTCGGCAAGACACATCTGGCCATCGCGATCGGCTACAAGGCGACGCAATCCGGAATCAAGACGCGCTTTGTCTCGGCGGCGGATCTCATGCTGCAACTCGCTGCCGCCTATCGGCACGGGCGGCTCAAGGAATACATCCGTAGAGCGATCCAAGCACCCAAGCTACTGATCATCGACGAAGTCGGCTATCTGCCGTTCTCTCGCGAAGAAGCCAGCCACTTCTTCCAAGTTATCGCACAACGATACGAGCACGGGTCAGTAATCATCACTAGCAACTTGCCGTTCGCGCAGTGGGATACGACGTTCGCCGGCGACGCGACGATGACGGCTGCGATGCTTGATCGGCTGCTGCATCACGCGCACATCGCGACGATCAGCGGCGAGAGCTATCGGCTAGGCGAGCGAAAGAAGGCGGGAATCAAACTGCCCGCGGCAAAACTCGCGCCTAAGGTGGGTCAAAATTAAACCGGCGATCCTACCCCCAAGTGGGTCAAGTTTCAGCCGACGTTAACACTTCGACATTTAGTCTACTGAGCGATGGCCGCTTCCCATCCGTCATACTCGCCCTTATATTGCCGGGCCAGAGTCTTGAAGAGAGCACGATTCATTCGAAGGTTCTCCAGAGACGGAACCTCTTCGATATGAGCGACTACCGAATATCGAGACTCATAGGATCCGTCTGATAACTTGCCAAGAGGTTCCTGAACTTCTACCGTGTAGCCATGCTTTTTAAGCGCCGTCGCTGCGGTGTGGGCATCACGCAGCACAGGAATGTAGAGATAGAACACTACGTCCGTGGCTTTCGTCAAGTCGGAGCCTTTCGCTCGAAGTTCCGCTAGAACGGCCTCGTCGTTCTGATCCTCGCTTCGGCCGCAGATGCGGAACCAAATGCCGTTGGGTACTTTCGAGCCGTGCGAGATGCTCGCGCCCATTTCTTCGACAGAATGTCGCGCTCCAAATCCACGGTTTCTAGCGATCCGTCTTAGGCACCGAAACCCGCTCAGATGCTCCAAATAATCAAAAAGGGCCATCGTGTTATGGACGTGGGTAGCTTCCAAGCACTGGGACTATACGATTTGAACGGATCGTGCTACAGGGTATCGCCGTTCACTCCCAAGTCTGGGAGGGGGCATTTCTGATCCAAGCGCGTAACTCGCCGTCGCGCCCGTCGCCGTGAAAATTTAGGAAATTATATATTTGGCCCAAATGAGCCCGAAGCGGGGCAATGTCGCTTGCTCTGATATGCTAGTGAAATGGCATCGGATACTTACTCGGTCGGCGGCGACTTCACGATCATACTCCGCGCACCGGCCCTCGCCCCAACCGACTACCTTATGGCCGAACTAACAGGACCCGTTAACGCCGAAGAAGCGCCGCAAACCGTGCTAAAAACGCGCTCCGACCCCTCTAAGCCGAGCGCGGCCAAGCCCCACGACTATGTCTTACATGGTCCCGTTCCAGAAACGGCGGCACCGGGACGTTATGGGTTGACGGGATTGGCACTTCATTACGGCGGTCCCGGAGGCCAGAGACCACCGCGAAACTATGGCAAGGATGACCTGCCTAAGTATTGGATCAGCATTTCTGCTGCTGGGGAGTCTAAGCCCCCGCCTCCGCTGCCTCGGGTAACCAGGGCGGAGTAGCCAGGTAGTCCGCGATCTCGCAAGCACCAGAGCCCGCCAAGGCGTTTGGTCTGCTATCCTTGGAAGCATGAAGAAAACGGTTGTTCTTGATGACTACAACCCGTTCTATCGCGGATACAAGGTCATGGAGTCCATGCGTGACGGCGGCCCGATTATTGTCGAGGTCGCATGTGGCTGCGCGGGGCAGATGATCCCAGGAAACAAGTTTCGGATGGAGCTGTGCCCTATCCACGAGCAGGCCACTAAGGTGGCAGCCGCTAGACTTCCAAGATTCGAGAAAAGCTAGGGCGTTCATTACTAGGGCTCGAACGCCTCCGAGAAGCTGCCGCGAGCAGTTTTGCAATCGCGTTAACCGCCTCATACGCGGTGCCAGCTCGGTAGACGGCTTCGTCCGATGCGCTACGGATCACTCGGTTCATTTCGCGCACGGCCACTCTCCAGCTTCTTCACACGATCAGGTGGGAAGCGCCGTCTTGTGCGGGTTGGCGCAGAAATGGGTTCGGTGGCAATATTTTCGTAGTTAGGCCACACCGTTTCGGCCTTTAGCTGTTTTATCAAGTCAGCCATCATTTGTGGCGAAATCGCCGCCATCGCCGTGTGATACTGCGCCCAGTAGGCTGTTATCGAGTCTGAAAAGGCCGGTATCCACGCGCTTTGCACCGTCGCACCAGTCTGGTTAGCGCGCTCACGGATGCGAATGACTTATTGAAAGTTTTGATCGCCTGAGTGAGATTTGAGGCGTATTTAGCATTTCTGTCGCCATTGAATGATGCGTCACTAATCACTTCGACTAGGAAAGCGGCGTGGGCGTCGCCCTTTTCCTGAAGCGCCCCATAGCTAACCGCCAGTGAGTTCAAATCGGATGCGCCCAACGAATGCTTGGAGGTGGTAACAAGTTCGACGGCCTGGTCCCGAGAGTGCGTAAAGGGCGCGATTTCAGAATTCAGCTCGTGAACGGGATCCGTATGATGAGCGCACCCCGCCGCCACCAACGAGGTGAAAAATAGAGCCAAGACCGTGGTTCAGACGCGGGCAAACGCCATCAGTGAGGTTCGCCACCTTGGATGCTCTTGCGGTCAATCACGCCCTTATTTACCCAAAAATACCGGCGAGTAAGCGCTCATCTGCGAAATGCTCATTGTTGTACACGGGCCTGGGCGTCGGTCGATCTCGAAAAAAAGGCCTCGGCGGGCACCCAAAATG